>CAIPAT010000411.1 GCA_903863035.1 uncultured Lentisphaeria bacterium
AAGTGGGAATGTAAAGCAAGAAATATCCTTTTTACTCTGAGTACTCTAACAATAATAAATTCTTAGATTCTAAGACTTGAAGACGGATTAAAGATATTTAGTTGTTTTAGAGTACACAGATGGGGAAGAGAAACATATTCATTAGGATCCTATGATAATTGTGAATTGGTTCGCATTCTGAGAGACCGCCATGCGGCTAGCATCTTGCGTCCGTATTTTTCCGTTCCTCCATCGGACGATATTCATATCGCCCTTCAGTCGGAACGATAAAATCCGATACACAATCTTGCTCGTCTATTTTTAAATTTTCAGCCTAGTTGAGTATAACTGAGGCGACTGATTGTCTTTCTATCAGCTTGCTAGGAAATATTTTTATCAACGGATCCATATCCGGCTTAGCGATGATTTTTTCAATCGAGGAGAATAATTCCGAGCAAATCATCTGGATATTGTGATCAATGGTGGTATGGGGAGGGTTGCACCAACGGGAAAAAGCGGGGCGTTCCGATGATATGATTGAGATATCCTCGGGAACTTTTAGCCTCAATATGTTAAATGCGTATGCGGCCTCCGTGCCAATACTTTCTCCGCAGATGATCGCGGCCGTCGCCCTGTAGCGCATGACTTCAGACATGACTTCAATCATGCTGAATTCAGGGCGATACGTGAATGCCGGCAGTTCTGGCAGCTCCAATTGCCCCATAGCCTCACCATAACCGCGTTGACGCTCCTTCCCGGCCCAGTTCTTGGAATTATCCAGCACAAGTGCAATGCGCCTGTGTCCATACGAGGAGAGGTGAGCAACTGCCAGTTTGACGCCCATGGCATGATCGCTGCAAAAACAGTGAACACCCGGAATCATGCGGTTGATGGTTATCTTGGGAACTGAAAGGTTCTTCAGTTGTTGTTCATAATCAGTTATTGTCTCGTCCCGGAGGAATAATATTACGGCTTTTGTGTGTTGTGGAATCAAAGAATCAATCTTGCTGGCCTCGATAATCAATGGCTGGTATCCAAGCCGGTTGATTTCGTGAATGATATATCCGATAATAACCTGGGCAAACCCGTATTCTCCAAGAAAGTCAATCGCAGCTTCACAAACAATGGCTATGTTCTCCCGGGTCGCCATTTGTTGTGGACGGTAATTCAGTTCCCGTGCCTTAAGCAGAACCAGTTTTCTCACTTGGTCGCTTACGCGCCCCTTGCCGGTGAACACCCTGGATACAGTAGCCTTCGACACCCCGCACTGCTTCGCTATTGTGTCAATGTTGCAGATATTCATAAAACCTTTTCAAAATCATGCCCTGATTTCGTGTGAAGTTCATATTTATAATAAACCTTTTCATCTTAATATCAATATGTTGCTTAAAATAACCAGACTTATTTGCACAATGAAATATATCATATTTAATGATTGACTAAGCATGTAAGCGTTCTATATTATTGTGAAAAGGTTTCTTTTATATTTGTTTCAAAAGCCTTGAAAATAAAAGCGGGAGTTTTTGCAGATGTCAGGAGAATTCACTTTCGGTTCCCAATATTTAAGGGGATGCAATCCTACGCCAGAGGACTGGGAGCGGGATATGTGTTTAATGAAAACATTGAATTTCAATACTATTCGATGTTGGCTGGTTTGGGGGGTGCTGGAGTATGATGACAACAAGATTGATTTCGATTACATAGATCGTTTCCTGGAGCTAAGCGAAAAATACGACTTGAAGGTCATAATGCTGTTTCACCTTCACGGCTGTCCGGAATGGGCGGTGCGGAAATAC
>CAIPAT010000412.1 GCA_903863035.1 uncultured Lentisphaeria bacterium
AAATAACGCAAAACAGTCAAAACAAGCTCCGGCGGAGCGATACATATTGTAGCGCCGGACTTTAGTCCGGTGAATTAATGATAATTAAAATTTCGAGTTCCGTAGGAACGAAACATATAAGGATTGATATGATTCGAGCCTGCGGCTCTCAATGACGGCATCTCAAAAAATGTCAACTATCTCTAACCCTTTTTGAAACATGCCGCAAATTCAATAGTTTATTTTGTTCCAGTTCCTAAGAAAAATGCCGGTCAGGGGACCGGCATTTTTATGGTAATCGGCCAATAATCCGGACGGAATTACAGTTTCATGCCGCTGATTTTTCTATCGGCAGCCTGCTGGATTCTCAAGGTTTTTCTGGATACCGCCAGTATTGACTGGGTATTAAGCGCTCCCGGCGTTCCGCTGATTTCGTCAATGAACAACTGCAAATAGTCAGGGCCGAGATTAGCAGGCGGCGACATGATGCTGACGCCCTTGTCTCCGGCGAATGCCACTTTGAATGTGTTCTCGACAATATTGGCGGAAACAACCCCTTTCGTGCCCCAGAATTTAAAATCCCAGTAAAACGGAGTTCCATATCCGCAGGAATCAGGAGCAAAATATGAAACATCACCAAGAATGCCGCAGCCGTTCTGCATAGATAACATAAACTGTCCGGCATCTTCAAAATGCGGATAATCTTTCGCAAAGGCATTCCAGCATCGCGCTGCATTGAGGTGGGTTACTTCCATGCCGGTGATCCATTCAATTATATCAATGCCGTGTACGGCGATATCATTGATGGTTCCGCCGTGCTTGGTTTTTTCAAAGTACCATGACGGACGCTTTCCGGGCATCAGCGGATGCTGTCCGCCGAAACTGATGCCGTGAATATCGCCCAGCATTCCCCGCTGAACCAGATTTCTGACTCCGACCATATTGGGCTGCTGCCGCAGATCAAGCATACATCCGATTTTAAGTTTACCCTTCTTCGCCAGCTTTTCTATCTGGTCGAGTTCTTCAATACTGGTGCATAACGGCTTGTCGGCAATCACATGTTTGCCGGCAGTCAACGCTTTAATGATGATTGAGCCGCGTTTGCCGTAATAATCTCCGACCGCGACGACATCGCAGCCGGAATCGCTGAGCATTTTGTCAATACTGGTATGAGTGATCTTCACATCCGGATTTTTCACCATTGTCTCCCGCGTAGCGGCATCCTCTTCGCAAGCGGCAACGATCTCACATCCTGAAGTTTCTTTCAATCTGTTCAACAAACTAAAAATATGTCCGTGCCGGAAACCGGCAAAAGCGAATTTAAGCGCCATTCTGCACCCCATGTAAAATTATTTAAAAATGATAGTATCAATATAACGCTTAAAAGCTTTCCGGCAAACTTTATTGATAAATGAAACGCAGAATATAAAATTGGAACTCGCACCGAGTTCCGAAATTTCAAAACTTTACCGGTTTTCCGGTGCGGGCGGATTCATAGATTCCACAGATCAGTTGAACGGCACGGCGTCCTTCGCGTCCTGACAACAGCGGTTTTTTATGGGCGAGGATGGCATCAACCATGTCGGCAAGCTGGCGGCGGTGACCTTCATGATTGATTCCTGTCATAGGATCTCCGGAACCACCTTTCATACCTTCAGAAACGGCACCCTTCAACCTGATTTCCGCATCTTCCGGCTGCTCATCGACGAACTGCCAGCGGACTATCAGGTCGTCTTCCACCACCGCAGTGCCGTTTGAACCGGATATTTCGATCCGGCGCGGAAAACCGGGAGCGCAGGAAGTGCTGGCCTCAATAACGCCCATAGAACCGTTTTTGTATTTGACTACGGCACAGGCATTGTCTTCGACTTCGATCCGTTCATGGGTCAAAGTTCCGGTATAAGCGAAAACTTCATCAGGGTCGCCGTTGATATACAACAGCAAATCAATGGTATGAATTGACTGGTTCATCAACGCGCCGCCGCCGTCAAGCGCCCAGGTGCCGCGCCAGGTCGCGCTGTCATAATACTCCTGCGAGCGAAACCATTTGACCTGGGTGCTGACCAGGACGATCCTGCCGAAACGGCCTTCATCAACAGTCTTTTTGAGTAACTGAATGTTTTTAGCGAAACGAGACTGAAACACTGCGGAAAGCACCACTCCATGCTTTTCACATTCTTCAATAATGGCATCGGCCTTTTCCAGGGTAACATCCAGCGGTTTTTCACACAAAACATGTTTCCCTGCCCTGGCCGCCGGGATTGCCACCGCACCATGAAAACCCGTTGGCGTAGCGACAGTAACAGCATCGATGGTTTTATCGGATAAAAATTCATCGAAATCATCCACTGCCCGGACATGATATTTCTCTGCAAATGCACGACATCTGTCAGTGACTTTATCATAAACTGCAACCAGTTCCGCATTTTCCAAGGCCATTATTGCCTCAGCATGCAAAGCTGCGATTGCCCCGGTACCAATGATTCCGAACCTGACTTTCCCGGCCATCCCCAAACCTCCATATATATAAAAAGTATAAATTAAAACAATGTGCCAACTCGATTAAAATACATGATGTCAAGCAATAAGTCAACCCCGCATTGCTTTATCGAGTTAAAAAATTAAAATTGCAGAAGAACTCGTGCCATATTGAAAAGACGGCAATACAAAGTAATATTATGCGAATTACAGGAAAGCATGATGACTGAAAAATCAAAATCTCTTTTAAATCTGATAATTATTGCGGCTGGACCGTTTTTTCTGTGCGTTGTGGCAACGGAATTGCAGCAATTGTTAATTCTGGTACCAAGTCTGCTGGTGATCATCTGCATCGGGCTGCCGGTTTTTCATTTAGTGAAAAGTGAGAAAAAAGCTTTTCTGATAACAGCTCTCGTTTCATTTTTTTCCTGTCTGCTCTGCTTGACGGTAATGGGATTTTTCTCAGGATCAAAAGACGTTCAGGAAAATCTGATGGAACTGGTTGTATCTACCGGCATCAGCATCTTTCCAAGTTTTCTATCCCTGACCTGGCTGCTGCTGCTCGCCAGAAGAAAACGTGAAAAACGTCTGGCGATGGATAAAAACGAAATGCCAGGAGTGAGGAGTGAGGAGTGAGGAGTGAGGAGTGAGGAGTGAGGAGTGAGGAGTGAGGAGTGAGGAGTGAGGAGTGAGGAGTGAGGAGTGAGGAGTGAGGAGTATTGAATTCCATGGCTTTCAGGTTGCGGGCAAAGCCCGCCTTTGATGCTTATTTCCGGTTGGTTATGCCGAAAGGGATGTGAACAGAAGGAACTGCTCCGGCAGACGCGTCAAGATGAAGCCGCTGATCGTCGAAATAAATATGCGGATGGAAGATTTCAAGGATACGGGATTTTTGAATCCCCCCCAGGAAAAAAGTTTCATCCACGGTAACATCCCAACTGCGCAAAGTAGTCACAACCCGCTCATGCGACGGGGCATTCCGGGCAGTGACAATGGCGGTACGAAGCATGCGCTTGTAGTCATGATGCTCAGACTCATACTTCAATTCCAGCTTCTGCAAAAATGCCAGTTTCTGAAACAGCCCGGTCAGCGGACCGGGATCATGCGGAACCCCGGCTTTTTGGGATTCTGAATCGTGAAATTTGTCAATATTTCCAGTCTGCTGGTAAATGGTTTCAGCTTCATCGTCGGCAATTACACCGTCAAAGTCAAAAGCAATGCGCAGCTCATGGTCCTTCTCATCATCGTTGAACACCGTTTTCAATACTGTACCGGCAGCAAAACCGGCATTGATTGCGGCCTTGACGTCACTCTGGTCGGCGGAAAGGAACAGCGACACATTAAACGCGGGGATATATTTGAACGGCGATTTGCCGCTGGTAAAGGCCGCGCGCGAAATATCCAGCCCATAATGCTGAATTGATTTGAATACTCTCAAGCCGGTATCGGTATCGTTTTTAGACAGCAAAACCACTTCCACCGGGTTCATGCCGTGCATCGCCCGGTTGAGATTGAGAAAGCGGCGGATGAAAGGAAAAGCGACGCCACGGTCCAGAATCCGGTCCTGATTTTCCCGCTGATATTGACGATATTCATTCTGGTCCCGTTGAAAAACCGCATCAGACTCCGTCAGGTCAAACAATGCGCTCGACGCAACAGCAATGACTAGTTTATCCTCAATCGGGAACGACATTGTATACTCCGTTATTTTGTTTCAGCCTGCTTCACAGCGGCAAAGTCGGCGATACTGCGCAGTAACAGCCGTTCCTGCCAGAACAACAGCGCTGAAGTTTTGTTCAACGCGTCAATTACCGCCGGTACTTCTTCAATATGTTTGTTGGAAATTTCCGCAGCGGCGGCTGCGCATCCCATCCAGAACCCGTTCTCATCTATTTTATTCTGGTCAACATTCTGGATGAAGAATTTTCCAGGAGCCGGCGCAGCCAGACATCCGGGTATTTTACGCTCAAACGGAGAGAATAAAGGCGACAGATCGGTGAAACGCCGCATACTGGCATTGGCCTCCCTGGAGTTTAGCGAACTGTTCAACAACGCGGCAATAATCATTGTTTCAAGCAATCTCGGGTAATAGGATACAGTACAAATACGGTAATCATTCAACATCCTCGAAGCTGCTTTCTCCATTTCGAATACTGTCGCAGAAGTAACAATTTTAAGCAAAGCGGTTTTATACCATAATTCACCATAAATCACAGCATCGCCAATTACCGGCTCAACCACTTGCAGAACTGCTTTTACATCAATATGTCTGTCTAAAAACAGGCTGCGGGCAGCGGCATCGCATAAAAGAGTTGCAGTCAGTTCAGGGAAAACACACTTTTTCCCGGCCAGCGCCTGCAAAGCGGGACCGGCATCAGAAGCATTACTGACTATTTTATCAGCCGCATTGATCCAGAGCAAATCATTTCCCACCGAGGAGTTCTTATACAAGTTATTGTAACGGGCAGCCAGCATGGAGAAATTTCCGGCGGTCGCATCCTCTTTCTGGAGAACTGCCTGAAGATACAGCAGCACGTTTCTGAAATCATCTTTAGCATATCCATTCCGAAGCGCCAGATCACTGCCGTAAAGGAGTGCCCGCGGATTGCGGGACAACAGCGCTGAACGCATTGCCCAGCCAGTATTAAGTATTGCAGTTTCAGAACTGTCCTTATTGGCGGAATTTTTTTTAAGCAAACTTTCATAAGTATCCGATATTCTGGTTTCGAGCGCGTCTTCATTGTACCGGTTTACCGCAACATTCAGATAATAAAGCAGCGGCGCGGCAATATTGCCGGCATCCGTACCTTCAAGCATGGATTCCGGTTCGATTTTTTTCCTGAACAATGACTGCCTTACATTGCTCCAGTCGGCAATATCCATAAACGCATACAATCCCGTAATATCATTTGTCACTCCGGAATAGCGGGAACCGCTCTGCTGCTGCCAGCGCCAGAAATAACCGGCGGCGGCCTGATCAAACGGCGGGGCTTCCGGCAATTTATCGGCATTCTTACGGAATATGTTCAAACTGCTGGTGCGGCACTCTATCAAAACCTGACGCTGTTCAGCGCTGAAACATTTCAAATATGCAAGTCTGGGAACCATTACGCATGCTATATTCATCGCATCTTCGGGCATTCCTGATTTAACCGCTTTTTCAAACCTGTCAATTACAACATTTATCTGCAATTCTGGGTTAAATCTCACCGTATTTTCAATATACTCTTCAAAATGCTCTCTATACCTGGCCGCAGTTTCTGTATTATGAAATTTTTTAAGGAAAGCAAATATTTCGTTCAAAGTAGCCTGTTTTTCATTCTTACGCATAATTTCTGTTATTTTTGCGAAAGCCTCGACGGCTTGATTCTCGATTGCGGCATCCTTGAAATCCTTCACACAACTTTTCCAGAGCGCAACGTTTATTGCCGGAAGATTGGAGCGACTCAAAAGCTTATCCAGAGTGGCATATTCTCTGATCGAATTGAGCCAGTTGACAAGCCTTCCGAATTCTTCCGCCGACAGTTTCACCTCGGATTTAGCTATCCAATTGTCAATCAGCATAGTGATTTGCTGATTAGTCAGCTTCTGTAAAAGAATTTTCCTGCGTTCAAAAGCGCCGTCCGACAACTTATTGACCAGATGCAGCGAAACAGAATCAATGGAGCTAAACGCATAATTCTTTCCTGACTCATCGACCCTCCATGGAATTTCCTTGCCGGCAAACCGTTCACTTTTGTTCAGAAATACCGGCATCGGGCTGTTTTCTTCAGGCAGATTATCAGCTATGAACTTCAATCTTGGTCTTAAAGCTTGAGCGATATTCCTTACATTAGCGTCAGCTACCTTCTTGAAAAAAATGGAATTCTGCTTAGCCGCAGATAATTCCATGAACTCATTCAAACCGACGAAATACTCGTCATACTCTTTCAGCGAATTGAATCGATGCTCATTTTCAGCAATATTCTTTTTGCTGCTCTCAGCATAATTTTTCATTGCGGCGGAAGTCAAAGCCACCCTTTTTTTTCTGGCGGCGGCACGCAACTCCTCAGACGAAACGGCAAGGCTGGTCAGCATTTCAGTATAACGTTTCTCCTGTTCTGCTGTAACACAACCTTCCGGGAAGCCGCCGGTCTTGAATTTGTTTAAAAAATTCTGCACCAGGCAGGCCGTTTCAAACATTGCCTGCGCGTCATAGCTTTTAACCTTTTCAACTGCCAGCGCAGCGTCCAGCGCCTTAATATCTTCCGCCGCGGCAGTTTTTGCAGCATCCAATGCCGCCTTCTTCTCCGCTTGAATCACCGCCTGCTGCTGATATTCTTTTATCAGAGAATCAGCTTCCTGCTGCACTGCGCCTTCCGGCGAATACGCCGCCATAAAACTTTTAATGGATTCAACGGCATCATTGCAACGCATATATTTGAGTCCGCTGCGTACCGCACCCCATATTTCTTCCACTTTCTTTTTACGCTCTGCAACCGGATTTTTCGAAGCCGCAACAGCCGATGCCGGCTTGGCAGATTCATTTTTCTTCGAGTGAACGAGCCACCATAATCCGCCAGCTCCCGCTGCGATGAAAACAGTTACAGACAAAACCATGGCGGCGGCAATCAGCTTATTATGCAAAAACCCGGACAGCCGGTTCTGCTTATTTTGATGTTGTTTGCCGCGTCCATATTTCAGCTTTGCAGCGGCTTTTAAATACTCAACAATTTCGTTCCATGATTCCGGACGTTTATCCGGGTCTTTCGCGATAAGCCGATCAACAAAATCCGAGAAATCCTTCGGGAATCCGGATATCTTAAATATTTCCGCGAGCGGCTCATGCTCGACATTCAGATGCATCTGCATCACTTTTTCAGCATCATTTTCATTAAACGGCGGTTCGCCGGCAAGCATGTGATAAAGGGTTATTCCAAAAGAATAAATATCGGACTTGACGCTGACACGGTCAACATCACCCCTGATTAATTCAGGGGAGGCATACATGGGAGTAGCCATGATTTCGGATGAATTCTCCTCATACGCGGATTTGGCCAGCCCCAAATCCGCAAGCTTGGCTTCGCCGTGGCGGTTGATGATAATATTGGCGGGCTTAATGTCTCCGTGCGTAAGTTTTTGACGATCCCAGGCATATTGCAGAGCCTCGGCTATCCGCAGTGCGATATTTACCGCCTCATTAAAGTCCAGCGCCCCCTCCCGTTCAATTTTATTGTCCATGGTTTCGCCGTCAATGAGTTCCATGGCAAAAAAGTAAATTCCATCCTCGGTAAGTCCGGCATCATATCCCTGAACTATCGCCGGGTGATTAAGGGCGGCAGCAGATCTGGCTTCGCGAAAAAAATCATCAACAAATGTTTCGTCACGGGATTTTTCATCAGACAGTATTTTTAGCGCGACGTCGCGTTCAAGACTTAATTGCCTCGCAAGATAAACAATCCCGTTGCTGCCGCGACCCAGTTCCAGAATAATTTTGAAACCGCCGATAACCGTTTCCGGAGCAATACGCCCGCTGGAATTGAACCCGCCGCATACAGAACAGAACTTGCCACCGACTTCACCGGAAACCGTTTCGGTGTACCTGGCACATTTTTCGCAGAATTGCTGCATTAATCATCCTCGAAAATAAATTGAAGCACAGCACAAGCCCCCATAATTTTTACGCATAAAACACAAGAAGCATGGACTTTATAATTTTACTCCAATTTCGCATAAATCAAGCAAATATTAAACTTTGCCATTGGGCTGTGATTTTAACAGATACCCGGGATGTGGATTTACATCTCTGGATTTGGCGAAAATAACCTGTGTAATTTTGATTGAAGATCATACGGCTATTTGATTTTTTGCAGCAGATTTTTGGCCAGAATCTTCATGCCTTTATCACCGGGATGGATATTGTCCACAAAACACGATGGATCGTCAGGTACAAGTTGCGTTCCGTCAATCACGAAAACGTTTTTAAAACCGGCGGCGACAATCTTGAGCATCAGGCGGTATTCTTCCAGTTGAAGACCGAGATTGTTAGATTCCGTCCGGCCGAACCATGGAATAGGCGTAATCAAATATATTACCGCATCTTTGCGCTTGTTAAGCTGATTAAGCATCTGCTCAGTATCTGCCGCGAAATCTGCTAGTTTACGGTTTTGAGCAAAATCATTCACGCCGAAAGCGACAAATACCGTATCCCATTCAATGTCCAAGGCCAGTTTCCCGACTCTGTGGTCCATTGTCGCACCGCCGACCGCGATGTTATGAAAATCTTTATTCAGCGCGGCGGCCGCTTGTGCAGGATACGTCAGGGCTGGCGAAGAAACAGTCATCCCCTGAGTAATTGAATCCCCGATAAACAACCATCTGGAACGTTCTTCATGAAAAGGACTGACGAAACAGCCGTCTTCGATTTCCAGACCGGCCACAGTGGCTTCGCACAGATTCGGCAGATAAATTTCGATCTGCTTTTCACCTTGGCCGCTCAATTCAGCGCTAAAAGCGAATTCTTCGCAATACTCAGGCGGCCCGAATGTCATTTTCTGGAAACCGTCTATCACGATATCGGTGTTGAAAACCGGCCTGGAATAGCGGCCTAAGACCAGTTTCATTGCAACAAACGACGTATCTGAAATAAATGCAATCCGGATGCCGGAACTGTTCATGGCACGAATTTCCGCAGATTCCGTGGCAGAATACAGTTTCATCAATTTGGAAGTCATTCTTGAGGCATAAAAACCTGACTCAGTTTCTTCCACGCAGGCGGCTCCGAATATGTAATCAATATTGGCTAATAAATCTATTTTCATCAATAACTCCAGGGAAATAAAATGTTTTGTTATATAAAAATAGCCTGTAAAACATTAATGAGCAAATAAATAATTGCATAATCTGTAAATCGTCTGGAAAACAAATTTATTAAAAGTAAATTATACTCTGCACGGCTGAAAATTTAACATGGACGAGCAGGCTTGTGGATTAGATTTTTTCGATCCTGCTGACGGGCGATACCCGCATCGCCTGAAGAAGGAACGGAAAAAGACGGACGCAAAACACTCGTCCCGCAATCTATTTTAAATTTTCAACCTTTAATAGTGTATAACCCGAAAGTGAAAAATGAATAAGGCACACCGCATGAAAATAATTTTATTCAGGATAATAACTGTATGCATCGCAGCAATCATCTGCGCAACACCGGCATCTGCCGAAGAGAAAAAGCCGGACGGGTTCCGGCTGATATGGGCAGGCGGCATCAATCTCAATATTGACAAAACAATGAAAAGAATCAGCGATTCCGGGTTCAATGCCGCCGCAGTCAGCGGCGCCAACTTAAATACGCTTATTCCATACGGACAAAAATACAATGTCGAAATTTATTACTGGTTCCATATTATTCCGACCGAAGACATGAAACAATTCGCACAGCAAATGTCTCCGGAAGATAATGAAATCCTGAAAAATCTGAATGCCGACAAATCCGTGGATAAAAATGGTTATCAATTCGGCGGAGAACCATTGCCGGGGCATCGCGAGGTATTGGAAACGCCGCTGCTCTGCTTCCATCGTCCGGAAACCGTCGAATTCTGCAAGAAACATCTTGATGCAATTTTTGAGAGATTCCCTCAAATAACCGGCATTGCGTTCGATTATATCGGATACCGGAATTACCGCGGCTGCCAATGCCTGCAGTCAACTGCGTTGTTTGAAGAATATTACAAGAAAATACAGGACAAGATGAACAGGGAAACTGCGCTGGAGCAGTTTTCACTGGAAACGCTGGTGCAGTTCAGCAATGAATTGTCCGCTTATATCCGCAAATTGCAACCGAAAGTCAAAATTGCGACTCATGTTTACCCCGTATTCATGCCGGACCCGCTTTATGGCAACCGCCTTGATGTTGATTACTGCTGCCAGACTGTCGCCTGGTTTTTCAAACCATACTGGACGGCAGAGAAAATCGAGCGATATACCCGTTATGTTATCGATAATGAAAAAAAGTATTTCCCGGACTCCAGCGGTATTCCATTTATTGGTCTTTATCAGAATCCGAAAGGCCACTTCAAATCAGATGAAGAATTCTTCAAAGAACTGGAAATTGTGAAAAAAGCTTCGCCGTCCAGAGGTGATCTGAGTGTATGTACTTTTGCCCCTTTCGCACAAAATCCTGAACTCGGCAAAAAACTTATACTGGAAATTGCGAAATAAAGCAATAATGTTGCCAGAAAGCCCTTGCATAGAATCGCTTGACTTTTGCAAAAAGTAAAATATCTTTAATTAACGTTTATGACAATTACTTTAGAGACAGGAGATGTCATGGGCAGAAATGTACTAATTACCGGTGCTTCATCAGGAATCGGCAAAGCCCTGGCTTTCAGACTGCTGGATGACGGCTGGAAAGTTTTTGCAGTAGCCAGAAGACTCTCAAGACTTAACGATCTAAAGGAAAAAGGCGCGAGAATCATCGCGATGGACCTGACCGATGAAGAATCTGTCATTAGCGGTGTTACGCAGATTCAAAAGGAATCCGGAACCATTGACGTATTGATTAACAATGCCGGCTATGGCGAATATGGTTCAATCGAAGAAGTCTCCACCGAAGTGGCAAAAAAACAGTTTGAAGTCAATGTCTTCGGACTTGCCCGCATCACACGTCAGGTATTACCCGGCATGCGCGAGAACCGTTACGGCAAAATTATCAATATTTCTTCAATGGCAGGAAAAGCTACAGCGCCGATGGGTGGCTGGTATCATGCCTCAAAGCATGCGGTAGAAGCGCTTTCAGACGCTCTGCGGATGGAGGTCAGGCAGTTCGGTATTGACGTGATTGTCATCGAGCCCGGCGCCGTAAAATCAGAATGGGCCGATATTGCCAAGGAGAATCTGCTTAAAACATCCGGACACGGCCCGTACATCAGATATGCCGAAGCCATGGCATCATTAATTGATAAATTTTATTCCGGCAGTAAGCCGGCAACTCCGGGAAAAATAGCTGATATTATAATCAAAGCAGTCACCGCAAAAAATCCCCGTAACAGATATATTGCGACAAATGATGCCAAACGATTCATCTTCCTTAAATGGCTGCTGCCTGGCCGGATGTTCGACCGCCTGCTCCTGCGCTTGATGAAAGTTTCAAAATAACTTCGGCTGCCGATACCGGGATATCGAAAGCGTTCGAAAGAGTGCTAATCCAAACTCAAAAGATCGCAATCCCGCAACTGCGGGACAAGCTTCTTGCGTCCGTATTTTTCCGATCCTTCTTCAGGCGATGCGGGTATCGCCAATCAGCAGGAGCGAAGAAATCCAATCCACAATCCTGCTCGTCTATGCTTAAATTTTCAGCCGTGCAGAGTATAACATAATCGCGGGTCCAATATAAGAAAAAGTGAAAAAAGTTACTTTGTAAAGTTGCTTTACAAAGCATAAGGGTTATATTAATATGCTATACAAAGCCAACGATGGCACAATATAGACGTAAACTACAAACAACGTTATAAAGTTATAGTAAGGAAATCGCTATGAACAAAAAAGCGGACATTGGTCTGGTCGGTCTCGCGGTTATGGGAGAGAATCTGGTACTCAACATGGAAAGCAAAGGGTTCACTGTTGCAGTATTCAATCGTACTGTGGAAAAGGTTGACAGCTTTCTCAGCGGACGCGGCAAAGGTAAAAATTTTATCGGCTGCAAAACCATTGAAGAGCTGGTTGCCAACCTTGAGCGCCCGCGCAAGATCATGCTGATGGTCAAGGCCGGTAAACCGGTTGATGACTTCATCGAACTGATTGCTCCGCACCTTGAAGCCGGCGATATCCTGATTGACGGCGGCAACAGCCATTTCCCGGACACTATCCGCCGTACTGAAGCATTGGAAGAAAAAGGACTGCTTTACATCGGCACCGGGGTTTCCGGCGGTGAAGAAGGCGCTTTGCTCGGGCCGTCCATCATGCCTGGCGGCTCAGCCAAGGCATGGCCGGCAGTAAAACCGATTTTTCAGGCGATTTCCGCCAAGGTTGCCGATGGCAGCCCCTGTTGCGAATGGGTCGGCGACAACGGTGCCGGGCATTATGTCAAAATGGTGCACAACGGCATTGAATACGGCGACATGGAAATGATTTGCGAAGCCTATAACCTGATGAAAAGCATTCTTGGCATGAACGCCAAGGAAATGCAGACCGTATTCGCTGACTGGAACAATGGCGAACTTGACAGCTATCTGATAGAAATTACCAAAGATATCCTGGCTGTAGTAGATCCGGAAACCGGCAAGCCGGTCGTGGATGTCATCCTCGACACCGCAGGCCAGAAGGGGACCGGCAAATGGACCAGCACCAGTGCGCTTGACCTGGGCGCCCCTGCCCCGACCATTGCGGAAGCCGTTTTTGCCCGCTGCCTGTCCGCCATCAAGGAAGAGCGCGTAAACGCCAGTAAAGTGCTGCCCGCACCGAATATTGTGTTCAAAGGTGACAAAAAAGCGTTTATCGAAGATATTCGTCAGGCACTCTATGCATCCAAGATTTGTTCTTACGCCCAGGGTTATCAGTTGATGAAACTCGCCGCAACGGAATTCAAGTGGAAACTCAACTACGGTCAGATTGCGCTGATGTGGCGCGGCGGCTGTATTATTCGCGCCCGCTTCCTCGGCGATATCAAAGCCGCGTTTGACAAGAACCCGAATCTGGACAACCTGCTGCTGGATGAGTTCTTCACGCAAATCATTGCAAGATGCCAGGCGTCATGGCGTAAAGTAGTAGCCGAGGCAGCACTCAACGGGGTGCCGGTTCCGGCATTCTCCAGTGCGCTGTCCTACTACGATTCATACCGTTCAGCAGTGCTTCCGGCCAATCTGCTCCAGGCCCAGCGCGATTATTTCGGCGCGCATACCTATGAGCGCGTTGACCGTCCGCGCGGCCAGGTTTTCCACACCGCCTGGACCGAACACAGCGGCACAACCACGTCTTCAACCTATAATGCATAAGCGACTATTTTAAGAAATAAGCTTGTATTTCTAAAAATAAACGGTTAATTTTAATACCCTGTCCGCCCTGTAGCGACAGGGTATTTTCATTATAACTTGTAATTCTAAGGATTTAATAAATGAAGCTTATATTTAAGCTTTTGTTCTGTTTCGCAGCTGTTGCCGGCGCCATACTGCCGGCCGGATGCAGCATATTCGGCAGCGGAACCGAGGAATACCCTGCTGATATCAGCATTGCCATGCTTCAGGAAAGAATGCAGCGGGCAACCGATCCGGACAGCAAGTATGCAAATGCAAACACTTACGTCCAGAAGCAGATGCTGGAAGTGCAGAAAAATTTTGGCGACCCGGTCCTATCTATTGTTGAAGTAAAATTCAAACGTCCGGACATGTTCAAAACTACTATCCTGCGCGACAATCAGCCAGTTAATTCCGTGATTTTCAACGGTAAACAGGCATGGGTTATTAATTATACCAATAAAACTGTATCGCCCATTGAAGGCATCCAGTTTGAAACGCTCAAGCTGATCTTTGCCATGGGCCATCCCGGGGTTTCCTACACTCAGATTTTCAAGGAAGTCAAGCTTTCCCAGGTCAGACTTAATGAACTGGAGTATTACAGGATGGTCTGCACACCAAAAATCAGCGGACTGGAACCGTATACTATCTATGTCGGTAAAAATAATTTCCTGACCAAGATGCTTGAAACCGTCGAGCAGATCAAAGGTGTAAATGCCCAATATACAGCAATCATGGATACTTACGCCATGTATGAAGGGGTGATGATTGCCAAAGAATCCACCACTATTCTGAACGGAGTCAAGCAAAACTATAAAGTGATTCACTACAAACTCAATGCCCCGATAGATGATTCTGAATTTACTCCGCCGCAATTAGATTAAAGTGCGATTGCCGGCAACCTTATAGTTATAGAGTATAATCAGTCAGGAACTGTCTATGGAAATAAAAATCATTCAAGGCGACATCACAAGACAAAACGTCGATGTCATCGTGAACGCTGCCAATTGTTCGCTGCTTGGCGGCGGCGGAGTTGACGGTGCGATTCACCGTGCGGCAGGCCCCGGTCTGGTGGAAGAATGCCGCAAATTCGGCGGTTGCCCCACCGGCGAAGCCGTAATTACCGGCGCGTACAAACTTCCTTGCAGATATGTCATCCATACTCCCGGCCCCGTTTGGAACGGGGGCAAAAACAACGAAGAGCAATTGTTGAAAAACTGCTACCTCAACAGCTTGTGTTTAGCCGCGGGAAAAAAACTTGCCGCCATCGCGTTCCCCTGTATCAGCACCGGCATCTATAGATTCCCGGAAAAGCAAGCCGCAAAAATCGCAATTGAAACCGTCAGTACATGGCAGGAAGAATTTCCCCAAACCGCCATTTTCGTCACCTTCAACGATAATGCCGAAAATCTATACCGTATACTTCTTGCTCCTCATTGTCAATAATTTTCAAGGAAAAGTATTTTATGAAAAAGGCGGATCCATTGCTTTTTTTGAATTTTCATTTTGAATGTTTGTGTCGCATTACTATTTTATTCACATATGGAAATCAAAATTAGTTATCTTTTAGCTTTAAGTGATGTACTATAAATATGAATATTAATCCAAAGGAATCATGACCATGAATAAAGAACATATTAAAACAGAAACTCAGGATGGAAGAAAATTCACTATTGTCTGCACGAGACCGGATATTGATTCAAGAACGTTGAGCAATCCTCATGCAAAGCCGACCGCGGGTAAGCTTTTAAGTCCAGAATATGCCATTGATGAGGAAGGAAATTCATATAACGTCTATGCCTGTGATGAGAATACATTTATCATCAATGACTACATTGAAACAAAGAAGTGTGAATAAAAAAGCAATTGAATCAAAACCAACTTGGAGTAGATATTGATGCACAAAAAACTACAAGTCTTCATATCCAGCACATTCAACGATCTTGTCGAAGAAAGGCAAGCCGCCGTGATTGCCGTATTAAAGGCCGGTCATATCCCGGCCGGCATGGAGCTTTTTACTGCTTGCGACCAATCTCCAATGACCATCATCAAGAAATGGATAGATGAATCGGATGTATATATGCTCATTCTTGGCGGTAGATACGGGTCTATTGAGACGACATCAGGAATCAGCTACACAGAAATAGAATACAACTACGCATTACAACAAAAGAAACCAGTTTTCGCAGTGGTCATTAACGATACAGCGTTGGAGAAAAAGCTAAAAACATGTGAAACAACTTTTATCGAGAAAGATAACCCTGATAAACTTTCTCTATTTCGAAAAAAGGTATTAAGCAATGTCTCATCATTTTTTGACGATCTCAAGGACATAAAGCTATACATCCAAGAGAGCTTGGGTGACTTTTCTATCAACCGCGAATTGAAAGGCTGGGTGTCAGCAAACGAAATAGTCGATCCGAAGCCGCTTTTAGCGAAAATCGAAAAGCTGTCTGAAATAAACCGCTCACTTAGGGAGACCATAAGGAGCATGAAGAAACGCCCCTCCGCTAATATAGTCCAAGTGAAAGAAATCGCCGAAACCCAAGCTGAACGACCAAGACTGGCACGAGCAGCACTGGCAGGAACACCAGAAGGAGTTGCTGCGCAAAACAGATGTGATTACATAAACACTATACGAAAAAACTGATCAAATGTTATCAAGATCGCTATGATGAAGCAAATGAACATTTAAACTTTGAGCTAACTCTCTTGCCGATTTGGTATAGTCAGCATTGGATACAACGGCGCAATCATCCGCGTTGTAATGTCCTTTCGCCGCATAAACTTCTTGAATCGCTTTATTCCCTACCGATGCCTTGTATCGCTTACATTGAAAAATCATCACTTTCTTTTGCCTTTCGGCAATAATATCCGCTCCTTGATCTCCGGATTTTGGGGTAAGCTTACACATCCAGTATTTATGCTCCAATAAAGACTTGCAGTAACTTTCATATTCTATACCTGTCATTGCATCGTTGTATTGTATATTAAGTCTGTTTTGTTCCTCGAAAACTTTTATTTCTTTTATAACCAAATCGGAAAATACTGCCGTAGATTGACCGTTCATTTTCCATTTCTTAAACCTTGAAACTTGCTCAAGCCATTTATCATGGTCGAAATTTCTTTTTGAAGAGTAATCCGTATAAAAACAACCTGCATATGAACGCCTCAATGTGATAATCTCTTGGCGAATTAAAAAAATCTCATTTTCTTCCTGCTGTCTCAACAGTTGCTTCGCTTCCTCTTCCTCTTGCTGTTTCTTTTGTTCCTGCTGTTTCAACAGTTTTTGTCGATCTTCACGCTGTTTATTTCGCTCTTCTAGCCATTTCTTCTGCATTTCCATTAACAAAGTATAAGGCTTTATCGGGCAAAGCAATAATGATTTTATTTTATTAAAAAATCCGGAATGCTCTTGGCTTTGCATTGGAATGTTTATCTCGTTATCCGGAAGAGTTGTGGGAATCTGCAATGCATTGGCACAGGCCGGGCAATCCGTAATCTGCCCATACATTTCTGGCGGGGCTTCAAGTTTTTGCTGACAGTGCGGACATGATAGTTTCATTATTATTCCTAACGGTTATATGCTTCGCATCCCTCTTTAGTTCCGGCTAATGCCGCCTTTGCCAGTCGCGGATGATCCCGAACGACTGGTTTTGCTTTTACAGGTTCCACAGTTGCCGCTTTCTGTTTTTCAGCGTCCGCTTTTTTCTTGAGTTCGTCAAGTTTCGGCTGAATCGCTTTTAATGATTCAGCGGTCAAATCTGAAAGTTTTATTTCAGCAGCTCCGGTAATGTGTGAGATTTTAACCGTTGTTTCAGTTGCTGATAATACAGCATAGCCGCGGTAGACTTCGCCTGAAGTGGTTTTCAGGACATAGCTTGTGTATTTATCTTCGGCGTACCCGACTGTTACAACAAGGATAGCAAAGATCATAATTAAAGTTTTCATGGTGATTACTCCTTGTTTAATTACTTCTCCAATGTGAAAGATAGCATTCTTAAAACATACAGTCAAATCTTGTGGCGTCAAAAAACGGCTTTCAAATTTTGTGTTTTTCCAGACGACAGTTTAAGGTAAAAAACTATTTTTTTAACAGAGAAAAACTCTGGAGCCAATAAAAGACTTGACCCAGAGAACAAATGTTCGGGTAATATACCGGTTTTCATCTTGATTCCACTGCCCCGTCAGATATATTCTGTCTCTATGCAAATCAAAAGCATCGTCACTTAATAAAATTTAACTTTAAAACAGTATTGGAGAAACATATTGGATCAGGAACGAGTGCAAACAGAAAAAACCGCCTTTATCGGCGTCATTACCTGTGCGCTCGGACTTATCCTGAATATCATTTCCGTAATCTTCGCAAACTCCACCGTTCTGATCGCTGATTTATTTAATTCATTAATGGAATTCAGCGCAGTCACCATGTCCTGGCTCACCCTGCGGCGGCTGCGCAGCGACAGCCGCTCCGTATTCAATTACGGCCTGGGTAAAATTGAAAATCTGGTAAGTCTCATTATTGGTTTTTTTATATTGCTGAGCGTGCTGATTATGGCTTCTTTAATCATCAACCGTCTGCTTCATCCGGTCTATTTAAAAGGATTCGGCATCTGGCTGGGAATTGTCTGCACCTTTATTTTCGCTATTATCAACGGCCGGCTCTGGTGGCAGTCCCGGCAGCAGAAACGGAACGCGCCTTCGCCGATCGTTGAAGCGCAACTCCGCCTGTTTGCGGTAAAAACACTGGCCAATACCTGCATGTTCTTAAACTTTACGATAAGCATGTCCGTGTCCCAATCCTGGGTGCTGTATCTGGACCCGCTGACTTCATGCATCACGCTCGCTTTCATGATCAACTGCGGCTGGCATCTGCTTCGGCACTCCGTTCATGATTTACTGGATCACTCACTGGAAGAACCATTGCAACTGCTGATCACAAAACAGCTGGCTGATTATTTCGACTCCTATGCTTCGCTGGACGACGTCCGCTCCCGTTATTCCGGACGACAGATTTTTATTGAAATATTTCTTGGCTTTGACTCCGGAAAGTCACTGGGAGAAACACAGCTTGTCATGGACAGCATCAAACATAATCTGGAAAACGCAATCCCCCATGCCGAGGTCACAATTATACCCCGCGCCCGGTAAATAATCTTTTTTTGGATATAAAATAATTCTGATACCGAAAAGTACTTGACAAATGTAAACAAATGTTTTATAATAATGTTTGAAACACATGTTTTAAACTTAGGAACTGTCTCAACAGCACCTGTGCTTTTGCTCCAGTCCCTCATCGGAGAATTGGCGATGGACCGTAAAGATAAAATACTTCATGCGGCGATAGATGAATTTGCCGACAAAGGCTATCACCTTGCCAGAGTCAGAGATATCTGTGCCAAAGCCAAAGCCAATCTGGCGGCAATAAATTATTATTTCGGCGGCAAAGAGGCTTTGTACCGGGAAGTCATCGAATTTGTGTTTAATATTTCAGATCCGTTTGATCTGGTCGTTAAAAATCATGAGCATAACATGAACCCGGAGAAGTATCTGCTGTCCTGGATTGAGGCTTTCCTGGAAAGTACCTCTTCGGAAAGTCCTTTGTACAAATACCGTTACAAGATCATCATTCACGAAATGGTTTCACCGTCGCCGCTGCTTCCGGAAATCATGGAACATAAAATGACACCAAGACTCACCAGACTGAAAGAAATCGTGAGGAAAATCAAAGGCAGTCAGATACCGGAGGATGAAATCAGCGCGATATGCCTGTTAATCATCGGGCAATGTATTTATTTTTTTAACAAGCCGATGGTGGAAGGGTTTACCGGACAAAAAGATTTCGTCGACAAAAACATCAAATTGATTGCCGGGAAAATCATAAAAACGCTTACAATTTGAGTGCAATATCATGAAACATGTTTTTACAATCGCAAGATTCTGGATCACTGTCGCAATTTTACTGACAGTTACCGGCTGCGGCGATAAGCCTGAAGGCTTTCAGGGGTATGTTGAAGCGGATATGGTTTATATTTCGCCGGTGCTTGGCGGACGTCTGGAGAAAATATATATTGACCACGGCGACTTCGTGAAAAAAGGGGGTAAACTTTTCGATCTGGACAGTATCGAATATGCTGCTGCCGTTGCCGAATCCGAAGCAAATCTGCGAAAGGCCCAGGATGACTTGAACGATCTGCTGAAAGGAGTCAGGCCGGAAGAAATCAAAGCTTTAAAAGCTAAAATCTCAAAACTGGAGGCAATCTGCGAACTGGCGAAGATTGTGCATGACAGAAACACCCTGCTGCTTGCAAAGGATGCCATTGCCGCCAAGGAACATGATACGTCCCGGCTGCTTCAAATACAAAACAATTGGGAGATGGAAGAGTCAAAACGCAATCTGGAAATAGCGCAGCTGCCCGCCCGCGAAGACCGGATAGCATCGGCAAGAGAGGCGGTAAAAGCTGCCGAAAACGCTCTTGCCGGAGCGAAATGGCGGCTTGAACAGCGTTTCGTCAAAGCGAATCAGGACGCTTTTATATTTGATAACCTGATGCGCCAGGGGGAATATGCCGCCGCCGGAACCCCTGTGATAATGATGATTCCGCCGGAGAATATGAAGGTGAGGTTTTTCGTAACATATCCCGATGCTCAGAAAATTCATGCCGCCGATAGAATTGAATTCCATCCGGACGGCAGTCTTGAAAGCTATCGGGCCAGAGTCAACTATGTTTCCCTGAGACCTGAATATACCCCCCCGGTGATTTACAGCCGGGACAGCAACTCAAAACTGGTATTCATGATTGAAGCGGATGTTGATCCGCAGTGCGCCTTTAAAGTAAATCCAGGAATGCCGGTAACCGTGAAATTGTTAAAAACCGGAAGCAAATGAATTCTGAACTCACAACCGGAGCCGCAAAAACTGATTTTGTCATCGACGTTTCCAATGTGACTAAAAGTTTCAGCGGAAAGGTCGTTGTCAACGGCATCGCCATGCAGGTAAAGAAAGGCGAGATTTATGGTTTTCTGGGCCCCAACGGCAGCGGCAAGACCACTTTCATCCGGATACTCTGCGGCCTGCTGACCCCTGACTCCGCCTCCGGCACCTGTCTGGGCCTGGATATTCTTAAAGAACAAGATGCTATCAAACGGCGGGTCGGTTACATGACCCAGAAATTCAGCTTGTACGAAGATCTGACCGTAACTGAAAATATCGAACTGGTCGCCAGACTCTACAGTGTGCCGGAACGGAAAAAAGCGGTCAAAGAAATTATCGAAACCACCGGCTTCGGCGGACGCGAAAAACAGTTGGCCGGCACGCTGTCCGGCGGCTGGAAACAGCGGCTGTCACTGGCCGCATGCCTGGTGCATAAACCGGAACTGCTGCTGCTGGACGAACCGACTGCCGGTGTTGACCCTAAAGCCCGGCGCGACTTCTGGGAGGAAATCCATAATTTTGCCAATGCCGGGATTACCACCCTGGTTTCAACTCATTACATGGACGAAGCGGAACGCTGCCACCGCCTGGCCTATATTGCCTACGGGGATTTGCTGGCAAAAGGGACAATCAATGAAGTCATTGATGATTCCGGGCTGTCAACCTGGATAGTGACCGGAGACAACCTGGGCGCTCTTTCCGCGGAACTGAGAAAATCCGGGACCATCGAACAAATCGTCGCATTCGGCAACTCCCTCCACCTGACCGGCTCCGATCCGGGCCAGTTGGAGAAAGCGATAGAATCTTACCGCAATCATCCCGGTTATCTCTGGAAGCAAACCAGGTCAGGCATTGAAGACGTGTTTATTTATCTTACGGAAAAGAAAGCCAGGGATAATTACTGAGTAAGAGTTCTAAAGTTCTAAAGTGCGGAAGTTCTAAAGTGTCGAAAACATGAGGAGTTAGGAGTGAGGAGTGAGAATGGAGCCGGTTTTTATGGAGGGTTGTGCTCCGTCACAACCGGGTTTTGAATTCGGTTCCTGCACTTTAGTTTAGAACTGTTTTTAATGGGTTGTGCTCCGTCACAACCGGGATTTAGAATTTGTCTCCAAAGAACTTTAGAATTTTAGAACTTTAGAATTTTAGAACTTTAGAACTTTAGAACTTTAGAACTTCTTATAAGTCTCTGTGGCTAAAGAGGATTTCAAAAATGGCAATAGAGGAAATAAAGCAGAAAAACTAATGAAAATATTCACAGGCTTTTCATTCAAACGTTTTGCGGCAGTGGTGATTAAGGAATTCATCCAGATGCGCCGCGACCGGATGACTTTTGCCATGATGGTCGGAATTCCGGTCATTCAACTGGTAATTTTCGGTTATGCCATCAATACCAATCCGAAATTTCTGCCGACCGCCATTGTCTGTGCTGATCACAGCCCGTTTTCCAGATCCATCATTTCGGCCATGAAGACCAGCGAATATTTCAGTATCATTCGACAGGTTGACTCTGAACAGGAAGCAGCGGATCTGCTGAAACGGGCGGAAGTGCAGTTTGTGCTTTCTTTTCCGGAGAACTTTTCCCGTGAGCTGGTCAAAGGCCAGTGCCCGCAGCTGCTGCTCCAGGCCGATGCCGCCGATCCTGCCGCCGTATCCTATGCGGTCGCCTCAATCGGCGATTTGATTAACAATGCCCTGCAAAAAGATTTCAGAGGCATGATGCCGCGCCAGACGGGCAGCCTGGTGGACGTCCGTATCCACCGCTGTTTCAATCCCGAGATCAGAACGCAGATCAATGTAGTTCCAGGATTGCTGGGAATTATTCTGACCATGACCATGGTCTTCATCACTTCACTGGCGGTAACCCGGGAAAAAGAACGCGGCACTATGGAAACCCTGCTGTCCACGCCAGTCAAACCGCTGGAAGTGATGACCGGCAAAATTGTTCCTTATATTCTGATCGGATATGTTCAGATCACACTGGTGCTGGGACTGGCGATATCGCTGTTTGACATCAGCATCAGCGGCTCAATTCCGCTGCTTTATCTGATTTCTTTTTTCTTCATCACGGCCAATCTGGCGGTCGGCGTAACCATTTCGACACTGGCGAAAAACCAGCTTCAGGCGGTCCAGATGTCGGTTTTTTTCTTTCTGCCGTCAATCCTGCTTTCAGGCTTCATGTTTCCGTTTCGCGGCATGCCGGAGTGGGCGCAATGGGTGGGTGATGTGCTTCCATTAACTCATTTCCTGATCATTGTCCGCGGCATCGTACTGCGCGGCGCGGACTTCATGGACTTCGCCGGACATTTTCTCGCGCTGAGCATCTTTCTGGTAGCGGTCATCATCATCGGGCTGCTCAGATACCGCAAAACCCTGGATTAAATACAAAGTTCTAAAGTGCGGGAGTTCTAAAATTCTAAAGTTTGGGTACGATTCTAGAAAAACTTGGCAATAACTGGTATTGCCGCAAAGATTGAATTGATCCGTAGTAGACCTGAATATTATATAAAAATGGGCTATTCTATACATCAATCATTTATAGAATAGTCACAATATGCATATCTTGGATAGATTCATTTGACGGATGCGCGGCGCGGACTTCATAGATTTCGCCGGACACTTCGCCGCACTAAGGAACTGGAACAAAATAAACTATTGAATTTTCACCGAATATCTTGATTTGATTTTAGAGTTGCTTGTGAGGCGCATACCGGCAGGTATGTAACGAGCAAGCGGCGCGAAAAGCATTCAAGAGAACGGGGTAAAAACATAGGTTCTTTTGAGACAGTTCCTAAGAGCTTATCTACTAATAATTGACTTTTGCTGAACTTGGATGTATATTATTCCCGGTAAACTTAAAAATGACATACCGGGAGGCAGACATGGCGATGCAGCGATTAAAAACTTGGGAAATTA
>CAIPAT010000413.1 GCA_903863035.1 uncultured Lentisphaeria bacterium
CAGCGGCTTTATGCATTTCGCCTTTGGCGACCAATCCCGCGCTTGTGGAATGAAACAGTTTTTATTATCCAGTTTAGCCCTGTTAAAATACAAATTCCTATACGATTACGATGTTTTTTTAGAAAGATTTTCATGCAGCCATTTCCATAAGTTTCTCATTATTAACATGAAAAATGCTCCACAATGCAATGGAGAACTTTCGTCATTCCATCCGTCAAAAAAAGTTTTGGAAGAGGGATGCAAGGGGGAACCTTGAACTGTCAAGGTTACCCCTGCAAACAAAAAATTGTTTCCCATTAATCGCCACCGGCGGCCCGCCGGGCGTGATCCAACGGCGAGGCGTTGGTCGCCAAAGGCGAAATCCCTAAAGCCGCTGCGGAGAGTGGCGTTCTCGGGTTTAACTTCATTACCTTCATGTCCTTCATGGTGAAGCTGTATTTTTGGATTTCTTTTCGTGTTTTTTCGTGCTTTTCGTGGTTAAAGTGTACTTAATTGTTTCTTTTGGTTGCGGCTATGCCGCGCTAAGTGGTTCGTGGTTAAGAAGGATTGGGGGGCGGCTATGCCGCGTTAAGCTCTTCATGGTGAAGCGATCTTTCTTAATCCTGTATATCCTGTTCATCCCTGTTAAAATACAAATTTCTGTACAATCAAGTTGAATCACAATAGCATCAATTGCAAAACTCACATTTTGCCTGAGTCTTCAGTATTTAGAATGAAATTATAACTCAGATTCAGTACGTTTTTCAATTATTCTGACTCCTGACTTCTGACTCCTGACTCCTTTTGAAATTACATCAATAATTTCAATTCAGGTCGTCAGGGTCTGCTTCAGCAGTCTGGTGTATTCGGGGCGGGGGATTTCGACGGTGCCGAAACTTTGCATGAAGGGGTTGATTACTTGCGAGTCCAGCCAGTCGGAGCCGCGATTTTTTTGCAGCCAGTCCACGGTGTTGATCAGCGCGAACTTGGATGCGCCGCTTTCCGTGTAGAACATGCTTTCGCCGGCGAAAAAGCGGCCGATTAATATGCCGTACAGTCCGCCGCACAATTTGCCGCCTGCGTCAAGGACTTCAAAACTCCAGGCATAGCCCTGCTGATGGAATCTGTTGTAGGCTTCAATCATTTTGGGCGTGATCCAGGTGCCGGCGTCTTTGCGTCTGGAGGCGGAGCAGCCTTTTATCACTGCTTCAAAATGCCGGTTGACGCTGAAGGTGAAATCTTTCTTTTTAAGTTCGCGCACCGTGGTTGCCGGAATGCGGAACTTATCAAAAAACAGTACGGCGCGCTGCGGTGGCGAAAACCACAGGACATGTTTCTCATCCACCGGCCACGGGAAAATAGCGCTGGTGTATGCTTCGAGCAGCATTTCGGTTTTGATATCCAGTGAATATCCCAGAAAACCCTCGTCGTCAGCGGTTTCAACATCCGGAAAATATTTATAGTTTGGCTTAGATTTCATAATTTCAAAACTCTGTCATTCATAATCTTTATTTCGTGGCCTGTACGGCCGTAATGTCCGCGCCTGACCGCGCGGCCACCCTCGGTCGCGGGCGGCTTTCGCTCGCTGCTCCTTGAACTGCGTTCAATTTCTAAGCTCGCGGGCGCACACTGTGCGCCTTGTATCATCACGGGAACATGGGGATGATACTGATCTAAAACATGATTTTTGAGTTGAAATCTATCATAACACCTATATACTATATAGGTTGTTACTTTATTTTAAAAGAGAGGTCTTTAATGAAAAAAGCATTAATTACAGGGATTACCGGACAGGACGGATCATATTTAACAGATTTTCTTCTGGAAAAAGGTTATGAAGTACATGGCATAATCAGACGTTCCAGCAGTTTCAATACCGGCAGAATCGACCACAATTTCAAGGATTTCCATGACAAGGGCGCGAAAATGTTTCTGCATTACGGCGACCTTTGCGATTCCAGCAGTCTGCGCCATATCATGGAAAAAGTCAACCCTGATGAAGTTTACAACCTCGGTGCGCAATCGCACGTTAAAGTATCTTTTGAAGAACCTGAATATACGGTGGATACGGTTGCGCTCGGGACGCTCCGGATGCTGGAAGCCATTCGCGATTATATGCCCCGTGCCGGCAAAGTTATTAAATTCTATCAGGCCGGTTCTTCCGAAATGTATGGCAAAGTGGTTGAGACGCCGCAGAAGGAAACTACTCCGTTTTATCCGCGCAGCCCCTATTCCTGCGCCAAGGTCTACGGCTACTGGCAGACGGTCAATCACCGCGAATCATACAATATGTTTGCCGCCAACGGCATTCTGTTTAATCATGAAAGCCCGCGCCGCGGCGAAACCTTCGTCACCCGTAAGATCACCCGCGCCGCCACCAGGATCAAGCTCGGTTTGCAGGATAAACTTTTCCTCGGCAATCTGGACGCCAAACGCGACTGGGGATTTGCCGGCGACTACGTCAAGGCCATGTGGATGATACTGCAGCAGGATGAGCCCGATGATTATGTTATCGCCACCGGCGAAACCTATTCAGTAAAGTGTTTCCTGGAAAAAGTTTTCGGCTACCTGAATCTGGACTGGAATGAATTCGTCAGAATCGACCCCGTTTATTTCCGTCCGGCTGAAGTTGAGCTGCTGCTGGGCGACAGCACCAAGGCCAGAGAAAAACTCGGCTGGGAGCCTTCCGTATCTTTCGATGAACTCGTAAAAATGATGGTTGACGGTGATATGAAAATAGCCGAACATGAAAAAATTATCGCGGACAATTACAAAAAACAATAATGAGGTAATTGCAAAAGTAGTAATAATTCAGGAGTCAGGAGTCAGAATTCAGAATGAACAGCCGTGGGAGAATATCCAATAACCCGTCCCGCTTTGCGGGATCCCGCAAAGCGGGAGAATATCCAATATCCAAGTGAAAAAGTAAAAGCCGGAAGCCCCAAGTAGGCCAGTTTCGCCGAAACTGGCTCAAAAGGCGGTTTTGGCAAAACCGCCCTGCTCAAGGCAGTAATTTCCAATAACCGGTCCCGCCCTGCGGGATCCCGCAAAGCGGGAGAACAGCCGGGAGTCAGAATGGGGCAATGGGGGAAGTTCTGGAGTCTTGGGATTTAAATAACTTTAGAATTTTAGAACTGTTCATGGCGTTAATTTTAAAAACGTTTCGAACATAGATATTAAAACAAAGAAACTATGAGGAATACCGGATATGCTGGACAAGTCTTATCGGATTTTTATTGCCGGTCATCACGGAATGGTGGGGTCGGCAATCGTAAGACGCTTCCGCAAAGCGGGGTATGATAACCTGCTGCTTTGCGGCAGGCAGGATGTCGACCTTCGCAGCAAACCTTCAGTGGAGGAGTTCTTCAAGCGGGAAAAACCCGATGTGGTGATTCTGGCGGCGGCCAAAGTCGGCGGCATTATGGACAACTTGCAGCATAAGGCGGAATTTCTGCTGGAAAACCTGGAAATCCAGAACAACGTCATTTATGAATCCCTGAAGACCAATGTGAAGAAATTCTGTTTTCTCGGCAGTTCCTGCATTTATCCCTGCGAATGTCCGCAGCCGATTAAAGAAGAGTACTTGCTGCATGGCCCGTTTGAACCCACGAATGAAGGGTATGCCATCGCCAAAGTGGCCGGTTACAAGCTTTGCCAGTACTTTGCCGAACAATATGATTTTAACGCCATATCCATCATGCCGTGCAACCTGTACGGCACCAACGACCATTACGATTTGAACAATTCGCACGTGCTGGCGGCGTTTATCCGCAAATTTGCCGATGCGGCGGATGAAGGCGGCGCTGAAGTGGATGCCTGGGGAACAGGCATCGCCCGGCGCGAGTTCCTGCATGTGGATGATCTGGCCGATGCGATTTATTTTCTGATGCAGAACTGGGATTCCCCGGAATTTGTGAATGTCGGCGCCGGAACGGATATTACTATCCGTGAACTGGCGGAAAAAATCGCCGCCGCCGCCGGCTTTAAGGGCCGCATTGTCTGGGATTCTTCCAAGCCGGACGGCATGCTGAAAAAATGCATGGACATTTCCAAATTGAAAAAAATCGGCTTTACACCTAAAATATCTCTGGATGAAGGCATTGCCAGAACGTTGCAAGAATACCGGGAATTAAAAAAATCCGGGGATGTGAGAATGTGACAAAAAAAAAGTCAGAAGTCAGAAGTCAGAAGTCAGGAGTCAGGAGTCAGGAGTCAGAATAATACAGAAGTCAGAATAATACAGAAGACAGAATAATACAGAAGACAGAAGACAGAAGACAGAAGACAGAAGACAGAAGACAGAAGACAGAAGACTGAAGACTGAAGACTGAAGACTGAAGACTGAATGAAATACAGAAGACTGGAATCAGGAGACAGAATAAATTAAGACGGCGGCAAAGACATTTCAGGATTTAATAGTATGGCAAAAAGCCCATCAGTTTGTGATTTCGGTTTACCATTTGTCTCAGACGTTCCCTAAATCAGAAACATACGGCTTATCTTCACAATTTCGCCGCGCCGCAGTGTCAATACCAGCTAATATTGCAGAGGGTTTCAGGAAGAGCGGAAAGGCGGATAAACTCCGTTTTTTCAATATTGCTCAAGGTTCCCTTGAGGAATCACGATACTATCTGATTCTAGCTGAAGACTTGGGCTACGGCGATGTTTCCAAACTGAATCCGTTAATTGAAGAAGTCAGCAAATTACTGGATGCTTATATGTATTCTATTCTGACTCCTGACTCCTGAATTCTGACTTCTATAATCTTAAGAGACTAATATGAGTGGCTTGTTCAAACTCGTTTCTGAATTCGGTCCGGCTGGAGATCAGCCGGCGGCGATTGCCGGATTATTGAAAGGGTTTGAACAGCACCAGCGCTATCAAACCCTGCTCGGAGTTACCGGATCCGGCAAGACTTTCACACTGGCCAACGCGATCGCGCAGCTTGACCGTCCGGTGCTGGTGCTGTCCCACAACAAAACTCTGGCGGCACAGCTTTACAGCGAGTTCAAATCTTTTTTTCCAGAAAACGCGGTGGAGTACTTCATCAGTTACTATGACTATTATCTGCCTGAATCATACATTCCGCAGACTGACACCTACATAGCCAAAGATGCCGGCATCAACGAAAATATTGAGCGGCTGCGGCTTTCCGCCACCGCCTCACTGCTGGAGCGCCGGGATGTTATCATTGTCGCCAGCGTTTCCTGCATATACGGACTGGGTGCGCCCGCCGATTACCAGAGCATGTGCTTAAATGTGCATGCAGGGCAGAATATCAGCCGCAATGAATTTCTCCGGTTGCTGGTCGGAATTCAATACGAGCGCAACGACATCGGCCCGGAAAAGGGTCAGTTCCGCGTCAAGGGGGACACCGTCGATGTGTTTGAACCGCAGCGCCAGGAATTTGTCCGGATTACGTTCTGGGGCGATGAGATCGAAAACGTTTCCAGACATGAATGCATTACTGGCAAATTAAAAAGCCGTGTTGAAAAAGCACTGCTGTTCCCCTGCAAACACTTCGTAATGCCGCCGGACCGGGTGGAAACCTCCATCCAGCGGATTCGCCAGGAGATGAAAGAGCGGGTGGCCTGGTTCGAAAGTGAAGGACGTCTGATTGAGGCGCAGCGGATTTATCAGCGGGTTACTTATGATCTGGAAATGATCCGGGAAATCGGTTACTGCAGCGGGATTGAAAACTACTCGATGTATTTCTCGGAACGTCTTCCCGGAAGCCGCCCGTACTGTCTGTTCGATTTTTTCCCGAAGGATTTCATTACGGTGCTTGACGAATCCCATGTGACAATTCCGCAACTGGGCGCAATGTACAAAGCCGACCGCAGCCGCAAGCAGACGCTGGTTGACTATGGTTTCAGACTGCCTTCCGCGCTGGATAACCGCCCGCTGACTTTCGCCGAGTTTGAAAATCTGCACGGCGAGCTGGTTTTTGTATCCGCAACGCCGGGTAATTATGAAATGGAACATTGCACTGAGCCGGTGGAACAAATCATCCGTCCGACCGGACTGCTCGACCCGATGGTTGAAATCCGGCCGCTGGAAGGGCAGATCGACGATGTCATGGCCGAAATACGCGCTTCGGCAGAACTCGGTGAACGTGTGCTGGTGACGACGATGACGAAGAAAAATGCGGAAAGACTGGCTGACTATCTGAATAACCTTGGTTTGAAAACCAGTTATCTGCATTCGGAAATGGATGCGCTGGAGCGCGTCCGGGTGCTCGCCAAACTGCGTAACGGCGACTTCGACTGTCTGATCGGGATCAACCTGCTGCGCGAAGGCATCGACCTTCCGGAAGTGGCGCTGGTGGCTATTCTGGATGCCGACAAAGAAGGCTTTCTGCGTTCGGCCAGATCATTGATTCAGGTGGCCGGCCGTGCCGCAAGAAATTCAAAAGGCAGAGTTATCCTGTATGCCGACAGGACTACACCAAGCATGCAGGCGCTGATAAGCACCAGTGATTACCGCAGAAAAAAACAGCAGCAATACAATATCGAGCATAATGTAACTCCGACGACGATTGTCAATACCAACCGCATTACAATTATGGACGCAGTCAGCGCCGGTAACGGCAAAGACAAAAAACATTCTTACGAGGATGCCGCTGAAAAAGTCTTCGGAGTGCGCGAAACACCTGCCGGATACGCAGGCGGACAGGACCTGACCGACGATGAATTTCAGGAACTGGTCCGCGAACTGGAACAGGAGATGCTGGACGCCGCCGACGCGCTGGAATTTGAACGCGCCGCCGACTTGCGCGACAAGATAAAAGTCATCTCTAAAGACCGTTTTGTCAAATAATTAAGTTGGAAACGATACAGGTGTTACGTGTTACGTGTTACGGGTTACGGGTTACGGGTTACGGGTTGCGGGTTGCGGGTTGCGGGTTGCGGGTTACGGGTTGCGGGTTGCGGGTTACGGGTTACGGGTTATACTTAGCACTTAGCACTTAGCACTTAGCACTTAGCACTTAGCACTTAGCACTTAGCACTTAGCACTTAGCACTTAGCACTTAGCACTTAGCACTTAGCACTTAGCACTTAGCACTTAGCACTTAG
>CAIPAT010000414.1 GCA_903863035.1 uncultured Lentisphaeria bacterium
CGACAGTTCCTTTCTCAAAAACTGCACGCCTGCCTCGCCGTTCCATTTGCCTGCCTCCTTGTCTATTTGTTGAATGACTATAGGACAAGATAGCACAGCGCAAACTAAAAGTAAACAGGCGATTTGATTTTTAATTGGAATCATGCGCATCGTCCAACCGTCCCGCCAGATAGGAGGCTGCCAAATCCGGCGCATACTGCTGTAAAATGCCTTCCTTTGTGACTAAAGAACTATAATATTTAGCTATCATGCTTCAATCCTTAACAAATTAACCATGTTATTCATTGCGTTTCACCAGATTTGAAGTCTTCGCCATAAACTCATCATCCAAGTAAACACAAGAACGTCTTATAATTTCAAAAAAATGCCGATCGTGCTTTGCTCAAATTAAATATCGTGATATCATTCTTGCGACAATCCTAAAAGATACAAATTAATATTTTTACTATTTCCAGAGCGAATTGCTAATGACTTTACTGTCTTGTCTGGATGAGGATTATCCCAAGTATAAACCGGGATATTTATATGTAATTTCCTTTCTAAGGAGCCATATATCCCAGGTTCACATTTTTTTGCAAGGATTCCATCATTCCATTCATTCACCTCCATTCGCAATTTCAATGATAACTCCGCTTTTGTACCATCCTCATATGTTAGTTCATAAATACCTGCGGTTGCTTTAGCATATTTCCTGATTTCCCTGCACTCGTAATCATACATTTTGTTTACCGCATGCAGGAAAGTAAACCGGTTAACCTTTTTGCTGATAGGGAAACAAACAGTTTCATTAGCCCCCCCGTGAACGGCAATTGTCGCAATCTCATCATTTATAGAGAATGGCATAATTACAACCCCACGCCAAGTAGTAAATGTTTTTTTCAGAAAATAAAATTTCATATTTTGGGGAAACCCAATCTCATTCTTCAGCGTTTCAATCGGAGTTGCTACTGTATTTTCTGGTAATGTTAGCGCGACACTTTTTTCAGCATAAGGCAGTTCATGCCCGTAACGGAATGCGATATACTGGTATAGCACCGAGGGAACAAATGGAAATTCAGCCAATTCACAATTTTCAGGAGACCATGCCAAATACGCCAGCATGGAGATTGCGCTGAATAATTCGGCGGTGGCGTCTGAAGGCAATGGATTACCCCATGTGGAGCCTATGACGCCGTCCCCCTTGAAGCTTCGAAGATCATGAATAAAAGTCGGCACATTATTAATACGATACCAGCATGGCACACCAACCACGGGAAATCCAGCCTGCCTAAAGAAAGTCACAGCATCATATCGTCCCGTATTCGGAATTTCATAGTGCCATGGCATCATAACCACATCTTTTGGAAGCGCACCCAACTTTGCCATGTCCTTATTTGCATCGTTGATATCATTGCAAGGCCCATTATGATATGGGCTTAACTCGTCGGCATATATCCACATCCTTACCTTTTTGGGGGCAAGATGTCCTCTTGATTTAGTAATGACCGCTTTAAACCAATCTAATGTCGTTTTCCCTTTAGAATATGGAGCATCTTGATCAACCACCGTACTAAAGTGGACTTCGTCAAGCCCTAAGCATATGTTAGTCAATTTCATGGTATCAATTAACTCATCGTAAAGATCAAATATCAATGCTTCTGTATCAGGATTAAATGCATTGCCATTTCGATTATGTGCTCCCATTGGATTTTTAACAGTTTCTGGACGCCCGGTTGATGACAGCTTTACGTATTCCGGTTTATTGAAAATAAACCCCGCGCGCGACCAGGAATAAAACATTGGTAACAGTGTAATACCTCTGGCTTTGGCATAATCAGCAAGATCGCTAAAATCTTTTTTGGTAAATTTGGAACGACCAATGTTCGGATGACTTTCAAATGGAAATGCCGTATACTGGTCATAGGTACCTACCTGAAATTGCAAATAATTCAACCTTAATAAAAAATACAAATCAACCATTTTTTTTAGGGTATCAGGTTCCCGGATACCACCGGCATCCCACCCTCGCACCTTAAACCATGGAGCATCCACCATAACAAAACATGGCAAGGCACGAAATTTGAAACTTTTGGCCTGGCTGCCAAGCAATGCTAGTGTTGCTAATGCGCGAAGTACTCCATCATGAGTTTTGGCATTAATCTTTATTATGCCAGGTGCAGTCGTAAGGACAAACGCCTCAGGCGAAGCGCATCTGATCTTTTCTTCTTGGCTAAGGGGCGGCACCAACTTATCGTTCCATTCTGCAATATCTATTGTGACCGTTCCTCCGTTTTTGATTCCAGCCGCGCCAGTAGAAATAAATTTCTTTACTCCGTTATCTACCGGAAATACTTCATCATTAATATTGAGTAATTCCGGCAACATAAGTGAGCCTTTGTTGAAAATCATTTTTATAGGTTTGCCGACAATCAACATTGATGGTACCGTCAAAGGTTCGGTGATGCTTATAAGCGGAGTAATTTCAGAAACAACATTGTGCGTATTGACAGAAGTGCCGGAATTTTTCCATGATAACTTAAACTCTGGGAAATTTTGTGGAGTATGAAGCGTTTTCCCGGCAAGTCCGGCCCAGTTGGTATATACCTGTCCCAGGTCATCAATAGTCCTGTGGCGGCAAAAATTCATATAAAGGACAGGATTCGTCACCGGCCTACTACCAAATATATCGTTGAGTTTTATCGCCATCTCAACAATATATTTTTTTGACATTTTTTTAGCCGCAACCTGCCATTTCCCGGAGAATTCATTGGCATCTTCTGGTTCATCATACCAGATCGTTCGCAACCTTTGTGTTTTCGTCAGTTTCTGCGAGGCACCCTTGAACCCCCCGGCATTGGCGAGAAATTGATAGTATTGCTCCCGATCAATTGAGATGAATAATTCTACATCATCTCCAGCATATAGTCCAACTATATTCTTCTTCACTAATGTCAGCTTATCCATGTTTGGTTCATCTACCTCATACGCCACATATAGATAATCGTTGCTACTGGCGAGAAAAACTTTTGTATTAACCTTTGCTAACGTGTTCGGTTCTCCCAGCACCCGGAATCCAGAAAGTACCAGCGCATTTTTCCAGAATGACTCATCAATATTACCGTCCAGTGTAGGAGAGCCGACAACAGTCGGAATATTCTGAGTTTCATGTGAGAAAGATTTACTCAGCGAAATTGCAGAGAAAAATGTTCCTTTTTTATTGCTATGAATGGCAATGCGTACTTTGGTGACGTCTTTACCAATATTTATCAATTTGGAAACTTGTTGCCAGCCATCGACAGGCGGCAATTTGATATATGAAATAACATGCCAGTCGCCAAATTTTCCATTAGAAAATGGAAGAACAACCACCTGTGTATCCGACATATTGTGATTATTCGCCGCGATTTCAACAGAATAAACTCCCGAAGATGGAATATTCACATCCTGATATAGCGCAGAAAAATCATTATCTTTTTTCTGATAGAAAAGGTGACCGTTTTCTACACGGATATCAGCTTCTCCCACTCCTTGCCCTGTCCAGAATTTCAGTCCATCGATGAAATTTCCATTTTGGACAAGATTAACTTTCGATACATCCGCGACTGATTTAGTCATCGAAACCCACATGCACGCAGCTACCAAGCAGCGAACACTCGTGCGACATAGTTGTGATTGCTTCATAAAAATTTGAATCCTTGATCATTAATTATTAAGGGTCTTCACTATAATTTATGGGTAACTTATAGAACGAAGGACAGGAAAATGCAACAGAACCGTGATTCCGTCAAGGTCGCAATCCGGCATAACCGGTCGCGAGCTCCCTATTATTCCGTTTGCTCTCTTGACGGCATCCCGAACCTGTTGCGAATACGGCTGTTGCCGGGACAGAAGAAAAAATGTATTTTTTCATCCGGCCCACGTTTTGAATACTACATTCATAATTCATATGTCACCCGTCAGTTCATTAAAATGACAGCCTTTTTATCCGTCATTTATTTGATTCCAAATCTTTCAAGCTCAGTTTCAGGCGGAATTACCCACTAAATTCCGGAGAAGAGGCCATTTTATAAAATATGTCTGTTTTTCATTAGACCGACAAAGAGTATTGACGCTCCTTAACAATTACAACCGTTCTATTTTACAAACACCTGAGTCAATAATTGTATATTCCAATGCCCCGAAAACGGTAACGCTTTGACCTTCTAAAACACTTCCGCTTTGATTGGACGTAACCGAAATAGTCGCTACACCTCCAGCATACGATACTGACGGTGTCATCTCAATATTATAATTTGCGTTTGATTCATTGATTACCGTTGTCGTTATCGGAGATGATGTGATCACGCCAGAGTCGATCACAAACTCAAATGTTTTAATGGATTGTGCATACATCTTTGTAGCGCGAACCGTCAGCTTAACACTAACCGTATCGCCATTAGAAATTCGAAACAAATCAGTCAATATATTGTCATTAGCAGTCGTCTTAAATTCAATTTTGCTTGATTTCATGCCTGAAATATTTTTCACCACATCAACCGCAGCATAATTCAGATATGGGCTATATATGGCTCCACTGTAGTCATTTGCCGGTTCAATTTTAACATTGTTACATAAACCCGAGGCAGGAACATAAGCTACAGGATTATTGAGAGTGATTCCGTTATAAGATAATAATACTGTACCATTCAGAGTAAAATTATTACTGTAAATACGAAGACAGTACCCATTGGTTGTGCATAGAAGTCCTCCGGTTATAGTTGTGGCTCCATTGCCGCTTGCAGCGTGTTCTACGCTAACGATACAGCGTTCGCTGTAAGGAGATTCAATGGTTGTTACCACTCCTCCAGAAATCTTCATCCCGCAATTGTAGACTTCAATATCTGGCCTTACCAATCTCACAGTTACCATCCCCGCGCCGTCATGAATGTAAATGCCGCGTGTTGTGTGCTGGTGTACCCGTTGTTCCCGCGCAAAACACAGTCTTTTAGTGTAACAGCGTTGCATCCGGTAATCTCCATTCCATTCGTCGATTTCTGATCGTTAACATAGAGTCGTGCCAACTCCACATTATAAGCATTTTGTAATTTTATCAGTGACACGCCATATGCATCGCCGGTAGAACTTCCGCTGATCATCATATCCGAAATGCTGATACGGAAAACCCATCCCCCAGTCTTATCAGTACCATAAATCTTAAATGCATAGCAATTGGTAGGAATAATTACTGTTCCGAAGTTACACCCCTGGCCAGAGATACTTACATTACTCTTGATATCCAATGGTGAAGTAATCTTATAACCACCTGTCGGGAAAAAAACTTTGCACTGTTTAGAACTGGCAGAATCAATGCAAGATTGAATCGCTGACGTGTCATCTGTAGTGCTATTGCCTACTGCACCAAACCATTTCACATTTAACCCTTCAGAATATACACGTATCCACCGACCGTTATTTGCTGAAAAGACCAAAGCGTTATCAATCGTAGCACTACTGCCGAAAGCAAACATGAACTGACCGTCAACTCCGGTTCCGCTGGAAACATTAGTTAGGTCACCATTCGCCAAGCCTGTAAGGTTAGTCATTTCGGTAACAGATGCCACAGTTCTTTCAGTAAGCGCCCATACATTGCTTTGCAAAACTAAAAAAAACATCATGACCAATAGAACACTTACGATATTATTTCCACTTTTCATTTTCTTTCCCTCATTTTGCATTAAAAACATTTGATGATGATCTTTTTGACAAAAAAACGAAAATTTAACTCTCTGGCAAATTCAATTTTTTTACATCAAACCTCCTGCTTTTAATGCTATTGGCATAAACATGATTTTGTATTTATAGAGAATCTCCTCCCATATATACTTCGCCGCAACAAGCTACGAGGTATTACGTACGGACTTCCACGTACTGTGGGCGGGGCAAAGAATTCGAAGACAAAGATCAAAGCCTCCCCAAGGGGCGGGGAATTAACCCAATGAAGATTAAATTTATGTCGCCATATATCAATGTCAAAGCACATCTTCTTACAATCCGCTGTTGGACGGTTGCCAAAGTTCCTGACGAGCAGCCAATTCACTTTTCAAATACCAATTGACATTCCCTCCTATATAGAGCACGTTTGAACCACTATTGTGTTGGTAGCCGATGCTACAATAGTTTGCGCCACTGCCATTGGGTAAACCAATGTAAAATATCTGGCCAGAAGTTACTCTTTCCATCTGGTATAGGATGTTTGTCTTGATTTTTGAACGCTTATACCATTTTGAACCTGCAAAGGCATAGTTAGGGAATTTAATCTGCATAGAATAAGTGGGAGAATCCACATCGTTCAAAACAACAGCCACCGGATCACATCGAAGCAGTTTCTGCAGATAGACCTGATTGTACCAATATGCTGTTTGACCTGGCGCTAGCTTGCATGGCAAATAACGGCCTTGCATTAACATTACATCCCAACGCCCCTCATTAAGTGTAGTACCTTTGGGGACATAAGCCCTTAATATATAGTCTTCATAATCGTTTGAATACATGCCACTGGCAAGCCCGATCTGCTTGAGGTTATTTATGCACTGGATTCCTTTCGCGGTTTGCCGCGCCTTGTTCAGCGCCGGCAGCAGCATTCCAGCCAAAATAGCGATAATCGCGATCACGATGAGGAGTTCGATTAAAGTAAAACCTCTAAGCATC
>CAIPAT010000415.1 GCA_903863035.1 uncultured Lentisphaeria bacterium
CAAAGGAGAAAATCCTTTCAACTGGATTCAGATATACCCATTCAAGGCACCTTGCCTGCAAAGCGTATGGAAAGATGACCATGCCGGCTTGACCGAGACCTCGCTGATGATGGCGTTTTGTCCGGAAGGCGTGGATATGACGAAAGAACGGAAACAATGGTATGCAAAAGCGGCGGACGACGCTAATATTGAATACGGCATGAGAATCAAGGCAGATATTATGCGAGAACTGCGCAAAACACTGGACAGCAGAGAATAATTTCTAACAAAATAATTTTTCCGAAGTTCTGTTTCAACAACAGCGAACTATAAACACAAGTTAAAAAGTGTTTCGAAAAACATATAAAAAAAAGAAAACGTCAAGGTTATATTAAAAAGGAGATTACGAAGATGGTAAAAAGATGTTTATTGCTGATTGGAGCGTTTTTCTGCGCAATTGCGGCGAGCGGGACAGCAAGTAAATTTGATGCCGGCGGTGTCAGCGTCGATCTTTCGAAATGCCAGACTGAACAGGCCGCGCCGCAAGGCGAGAACCTGATGAAATTCAGCGATTTTGAGGATGCGAAAACCGACTTGCAGCAGAAACCTCAGGATAACTGGGGCAGCAGTTTTTATGTCCACCAGAAAGGCGGCGAAGAACTTAAACCAAAGATGATGCCGTTGACTTTCAGAAAAATCAGCACGGAGAATCCCGCCTCCGGCTCCCGCTGCGCTGCGCTGATCACGCCGCTGGATGTAAATCAGTATCGCGATGCCAAAGGCAATCCGATGATCTCCAACCGGATCACTCAAAATATCGTACTGCCGGAAAACGCCGGGCCGGTAAAATACCAATTGACTTTCAAATTGCGCGGTAAACTGGAAAACACGCCGGGGGTGAACAGTTTCCGCGGCTTCGTCTCGTTCTTTGACAATCCCGAGCAGTGGAAAGCCAAACAGTTGAAGGAAATGCTCAACGTGCCGTTTACGGTAAAACTTGACTGGCAGGATAACAGCATGAGTTTTGTTGCGCCCGCCGGAACCCGTTCACTTAGTATTTCACTGGCGCTGTACGGTTGCGGCGAAGCTTATCTGGATAATGTTGAATTGCGGACTGTGCAGATGGATAAAGGCATGACCGTTAAACTGATGCCGTTCGCTTTCCTCGATAATATTTTCTGCCTGGGAACCGGCCAGCCGGGAACGCTGGTGTTCGCGTTCGGCAACGAAAATGCGATGAAGCTGGAAAACCCGGTGCTTTATCTCAAAATTCCGGAAGCGTTCAAGCTGGTTGACGTCCGCGACATTCTTAAAATCACCGACCGGAAGCGTGATGACATTGGCAATATAACCTATAAAATTGATTTCAGCGCTTTAAAAAATTCTGTAAGCAAGGAATTTTACGGCGCTTATCAGGTCGCGTCCGCCATGCTGAAAACAGATTTGCAGCCGGGTGAAAAATTATATCCCGCCGAATATTGGGTGGAAGACGGTAATTATCGCAGTGCACCGGAAAAATTTAACCTGAAAATAATCCCGGCTTCATCCGGCAAAACCCCGCAATTATTTCGTTCAGCGACCATGCTCGTGCGGGAAAGCGATTTTGCCGAAGCCGGAACTAAAGAATTCGTGCCTTTCTACATCAATAACGGATTCAACAGTGTACATGGTGTAAACTCAAAACCAATGCTGGACGCATTTAAAAAAGCCGGAATCTCCCGCTACACCCAGCCTTATAACCTGTGCAATGGTTACCGGCTGGGCGAAGCGAAAAAGACTGACGAAGCATTCTTCCGGCTGGTTGACGGCTCGCCGTATAATAAACCGGAAGAGGCCATTTGTCCCGTAGAAGTTTACAAACAAGGGCCGTACTATAAAGAATATGTCGCAGGCATGCTGGAAAAAATTCTGGTCAGCAAAGATACTGCCGACAATATCATGCCGAACTGGGAACCATACATGTTCGACTTCAAAGGCTGTTTCTGTCCGCGCTGCAAAGAGGAGTTCATACTGTACAGCAAACTGCCGCGGGAAGACATTAATAAAAAGTGGCCGAATTCTATCATTGCTTCCTGCAAAGACTCCTGGATTAAATTCCGGAGCTGGCAGCATGCGATGATGCTGCAAACCCTGGAACAGACCATTAACGAACTGGGCAGGAAAGCCGGAAAAGACGCGCATTTTATGCCGGAAGTCGGCTGGAGTTACTTTATTGAAAACACCAACCACGAAGGCGGACAATACAATCCGGCGGACTACCTGGATAAACTGCCGTGGATTGAAGTTTGGGGCCCATACATCTTCCAGCCGTTTACAAAACCTTATGAGTATTACACCGGAATCCACTTGATTTCCTATATGGGTGCCCGCGATATGAAAAAATTCGTCGCGGACCGGGTGCCGGACCAGGCAAAGCGTCCGAAATTAATCGCTTTTCCGCACGGCTATCAGTGCAACGACTGGGTCACTGAACCGGAAGCGCTTGGCTTTGAATATCTCTGCTTTTTCCTGAACGGCTGGGAAGGCGTTTTCGCTTACTACTTCCCCCGCGGTTACGACCAGCGCTACTGGGGTGAATTAGCCAAAACCAACAACGCAATCGCCGAATATGAAAATTACGTTTTCAAGGGACGCCGTGACCTCTCGGCCAATACCGTAATCGTCAGCCCGGCGCCAGCCCCGAATTTTCCTAAATCATGGAATGAAGGCGGCAATTTCCTGCAAAAGCTGCCAGATCTCGCCAATGCCTCGCTGCTGCAATGCGTCAGCTATGAACTCGACAACCGCCGCCTGATCGCCACCGGCAACTTCTGGCTCAAAGGTGAAATATTCTTCAAACTCAAGGTCGGCTTCCTTGGCAAGGGAATGAAATATGTACTGACCCAGCCGGACAAAAAACGCTGTTTCGCCAATGCGGCAGGTGATATCGCTTTGAGTGCCGCTGATCTGGAAAAGGGCATTCTGCTGCAAACCGGGGCATTGCGCTGGAATTTCTATGTGCTGGAACAGTATGAAGCCGGAAAAAATTACGGCGAAGTCATAACTCCGGCGGAAATGGATAAAACATTGAAGGAGCGTCTCCCAGGAATCGAAAAAGCGGTTCAGTGGGAAAAACAATTTTCTGCCGGAAAACTGGAACAGGCCGCCAAAGAACTTGGTCTGCCGGACTACTCCGGGATTAAAGACATGGACAATGCCGGAGTTTCCTGCCTGAAAAAAACCACTGGCGATAAAACCATAGTCGAGTTCAAATCCGGCGATATGATATTGACGCTGGACCCGGCGGTCGGCGGAAGGTTGATGAGCTGGACCAAAGGTAAAGATGAATTGGTCAGCCAGGATGAAAAAACCGGCTTGGCGGTAGATGCTTTCTGGTGGCCGTCAAACGCCATCTGCGCCGTCGACACCCCGTATAAAGTCGTCAGCCAGGCTAAAATCAGAGATGGTTTGAGCATTACGCTGGAGCGGACGCTGACCGCTGTGGACAATCGTTATCTGTCCGGAATTGTAATCCGTAAGACTTATGAAGTCAGTGCAAACGGCTTCAAACTTAACTCGGAAATCATTAATAATACAAAGAATACGCTGTCTTTTGCTTTTCGCTGGCATAATATGCCCGGGTTGTTCGAAATCAAAAACGGGGTCGGCGGTCAGGCCTCCATGGAAAACAACGGTAAGCCGGAAATATTTCCACGGCTGTTTATCTGCAAACTCTACCGTTTTGCAGCTCAACCGGATAGAGATCTGGAAAGCGCATTCAGGATGGAGCAGGCAACCAGTATAACTGCGCCAAAAGCAGTATTCTCCGCGCCGTGGAGCAAGGTAAAAGTATCCGCTGAAATCACATCTGCCAAAGATCTGCACTGTATAATCTTCTGGGATTCCGGCAGGCAGAAAGCCTCGACCTTCGAACCGATTTCCGCCAAGATCAAGCTGGAGCCCGGCCAATCCTGGACGATGAACTGTAACTGGAGCTGTTCTGACGTGAAATAATCTTTGAACAAATCAGCGATGCCGCGATGAAACAAGCCCGGGTGTGCCGGTCGCCTCACCGGCATTTTTGTATAGATTCAGTAAATACAGACTTCCTGACCCGCCTGCTCAGTTTGTTTTGGTCTGTGAAAAAAGGTAATGTACCCTTTTCCAGTTTTTTCCATGTCGCTTTCAGGTCTTATTTCACACTCCGTGGAGCACAAAACATCCATTGAACGCGACATGAAAAAAAAGAGCGACATGGGCTTTTTCCACGGATCAGGAAGTCTGAAATAGCTAAAGCCGGCCGGACGACTCCGTCGTTTTCAAAATCCGGGAGTTATGGGAACAATGGGAAGTATGGGAAGTATGGGAAACATCTTTTCCCCATCATTCTCCTCAATCCCATTATTCCCAGTCTTCCCAGTCTTCCCAGTCTTCCCAGTCCCAGTTCCAGTCCCAGTCTTCCCAGTCTTCCCAGTCTTCCCAGTCTTCCCAGTCCCAGTCCCAGTTCCGCCCTGTATTCAGGGCAAAAAAAAGCGAGCTCATGAGGATTATGATATCCTGATGAGCTCGCTTGAAAAAAACTTCCGGTATCGTGCTACTCTCCCACAGTCTAATATGCAGTACCATCGCCGCAGGGGTCCTTAACTTACGTGTTCGGGAAGGGAACGAGTGTGACTACCCCGCCATGGACGCCGGAAAAATATTTATCCGGAAGATAGTGTCTTCCATGTTCTGCTTGAGTTCAATTTTTATGAACCTCTGCATCATTGTGCAGCGCAGCAACCATGAGGTTTTCGCTGTTCACGGCATTTTTGCGTCTTAATTCACGGGCAAAAAAAGGAGCTCATGTGGTGATGCATCCTCATGAGCTCCAGTAGATTAAAAAAAATTCCGGCATCGTGCTACTCTCCCACAGTCTAATATGCAGTACCATCGCCGCTGGGGTCCTTAACTTACGTGTTCGGGAAGGGAACGAGTGTGACTACCCCGCTATGGACACCGGAAAAAATATATTTACAAAAAAGAAGAAGTCTTGTCGGCCATTGAAATTTGAATTAAGGCTAACCTGAATTTGAGACTTTTTTTACATAAGTCCGGTTTTTGAGAACGGACGGATGAAAAAAAAGGTGGTTAAGCCTCACGGCTGATTAGTATTGGTAAGCTGAATACATTGCTGTACTTACACCTCCAACCTATCGAGGTCGTAGTCTTCGACCTGCCTTTAGAACCCTTGCGGGTTGGGATATCTCGTCTTCGAGTTGGCTTGGCGCTTAGATGCTTTCAGCGCTTATCCATTCCCGACATAGCTACCCAGCAATGCAGCTGACGCCACAACTGGAACACCAGAGGTCAGTCATTCCCGGTCCTCTCGTACTAAGGAATGTTCTCGTCAAATATCCTGCGCCTGCGGAAGATAAGGACCGAACTGTCTTACGACGTTCTGAACCCAGCTCGCGTACCACTTTAATCGGCGAACAGCCGAACCCTTGGGACCTTCTTCAGCCCCAGGATGTGATGAGCCGACATCGAGGTGCCAAACAGCGCCGTCG
>CAIPAT010000416.1 GCA_903863035.1 uncultured Lentisphaeria bacterium
AAATAACGCAAAACAGTCAAAACAAGCTCCGGCGGAGCGATACATATTGTAGCGCCGGACTTTAGTCCGGTGAATTAATGATAATTAAAATTTCGAGTTCCGTAGGAACGAAACATATAAGGATTGATATGATTCGAGCCTACGGCTCTCAATGACGGCATCTCAAAAAGTGTCAACTATCTCTAACCCTTTTTGAAACATGCCCTCTTTTACTGCCTATTAGAAGATTGCGAACCGGTATATTCTATTTTATCAGGGGGTCAGAATCCGCCGGCGATGTAGTCTTTCATCTGCTTGTTTTCATCCATCAGCATGCCGAGCAGGAATTTGACGATGTCGCCGATGGAGACAATGCCGCAGACTTCCCCGTCTTTAAGCACCGGGATATGGCGGATCCGTTTTGCCGTCATGGTCTCCATAATTTTGGGTATCGGGTCAGATTCTTCGGCGGTAACCAGTTTGTCGCGGGGAGTCATGGCGTCTTTAACCAGCACGGAGCAGACATTGACGGGCGAAGAATAGGTCAATCTGAGCACATCTCTTTCGGTAACGATCCCGCAGATTTTTTTATCGCGGTTGACGACGACCAGCGCACCGATATTTTTGTCGTTCAGCATTTTGATGCATTCACATAAAGAAGAATTCTCTTCGATTGAAAAGACCACGGGGGTTTTCTGATCCAGAAGTTGTTTCAAGTTCATGATGTCATTTCCTCTTTGTTGTTGAAGCCTTTATATCTTTTCCCCTGTATTGAGAATATAACTATCAGAAAAGCAAAAAACAATAGCGCAATAAAATTTTTTCCGGCGACGGACCGAAGAGTGGGAATAATGGGTGGTGCTGCAACAAAGCATTCCCCTTGTGTCTTGCTAACTATCAGGTGCGGGATGTTTTTGTGTTTAAATTGCTGATTTCGTTATGCTTTCCGGATGCTGTAGTGATTCAGGATGAAGTCAACAACCGGTTGCGGATTTTCCAGGCAATGCGGATGATGAGCACAGTCCGGCTTGTGAATTACTTCAATCGTGCCGTTCAGCTTTTTGTATCTAGTTTCCAGGATCGCAGTATTCTCCTTGACTGGAACTACTTCGTCGATATCGCCTACCACGTGGATCAGCGGGATGCCGGCGGCAGCCAGCGGTTCAAGATTATCTATGGGGTTTCCGGTATAGATCATGGCTTCTGTTTCGGACAGTCCGTAAACTTTCAGTACCGTGTTCCAGCATTCGGCGCTGCCGGGGCCGGTGCCTTTGCCGCCGGGCCAGCTCTTAAAATCACAGACCGGAGCGTCGGCGTAAATACATGCGACTTTATCCGGATTTCTCGCGGCCCAGGCATAAACCGGCAGTCCGCCGCGACTGTAACCTTCCAGCACCGGACGTTTCGGGAAAGCATATTCAGTGGTCAGAAAATGGTAAAAGCGGTCATAACGGCGCATTGCTTCCGGAGAACCGTATAATTCGACGACATCGGTATAGACCAGATGCCAGCCGAGCTTCAATATTGCCAGGTCAACAAACGGGAATGCTCCGAAAAAACGGGCGCGCCAGATCCACGGCAGTCCTGCCGCAGCGGTTTCCGGACGAACGACAATACATGGAACGCCGTCCAGTTCAAAGTCAAAACGGTCAAAGCTGTTCCAGTCAGATTTTGTTCCAGGAAAACAGATTTTATCAGCGCAGGAATTATTCATTTATCAGCCTTAGAAATTAATTTCTCTATCAATAATATTTTAGTAATGCCTTGGATACGTACTGATTTGCGGCGGGAAGAGTCCCCGGCGGAAATTGTGACCGCGGATTTGGCCAAATCCAGCTTTTTTGCCAGGAATTTACAGAGTTCGGCATTGGCCTGTCCGTCCACTGGCGGCGCGGCCAGCGAGATTTTCAGGGAACCGGCGTGAAGTCCGACAATGGACGTTTTAGAAGCCCGCGGCTGGATCCAGCAGTGTATAACACAATCTGCCTGATGCTCAGTTATGATGTCGGATAAAGTTTCCGGATCCATATTTGAACCTGTAAACCGCAGTTTAGCTATTAAACAGTGATAGAATCAGCGCATGCCGCCGGAGTTTCGTGTTGCGGAGCGATGTCTTCGCCATGAACCGGATCGTCGTCCTTCGCCGGCATGCCGATAAGTTTTCTGACTTCGGCTACAGACAACGTTTCTTTTTCCAGCAGTTCCTGCGCCAGCAGTTCCAGTTGATCGTGATATTCTCCGAGCATTCTGGTGGCTTTAACATGCGCGTCGTCGAGCAGTTTTTTCACTTCGATATCAATTTCTCTGGCGGTTTCCTGACTGTATGTCTCTGACGGCGGGGCATCGGCGCGGACGCGCATTTGCTCATGATATTCACTGTAACGGATCGGTCCGATTTTGTCGTTCATGCCGAAGATACAAACCATCTGCCTGGCAATCCGGGTGGCAATTTCGATATCACTGGATGCGCCGGTGGAGATGTCGTTGAAAATGATTTCTTCGGCGGTGCGTCCGCCCATCAGCACCACAAGTTCGTCGAGCAGTTCATTGCGGCTGCGGGTATAGGAATCTTCTGTCGGCATGGTCATGGTGGCGCCGAGATAGGCCTGTCCGCGCGGAATGATGGTTACTTTGTGAACCGGAGTGGCGTTTTCGCTGTGCATGGCAATCAGCGTATGCCCGGCTTCGTGATAAGCGGTGAGCTTTCTTTCCTTTTCACTGATCTTGCGGGATTTGCGTTCTCTGCCCCAGCGGACTTTGTCGCGGGCTTCCTCCAGATCGGCCTGTGTCGCTGATTCGCTGTTACTTCTGGCGGCCAGCAGTGCGGCTTCGTTACAGAGGTTGGCCAGGTCGGCGCCGCTGAATCCCGGTGTGGTCCGTGCAATCATGTCAAGATTGATATTCGCATTGGTTTTTATATTTTTGATGTGGACGTCAAGTATTTTTCTGCGGCCTTTGATGTCGGGCAGGTCCATCACGATCTGGCGGTCGAAACGTCCGGGGCGGAGGAGCGCCGGATCCAGCACGTCAGGACGGTTGGTGGCGGCGATAATGATTACGCCGGCCTGGGTTTCGAGGCCGTCCATTTCAACCAGCATTGCGTTGAGAGTCTGTTCGCGTTCATCGTGTCCGCCGCCCATCCCGGAAAACCGGGATCTGCCGACGGCGTCAATTTCATCAATAAAAATCAGGCACGGCATATTTTTTCTGGCCTGTTCAAACATATCGCGGACGCGGCTGGCGCCGACGCCGACGAACATTTCCACAAAGTCGGAACCGCTGATGGAGAAGAACGGCACATTAGCTTCGGAGGCAACAGCTTTTGCCAGCAGGGTCTTGCCGGTTCCGGGCGCGCCGGTAAGGAGAACGCCTTTCGGGATATTGCCGCCGAGCATTTTGAATCTCAGCGGATCTTTAAGGAAATCCACGATCTCTTTGATTTCCTCTTTGGCTTCATCGGCACCGGCGATATCGTCAAATTTGGTTTTCAATTCATTCGGCATAATCATGCGGGCGCGGCTTTTGCCGAATTGCATCGCGCCTTTTCCGGCCATTTTGATCTGGCGGGAGAAGAGGAAATAAAATACGCCGATAATCAGCAGTACCGGCAGAATCGTCGCTACGACACTCCACCAGTTATCCCTGGATTCCACTTTGCGCGGAATGGGCTTGAGCAGCAGGTCGAGATTCTCTGAATATATAATCCTGGCCTTGAACATCCTGTAATTAGGAGCCTTGGGATTGATTTTTTTTGCCTTTTCAAACTCTTCCGGCGAAAGTTTGGAGTTCCATTCCGCGAACATAATGCGGTCGGTCTCCGGGATGAGTTTCACTCCGATTATTTTACCGGCGGCAATTTCCTGTTCAAAAAATGCCTGATCCTTGTCCTGCGCCCCGGTCTTGTTACTTAGCTGGATAAAAATCATTGCGCCAAGCGAGATAAATATTATAAACCAGACAAACGCCGCTTTGGACGGTTTTCTGGACGCGCCTGGATTCGGCTGTTGTCTGTTATCTTCGTTATTATTCTTGTTGTCGTTGTCGGAAGCCATACAAAAAAATTCCCATTGTTAAATTATTGCGGGTGGATGTAAAACTATGAATACTTATTTTAAAAGTTGGCAGATGGCCAGAGCCGCATTCGGGTCTTTACGGAAGACCAGCACAATCAGAAAAACCATCAAGATCAGGATGGCCAGGGCCAGCATGACGACCAGAGCAATCAAAATCTTCTGACTGATGCCGCCTTTTCTTTTTTCGTCTTTGGCGAACGGAGAAAAATTATTGAGATCTTTAACGGTGGCAATGCCGATTTCGGTGCTGTCCAGATCAATTCCGGTCTGGGTTCTGGTGACGGATGTGGCAGTATCATCATCGCAGTCGTAAAGGATTTCAACCCCCCCCAACTGGAGGATGTCGCTGTTTTTCAGTTCCTGTTCAGTGATCGGCACATTATTAACACGGGTGCCGTTCGTACTCTGATTATCCCGGAGAATATAGCTTTTCTCTGTTTTGACGAAGTCACAATGATGAGAACTGATGGTCGGATCCTTGATGCAAATATCCTTGTCTTCAGTTCTGCCTGCGGACTGAACATCTTTAGTCAGTTCAAAAGTCTTTCCGCGCAGTTTTTCCGAAAGAACAATAAGTTTTGGAGTACCTGCCATTTAAGTCCTCTTTATATTTTCACATCTTTATAATGAATTACATTAAACATAGTGCAAGAAAAAATCAAAGTCACATGTCAAATATAGTGTTTCATGCAAATTTTTCAAAAAAAAAAGACTTTTTTTTCAAAAATGATTATTGAATAGCTATTATGGCGGTTTGAATCCGCGAAAAAACGGATTAATCAGGGAAAGAAGAGTTGTTCAAATTGAAAAAATGAATAATTACAGTAAATTAAAAGACTTAACGTTTTTTTTGATAGTTTATTTAAGAGTTTAACAGTTTATTTTAAAGTTAAAAAATAAAAAGGAAATGGCAATGTCTAATAAAAGCCTTATCGAAGCAATCTCTTTCAAAGTTGAAGAGACGAAACCATGCCAGAAGAAATTTGATTTCACAATAGACCAGGACACGGTTCGCCGCGAAGCCGGCAAGATCACCCGTGAATTTGCCGGAATGGTCGTGATTCCAGGTTTCCGCAAGGGCAAAGCACCGGTCAATATGCTGATGTCCCGCTATGAAAACGATGTCAAAAGCGAACTGAAGAAACATTTTTATTCAGCGGCGTTTCAGAAGGTTACAGAAGACAAATCACTGGATATTGTCTCTTACGGAACTCCCGCCGAGGCCGGCGAACTCAAGCTTGACGCTGAATATCAGTTTTCACTGACATTTGATGTTGCTCCGGAATTCAATCTTCCTGAATATAAGGGTGTTAAAGTAGAAATTCAGGCAGCCGAAGTCTCTGATGAAGAAGTCGAAAAGCGGGTAAGCTATTATAAAGAAATGTATGCCGGTTATGAAGATATCAGCAGCCCGGCGCAAAAAGACGATATGCTGAAAGTGTCTTACACTTCCGATTTCGCCGTTGCCGCAGACGCTTCGCCCGGACTTGCCAGACAGGTTAAAGCCGATGACAACTGGCTGTGGCTGAGCGAGCCGGAAATGATTCCCGGAGCAATCAATGCCCTTACCGGTTCGGAAGCCGGCAAGGAATATAATTTCACTGCGGAATATCCTGCGGATTATCGCGAAGCCGCACTGGCCGGGAAAAAAGTTGCCTATAAATTGACGGTTAATACTGTTCAGCGCCGCAAACCGCTGGAGCTGGCTGAACTTTGCGAAAAAATGAAAGTTGATTCTCCGGAAAAACTGCGTGAAACACTGAAAAGCAGCATTATCCGCGAATCTGAGATGAAGAGACGTTCAGAAGTGGCCAACATGGTATATGAGAAAATTTCCAATGAAATCGGACACTTCCAGATTTCTCCGGCATTGCTCGAAGGCGAAATTGAACGAGAATTGAAGCGCACGGTTCAGGCCAATGTCAAAAAGGAGGAAGACGTCGAAGAATTCAAGAAGAACATTGAAACTCATAAAAAAGAAGCTGCGGTCAATGCCGCACTGAGGCTCCGCCGGGTATTCATCCTCCGCAAAATCGCGGAAAAAGAAAATATCAAAGTTGAAAGCCACGAATTTGACGGCGAGTTGAAGAATATGAGCAAATATTACGGATATAAAGAAAAAGAACTTCGCAGCATGCTGGAAAAATCCGGCGGCATCGAAGAAATGCATCTGGATATACTGTCCGGAAAAGTTTCTGAATTTCTGGCTAAAAACGCTCAGATCGTTGACGTTCAGGCCAAGAAGTAATAAGCTTCCGCGGAAGCTGTATTTATTCGCAAGTGAAGGGTATTTCTGTAACCTTTAGCAATAAAGAGGAGTATGTTATGAAAAATTCAGTACTGGTGCCGATGGTTGTTGAACAGACCGGAACCGGCGAACGCGGTTACGATATTTATTCCCGTCTGCTTAAAGACAGGATTATCCTTCTGGGTACCCCGGTGGATGATACTATTGCCAACCTGATCGTTGCGCAGTTGCTGTTTCTGCAGTCGGAAGATCCGAAAAAGGAAATAGATCTCTACATCAACAGTCCCGGCGGGTCAATTACCGCCGGATTGGCGATTTACGACACTATGCAGGTAATTTCCTGCCCGGTAAAGACTTATTGTATTGGACAAGCCGCCAGTATGGGTGCGGTGCTGCTGGCTGCCGGCAGCCCCGGCAAACGTTATGCACTGCCGAATGCCAGGATCATGATTCATCAGCCCTGGGGCGGTTATGAAGGCACCGCGGCGGATATCAATATCCAGGCGCAGGAAATCCTGCGGATGCGGTCCATGCTCAATCAGATTATTTCAAAACATACCGGACAGAGCCTGAAAAAGGTCGAACGCGATACCGAAAGAGATTACTTCATGTCCTCCGAAGAGGCTAAAGCTTACGGCGTGGTTGACAGTGTGGTCATTGGAGCCAAGACGGAACCTGTCAAACAATAATTTTTTTTAAGGATTACCATGACAAACAACAAGCGCGGAGAAAATAATCTCTTTTGTTCATTTTGCGGCAGAAACGCATCCGAACCGGAAGTTGGCCAGCTGGTTACCAGCCCGACCGGAGCTGCAATCTGCAACAGTTGCGTCAGTCTTTGTTCCGATTTGTACAAAAAAGAAGGGAAGAAAGCTGCTTTCCCGGCGGCTGACAATAATCCAATCCCAAAATTGAATGTGCCGAAACCGGATGGAATTAAAAGCGTTCTGGATAAATATGTCATCGGACAGGAACAGGCAAAAAAGTTTCTTTCCGTGGCGGTGCACAATCATTATAAACGGTTGCAGTCCCAGCGGGACAATGATCCGAAAGCCGCGGATTTTGACGGCGTCGAAATCGAAAAGAGCAACGTGCTGCTGATCGGTCCGACCGGATCCGGCAAAACATTGCTGGCAAAAACCTTGGCCCGTCTGCTTGATGTGCCTTTCTGCATCTGTGACGCGACGACCCTGACCGAAGCCGGTTATGTTGGCGAAGACGTTGAAAATATTATTCTGCGCCTGCTTCAGTCTGCCGAATATGACGTCCAGAAGGCCCAGATCGGAATCATCTATGTAGATGAAATTGACAAAATTGCCAGAAAGACTGAAAACGTATCAATAACCCGCGATGTTTCAGGAGAAGGCGTACAGCAGGCGCTGCTTAAGATACTCGAAGGCACCGTTGCGAACGTACCTCCGAAAGGCGGCAGAAAGCACCCGCATCAGGAATATATCCAGGTGGATACCACCAATATTCTGTTCATCTGCGGCGGCGCTTTCATCGGACTGGATAAAATCATCCAGCGCCGCGTCGGCAAGCAGGTACTCGGGTTCAAGCAGATCACTGACCCGGAGAAGAAGAAACCGGCACGTTCCACGCTGTCTTCTGAGAACCCGTTGCTGCGTTACGAGCCGGAAGACCTGATTAAATTCGGGCTTATTCCGGAATTTGTCGGACGTCTGCCGATCATCGCGAATCTGGAACCGTTGAAAAAAGAAGATTTGATGAAAATTCTGACCGAGCCGAAAAACGCGCTGGTCAAACAATACCAGAAGCTGATGGCAATGGAAAATGTATCATTGAAGTTTACCGATGATGCAGTGGAAGCTCTGGCGGAAGAAGCTGTCATCAAGGGCACCGGCGCCCGCGGACTGCGTTCACTGCTGGAATCCCTGATGCTGGAAATAATGTATTCAGTGCCTTCAGTGGACAACATTACTGAATGCGTGATTAGTGGAAGCGTCGTTAAGGGTGAAGCCGAACCGGCGCTCACGAAAAAGAACAGGAAACGTTCAGAATAATAAAAAATTCATGGCGGGTCGGCGTTTCCTGCGTCGGCCCGCCTTTTGTTTTTATTACAAGAAATTATGAACATTAGCAGACAAAATTCAATCCAGAATCTGGAAGAGATTAAAGAGCATCTGCTGCAGGAAGTGACGCTCGACGAACATCTGCAGCATTCTGCTGAACCGAAAACACAGGTGCTGGAGGCAACTACCGGAGCCTCTGACGCGCTGGATGACCGCCATTCCATCGCCACCAATGATTCTGATCTTAAAGAGCTCACCCCGAAGCCGTCCGGCAAATACAAATTTATCCGCAGCGTCGGATTCGGCGGCATGAAAGCTGTTATTCAGGTAAAAGACCGGGATACAACCCGTAATGTGGCCATGGCGATAATCCCGGACGCGTCGGACCGTCCGCAATCAGATATCAACCGGTTTGTCCAGGAGGCCAGAATTACCGCCCGCCTGGAACATCCGAATATCGTCCCGGTCCATGATATCGGGGTTGATACCAACGGCGCCCCGTATTTTACCATGAAACTTTTGCGCGGACGGACGCTGTCGGCGATTTTAAGAAAATTACGGGAAGATGATTATAAAACCCTGAAAGAATTTGACCTGACCCGGCTGCTGCGCATCTATGTGAAAATCCTCAACGGCGTGGTGTTCGCCCATTCGAAAAAAGTCATTCACCTTGATCTGAAGCCGGACAATATCCATGTCGGAGACTTCGGCGAAGTGCTGATCCTGGACTGGGGGCTGGCGCGCTTTATCGGGGCAGCCGAGGATATTGATGACAATTATGACGGCGAAATGATTACATTCCCGGGAACTCTCGCATCCAGTAATTTAACCCTGGACGGCATCACCAAAGGCACTCCCGGCTACATGGCGCCGGAACAGGCCGCAGGCAAGAACCGGCTGAAGGATGAACGCACGGACATTTACGCGCTGGGAGCCATTCTATACGCGATTCTGACTTTTGAAAGCCCGCTCAGCGGCCGCCCGGTCAATGAGATAATTGCCGAAACGATTCAGGGCAATATCAATTTCCCGGATGCGGAAAATCAGAAACGCCAGCTCCCTGCCGCGATGCAGGCGGTCGTACTTAAGGCCATGGGCAGAAACCCGGAGGAGCGCTATCAGTCGGTGGATGAACTCCGGGAAGATATTTTCGCATTTTTAGGCGGATATGCCCCCAAAGCTGAAGATGCCAGTTCGTTGAAGAAAACCTATCTGTTCGTCAACCGCAACTGGCTGGCAACGCTGTTCCTGATCACCCTGCTGCTGCTGATTATAGTCTGTTCCTGGATGGCCCTTCTCTATTACGACGGCAGCCTGCAACTGTGATGGTAAATTATGCTTGACAAGAAACGCTCCGTCATTTTACTGATCATTATTTACATCGGTTTTATCAGCCTCGGGCTTCCGGACGGCATTCTCGGCGTGGCATGGGGTTCGATCCGTGCCGAACTGAAGCAGCCGGTGGCTTATGCCGGAATTCTCTCGCTGATTCTTTACTTTTGTTCATCTATTTCCAGTTTTTCCAGCGGCGCACTCCTTCGCAAATTCAGCACGGGAAAACTGCTGATGATCTGCGGTTTCATGACCGGTTCCGCGCTGCTCGGATTCGCCATTTCTCCGGCCTTCTGGTGTATGCTGCTGCTGGTAATTCCTCTCGGTTTCGGGCAGGGCGCGATTGACACGGGTATGAATTTCTATGTGGCGAAGCATCACACCAGCCGCGACATGAACTGGCTGCATTGCTGCTGGGGAATCGGCGCATGCAGCGGACCATTCCTCGTAACAATGATTCTTGCTCACGGCGGCTCCTGGCGATGGGGTTACGCCGTTGCCGGTTGTGTGCAATTCATTTTAGCCGTATTGTTCCTGTTGACCCTTTCTCTCTGGCGTGACTCGGCGGTAACAGAAAACAGCGGTTCGGTTGAAGCACATCCAGTCAATGCGAAACCTGAAAAGAACGGTCGTTTCTGGTGTTGCACACTGACGTTCTGGCTTTATGCGGGTTTTGAGGTAAGCATGGGGTTGTGGGTCTATACTTTCCTGACGACCAGCAGGGGCGTATCAAACGAAACAGCCGGTTTTGCCGCCACGGCATTCTTCGCAATGCTCACGGCCGGCCGCTTCCTGATAGGCTTTATCGCGAACCGGCTCGGGAATAAATATCAGATCTTATGCGGCGCTCTGCTCGCCTTCGTCTGTGGTATTCTGATGGCAGTTCCCGGTCCGCAGGCGCTGACGCTGATTGCGGTCGGACTGCTCGGGTTTGCCTCGGCTCCGCTCTATCCGGCGATGATGCATGCGGTACCGGAACGGTTCAACCATGCGACCGCCGCCAGCGTAATCGGCTATCAAAGCGGCGCCGCAATGGTCGGAGTCATGACGATACCGCCAGCGTTCGGTTTTATTGCCGCGCACACCACCTTCAATCTGCTGCCCTATCTGGTGATTCTGCTCACCGGCCTGATCTTTCTTGCACAAATCAAGGTAGACGGCTTATGGTTAAGAAAATAAATTCTCTGCCAGCTCCGCAGAAGCGCCCGGTATTGCAGCAACGGATTTCAATCCGTTGTCTTGATCCCGCGAAGTGACAAGTTTCATAGGAACTGAACATATAAATCCATTGTTTGAATATCCAATATCCAAGTGGAAAACACAACAGCGGGGATTTCCCATCATCATTGGTTATTCCGTGTTGGATATTGGATATTCGGCTTTATACGGCTGCTAATCTTTCCTTCGTCAGGCAAAGCCTGACTCCTGATCGCCGCAGGCGGATTCAAAATGAATAATTACCACGTCTCGGCTCTGCAATATACCCGGCAAATATTTATTCTTTCAACTTATTGAGTATGGATCTCAAACCTTTTCCGGCTTTAGTCGTATCTTCAGCTTTCACAGATTTTTCCATTTCCTCATGATACTTCTCGCACTCCTCATGGCTGAGCATTCCATCTCCATTCTTATCAATTTTTTTGAATGTCTCATCGTCTACTGAAAGATTGTGAGTTTTTTTAGCGGAATCTATCTCCTGTTTATCAAGCTTTCCGTCCTTGTTCTGGTCTGCGCCGCTGAAATTCTCCTGCTCCCGCATCTTTTTAATTTTTTTTGCGGCGATCCTTCCAATCATGAACCCGCCTCTCGGCGTAACATCACTCGCGGTAATAAAATCAACCGAAGTGATAAAAATTAACGCCGCGAGCATAAGAAATCTCATTCTTGCCATATTAAAACTCTGCTATTTTTATTGGTTTCCGTGAATCGCGGTTACTATAGACGGAATTGCCTGATTTGCAACCAGTGTTACTGCGCGGACCATTCCCTGAGTTCAGGAGGAACGCCCTGCATTTTAGCAACTGATTTCAATCCGTTGTTGTTGTGGTAAATATTACAGAACAGTTCAATAGGAACGGAACATATCCATTGCTTGAATGTCCGATAATCCGTCCCGCCATGCGGGATCCCGCAAAGCGGGAGAATACCCAATCTCCAAGGAAAACCATAGCAGTATTAGTGAAGCCGCCCTTCCATAAGCCCCATCGGCCTCATAGGCCCTGTGGCTTTCAGCCTTTTATTCTGGCGGCGACGGCTTTTTCGTAGGCATCCAGATCGTCGATCTTCACCTGGGCCACTCCGGAGCGCATGGCGGCTTCGGCCACGAACCGGGCGACGCGGGGCACGACGCGGGGATCGAACGGTTTCGGTATGACCATGGAGCGTTTCAGCGGAACTTCGCCGTCAAACATGCCGGACTTGGCGTCAGCTGGATACGCGGCAGCCAGGACGGCATAAACGTCCGCCGGAATTTTTTCCAGGACAATCGAGGCCAGGGCACCGGATGCCGCCAGCTTCATTTCTTCGTTGATATCAGTGGCGCGGACATCGAGCGCCCCGCGGAAAATTCCGGGGAAGCCGAGCACGTTGTTGACTTGATTCGGGAAGTCGGTACGGCCGGTTCCCACGACTGCGGCCCCTGCGTCCAGCGCATCCTGCGGGAAGATTTCCGGGGTGGGATTGGCCATGGCGAAAATAATCGCGCCGTCCGCCATCGTTTTAACCATTTCTTTGGTGACGCAATTGGCCACGGATACCCCCATGAAAATATCTGCGCCGTTGAGTGCGTCCGCCAGAGTTTCGGCTTTGGTGTCAGCGGCAAAATTCAGTTTCTCAGGAGTAAGATCGGTGCGGTTTTTGCTGATTACGCCTTTGGAGTCGCACATAATAAAGTTTTCGCGGCGGGCTCCGGCGCGGATATAGAATTCGCTGCAGGCGATACCGGCAGCCCCGGCGCCATTTACTACAAATTTGCAATTCTCTATTTTCTTGCCGACCATTTTCAGGGCATTGAGAATACCGGCCAGGGAAATGATCGCGGTGCCGTGCTGGTCGTCATGAAATACTGGAATGCCCATGATCTTTTTCAGGGTCTGTTCGACTTCAAAACACGCAGGCGCGCCGATGTCTTCCAGATTGATGCCGCCGAATGTCGGCTCGAGTCGCTCGACGGTCTCGATCACCAGCTTCGCGTCGGTACGGCCTTTGTCGTTGAACACCTTGCCGATGCATAGCGGAATGGCATCAATGTCGGCAAATTTTTTGAACAGCACGCATTTGCCTTCCATTACCGGCAGCCCGGCTTCGGGACCGATGTTGCCCAGCCCGAGCACGGCGGTGCCGTCGCTGACGACCGCGACCATATTGCCGCGGGAAGTATATTTCCAGACGTCTTCCGGATGATCTTTGATCTCCAGACAGGGTTTGGCAACGCCGGGAGTATAGGCCATGGAAAGGTCATGCTGAGTATCGCATTGCTTCGTCGATACTACCGTGATTTTGCCCGGACGGGGATTCCGGTGGTAGAATAAACTTGCTTTATCCAGTTCGCTTTTGTCCATTTTAAAATATCCTCAGTTATATATTGGTGCTGACAGGTCAGTTTCTGACCGGGATGTTGTGCTTTCTTAAAAAATCTTTAGTTTGCGGTACGGTAAAAATACCGAAGTGAAAAATGCTGGCGGCAAGCACCGCGTCCGCTTTGCCTTTTTCCAGTACTTCCACCATGTGTTCCAGGGTTCCAGCGCCACCGGATGCGATTACCGGAACGGAGACTGACTCGGAAACCGCACGGGTAAGTTCGCAGTCATAACCATCCCTGGTGCCGTCGGCGTCCATGCTGGTAAGCAGGATTTCTCCGGCGCCCAGCGAAACTCCGTATTTGGCCCATTCAACTGCATCGAGCTCAGTACCTTTGCGCCCGCCGTGCGTGAAAACCTGCCATTTGCCCGGCTGTCCCGGCACCCGTCTGGCGTCAATCGCCAGCACAATGCACTGACAGCCAAAGCGTTCGGCTCCGGCGCGAATCAAATCAGGGTTTAGAATGGCGGCGGTATTGACCGAAACTTTGTCCGCTCCGGAATTCAGCATGCGGCGCATATCCTCAACCGTGCGGATGCCGCCGCCCACCGTAACTGGAATAAATACTTTTTCCGCAGTACGGCGGACAACGTCAACCATGGTGTCCCGGTCGTCGCTGGAAGCGGTAATATCGAGAAATACGATTTCATCGGCGCCCTGGCGGTCATATTCAATCGCGGCTTCCACAGGATCGCCGGCGTCGATTAGATTAACGAAATTCACGCCTTTAACAACCCTGCCGCCAGTAACGTCAAGGCAGGGAATGATGCGCTTGGCAAGCATTTTATACTCCCTTATGCGGATTGGTCAGAGTGGCTTCAACCGCTTCTTTCCCGGCATAGAAGGCCTCAATATTCATCTGGATGACATTCTGCTTGTCGGCAAAACAATCCATGATCGCTTCTTCAAATGCGCGGTCGAAGTCTTTCTTGTCTTTGCCTTCCAGGAAATAATCTTTCATTACTACTGAAAGTGCGCCGAGAATCACAGAGTTGGCACATCTCAGACTGCCGATTTTTTTGGCAATGTCGGATGCTTTGACGGCATAGATGATTTTGTCTTCGCTGCACTTCGGCGGCGCGATGGTGGAGCTGTCATACAGCAGAACGCCGTTCTGTTTAAGTTCCGGCAGAAACATTTCCATTGACGGCTGGTTCAGCACGATCAGCAGATTGCACAGCTTGTCAACGATGGGCGAACAGACTTTCTGGCGGCTGGTGATAATGGTGCAGTTAGCGGTGCCGCCGCGCATTTCCGGCCCGTATGATGGCAGCCAGGTGACATTGAAATTGCGGAGTTTGCCCATAGTGGCGATCATCATGCCCAGACTGAGCACGCCCTGACCGCCGAAGCCGGCGATTTTGATCTTTCTTTCCTTCTGGAAAATCTTGGATTCATTTTTGAAATCCGCGCTGACGCCTTTAGCCACTTTAATCGGATAGAGGATGTCTTTGACTTTCTGCTTGTCAAAAATCCCTTCCGGGCGCTTGATCGGGTCGCGGGTGTCGGAGATATCCTTGAAGCAGCCAAGCGGGAAATAATGCTGCATCTGGTTTTCAATAAATTCGTTCATTTCCCTGGAATTGAATTTCATATTGACCGGGCATCCGGCCAGAATCTCCACCATGGAAAAACCTTTTTTGTCAATCGTATTCTGGAATGCCTTTCTTATCGCTTTACGGGTCCTCATAATGTTTTTGGTTGAACTCAGAGAAACCCTTTCAACATATATCGGGGCGTCAAGCGCGGCAACCATCTCCGATACTTTCAGCGGATAGCCTTCGTTGGTAACCGAGCGCCCCAATGGAGACGTCACAGTTTTCTGTCCCGGCAGCGTGGTCGGAGCCATCTGGCCGCCGGTCATGCCGTAAATCCCGTTATTGACAAAGAACACTGCTATGTTTTCGCCGCGGTTGGCCGCCTGGATGAAGTTATTGAAGCCGATTGCGCCCAAATCCCCGTCGCCCTGATAAGAAACTACGATATTGTCGGGGTTGGACCTGACCAGTCCGGTTGCTACTGCAGGCGCACGGCCGTGCGGAGCTGAAATACCGAAGCAGTCATAATAATAATATGAGAAAACGGAACATCCGACCGGCGCGATCATGATCGTCCGGTCCTGAATATCAAAATCCGCGATAGATTCAGCGATAATCTTGTGCACTATGCCGTGCCCGCAGCCCGGACAGTAATGCATATTCTTTTTTACTGCGCCCGGACGGCGTTCAAATATTTCAAAGAAACCTTTCGGTCTGCCGTATTTAACTTTTAAATTCGTATTGCCGGTCATTTCTTTTCTCCTCGGCGAGTTTTACTTTTGCCGGAATTCCCGCTGCTGACCAGTTGCCGGCATTTTTCCACAATACTGTCAACTGTCGGAACATTGCCGCCCATCCGGTTTAACAGATGCACCGGACGGGAGCATTCAATGGACAGCTTGATGTCATCGATCATCTGCCCGTTGCTCATTTCCACGCACAGGAACTGTTTAGCGGTACGTGCAACTTTTATAAATGCGTCCGCCGGGAACGGAAACAGCGTTACCGGACGCAGGGACCCTGCTTTAATTCCTTCTTCGCGCAGTTCGTCAACAGCAGTCTGGGCCAGGCGGCTGATAATGCCGTGCCCGCTGATGACAATTTCAGCATCATCCGTCAAATATTCTTCGCCGCGCTGCTCATGCCTCATGATTTCAGCGTATTTTTCCTGAAGCATTATGTTGCGCCGTTCCAGATCATCATGTTCCAGATAAATCGAGGTTATTATATTAGTGCGCGGATTGTATTTGCCGTCCAGCGCCCACTTCGGGACCGGTTTCCTGTCAATCGGTTCGGGCAGCGAGACCAGTTCCAGCATTTGCCCGACCACGCCGTCGGTCAGGATATAGACCGGAAGCAGATATTTATCGGCCATGTCAAAAGCCCAGAATGCAAAATCGCACATCTCCTGGGCTGAATTCGGTGCTATGACGATACATTTATAGTTGCCGTGTCCGCCGCCTTTGACCACCTGGTTATAGTCGGATTGTTCCGGGCCGATATTGCCGAGTCCGGGACCGCCGCGCATGATATCCACGATCACGGCGGGAAGTTCGCTGCCGGCCAGATAGGAAACCCCTTCCTGCTTCAAACTGATTCCCAGCCCGGAGGACGCGGTCATTACCCTGCGTCCTGCGGCGGATGCCCCCAGCACCATATTGATGGCGGCGGTCTCCGATTCAGCCTGCAGAAACACCCTGCCGAGTTTTGGAAAATATTCCGCGGCAGTATGGGCGATTTCGCTGGCCGGAGTGATCGGATAGCCGAAAAAGCAATCGCAACCCGCAAGCAGTGCGCCATAAACCACCGCCTCGTTACCTTTCAGCAACAACTTATTAGTATGAACAATTGAATTACTCATTCCTAGTCTTCTTCTTCCTTTTCGTTCCTGGAGTCAGCCGCGTCGCCTGATTCTTCAAATATCGTAACCGCTCCCGGTTCCGGGCAATTGTAATAGCAAGCCGCACAACCGATGCAGCCGGCGCCGACGTAATATGCGAAAGGGAAGCCCATGAAGTTCAAATCCGTCCCCATCTTAAGCACTGCTTTAGGACAGGCGTTGACACAACGCTCACAACCCTTGCACTCATCCGGTTCTATTTTCACAAAGTATTTTTTAACTTTTTTCTTGTCTGACATCTTATATTGACCTGTTTCTAAAGACTCATTCCTGTCTTTCACTGACAACTACAAGTTACCGTGACGGAGCATTTCGCCGTCGTCGTACGGACTAGAATCTAATTTCTAAAAACCGGAATTACAAGCCGACATCAAAAAATCAAAAGCAAAAATAATTTCACAGACCTTTAGCCTGAATAATTCATAAACTTATGGCGAAATACTGCAATCTGCTCAAAGTAAAGTCTTTGCCGATGTCCTCGCCGTAGCGCTGCTACGACTGCGGCATCGTCGAAATCTTTCTTTTTGAGCATATTTTCGTCTTTCATCCATTTTTTGTGAATAATCCAGGTTAGCAATCCGGCATTATACAGATACAAATTTTGTTTATTTCCGCCGTCGCAAATAAAAAGGAAATGGAGTATGTTAAGCGGCTTTAATTTTTCAGCCTGTAAAATATCTAAAAAGGTGGAGTTTTATAAATGCGCAAAACAGCATCATGTTGTCCGGCAATCATAACTGCACTCAGTCATATTTTCCCCCGTAAGCTCGTGCAATGGTTGATTATGCTGCCGGCTTTTTCCGCTTGTATCCTTGCGAGCACCGCAGAGCAGAAAGCGGCTTCTCTGCCGAAAAGCAACGGCAATCTCGCCAGCGCTAAATACGCGGTGCAGGTCAGCGCGAAAGTTCAGGAAAAACCGGCGCAGATTACACTGAGCTGGCCGGAAGATAAATCCGCTTTTTCGCATACACTGTACCGCCGATTCATGGGTGAAAAACAATGGAATCCGGTTCCGGTCGCGGCGCTGGACGGCAACGCTGCCGGATTCGTTGACAATAAAGTTAAACCGGGTGTGATTTACGAATACCGGATTGATCGTTCCGGCAGCGGCTATATTGGACGCGGCTACATCTGTGCCGGAATCAACATTCCGGCAGTGGAAGCCAGGGGGCGGTTGATTCTGCTGGTGGAGAAGAGCGTTGCCGGGCAGCTGAAAAATGAACTGGCGCTGCTGGAACAGGATTTGACCGGCGACGGCTGGCAGGTGATACGGCATGATGTCGCCCGCGACGCTAAAGTAACCGAAGTCAAAAAACTGATTGAAGCGGCATACCGGCAAAATCCGGAACAACTGCGGACCGTTTTTCTGTTCGGACATGTTCCGGTACCGTATTCCGGCAGCATTTCCCCTGACGGTCATACCAACCATCTGGGAGCCTGGCCGGCCGATCTGTATTACGGTGATATGAGCGGTAAATGGACTGATGAAAAATCCCTTAAATATGCTCCGGGGCCGGAGCAGAAGAATGAACCCGGCGACGGTAAATTCGATCAGAGCACCATACCAGTCAACTCGCTGGCGCTGGAAGTAGGACGGGTCGATCTGTCCGACATGCCGCAGTTCAAACTGGATGAAGTTGAACTGCTGCGGCAGTATCTCAACAAGGACCATGCGTTCCGGCACCGGCAGATACAAACGGAACCGCGCGGCCTGATCGATGATCATTTCGGTGCTTTCGGCGGCGAAGCTTTCGGCAGCAGCGCCTGGAGCAATTTCGCCGCATTTTTCGGGGCGGATAAAAACGTTGCCGATGACTGGTTTACGGTATTGTCATCGAACAGTTATTTATGGGCCTACGGCTGTGGCGGCGGTTCGCATGACCGAGCCGGAGGCGTCGGCACAACTGCTGATTTTACCAGAATCCCGGTTAAGGCTGTTTTCACCATGCTGTTCGGCAGCTATTTCGGCGACTGGAACCGCCCGGATAATTTTATGCGCGCCACCCTGGCCAATTCAGGCGATGCGCTGACTTGCGTCTGGGACGGACGCCCGCACTGGTATCTCCATCATATGGCGATGGGCAAAAATATCGGCTATTCGGCGCTGCGCACTCAAAATAACAATCAGCTTCAAGATTATATCGCCTGTAATGATGCCAAGTCTTCGGTATCGGGCAAGGATGAGGACTCCGAATGGGACTATAATTCAATCCATGTCGCGCTGATGGGCGATCCCGCGCTCCGGATGCATCCGGTGGCCCCGCCGCGTTCATGCGGCGCAACAACGCTGCCGGTGAATAAATTAAAGCTTCAGTGGCTGCCGTCAGCAGATAAAAGCATCACCGGTTGTCAAGTATACCGTGCAGAGGCTTTGAGCGGCCCCTACACGCTGCTGACCAAAGAGCCGGTTGCCGGTACTGAATACACCGTTTCCGGTGTCAAACCGGATGACGTCTACATGATAAAATCGCTGGCGCTGCAAAAAAGCGGCAGCGGTACTTACTGGAACACCAGCCAGGGAATATTCATCCGGCCGCCGGCCGCCGGCGAATCTTATGCCGTGCCGCAACTTGCCGGGTTCGCGCTGACTACGCCGGAAGATGTTCCCGTCGAGTTTGATATAAAATCAGCGGATATAATAATTTCCAGACTGCCGCAGCATGGAGCGCTTCAGAAAAACGACGCCGGACGATTTGTTTATACGCCATCGCCTGATTATAACGGCGCCGACCGGTTTACATTGATTCCACGGGACGGGTTAAATGATGGTGCTCCCGCCGAATTTACCGTAGCCATCCAGCCGGTTCCTGACGCTCCGCGTCCGGAGAACCAGATGATTTGCCTGGTTGATCAAAAACCGCGCAAAATCAAACTGTCGGCAGCAAACCCTGACACTCCTGATGCTCCGCTGAGTTATAAGATCGTTAAACCGCCGGAGCACGGCAAACTCTCAGGAACACCTCCGGACGTGGTTTATGAGCCCGCCGCCGGAACCGGGAATAATGATAAATTTCAATTCACCGCCGGCAACGGTTATTTAGAGAGTGCGCCGGGCACGGTCTTTATTCTGCCGGCTTATTCATGCGCCGGAACGGCGGAACCGAAAACGGTTGACGGCGACCTCCGGGACTGGAAAGACCTTGAGATAAAATGCAATGAGCCGGATGCGTTCAATTATATGGGCAAAAAAGCATGGAAAGGCCGGGACGACTGCCGGTTTGCCATCGGCACTGCCTATGATGATAAGTATCTGTATATCGCGGTCGAAGTTATAGATGACAAATATGACGCGGTAAAAGACAGAGATCCGTGGGATCAGGACGGCATTGAAATACGTCTTGACGCCAGACCGCCGGATATTCGCTCAGTCAACAGCGGGCAGGGCGAACAGAAGGATTTTCTGCTGCTGGCTTTCAGTCCAAGTTCAGTTCCCGGTGAAACCTGGATGTATCGCGGCATCAAAGAATTGCCGGAAGGCACTAAATATATCTGCTGCCGTACTGCCAAAGGCTTTAATACCGAAGTTGCGGTGCCGCTGACTTATCTTAACAAAATGGCCGGCAGAGAGTGGGATGGTTTCCGTCTGAACGTTTCAGTAGACGACCGTGACGGCGACAAAATGGTCCAGCTCTGCTGGAAACCCGACTGGCGATATCCCGAATCATACTACGGCTCCGGCACTTTTAAACGATGACCCGATATGGAAGTTTAAATCAGTAGTGAATAACAAGCTCCGAAATATTTCAAAAATATCTGCACGGCTGAAAATTTAGGAGCTGTCAAGAAATAAACTTGACAAGTCTCGCGAAATATCCCGAAGAGATTTTGGGAATTGCCGGTAAGGCGCATACCTGAAGGCATGTAACGAACCGGCAAACACAAAGGCATTCGGGAGAAGCGCGAAGATGTAAAGGTTATTTCTTTACGGCTCCTTAGCATAGAAGAGCGTCTTGCGTCCGTATTTTTCCATTCCTTCTTCAGGCGATGGCGGAAATGCAGCCTTATGCTGATGCAATGAAAAAAGTAGCCAAAGAAAAAGATACCGTCTGTGTTGATCTTTATACTGCCAGCGGCAAATTTATGCAGGACATAGGCCCCGACGGATTTGCCTCGTTTTTCTGTGCGCCTAAAGAGCGGACCCATTTTTCTGAAAAGGGTGCGGTTGTCATAGCGGAACTGATTGTCAAAGACCTGTCCGCCGCTAAAACTCCGCTGGCCGACTATCTGAAAAAGTAAATTATCCTAAAAAAAGCAGTTGAACCTTATTTTTAGTTTTATGTTGTTTAAAATAAAAGCTTTATGGCAAAAAGCAATTTAACAAAAAGTTAATAACAATGAATTGCCGGAAATCCAGAATTCAACCCTTCGGGTCGGCCATTGCACCATGTCTGCACTGTGATTTTGAACTTGCAGTGGTTACCACAGCGGCGCTCAAAATCACAGCACATCCACGGCACACTGACTCGACTGCTTTTTTTAGGATTATTGGCTTATTGGCTGCTTTTTCGCGGTTGCCAGAAAAAGAGCGGTAATGACTACGGCGGCAGCCGCGGCAAAGAATGCGCCCAGCATGAAAGAGGTTTTCGGGCTGGCAACTGACCACAGAACGCCGAAGACCAGGCTTGCCGGAAGCGCGCCGAGTCCGACGACCCCGTGATAGAGGCCGTAAGCCCGGCCCCGGCAATCAACTGGAACGAAATCAGCGACCAGGGCCTTTTCCGAGCCTTCAGTCATGCCGTAGAAGAAACCATAGGCGACAATCAGCAGCCAGATCATCCACAGTTCCGTGGCGAACGGAAACGCGCAGTAAACCGCCATATAGATTATCCAGCCGGCAGTAATCGTGAACTGTCTGCCGAGACGGTCGGAAAGCCAGCCGCCCGGCATGCTGAAGCAGATTTTTGACAAATGCAGTACTGTCCAGAATAGAATCAGGTATCCGGGGCCAAGGTTGAATTGAGTCTGAGCATAATAGAGCAGAAACAGGTCGGAGCTGTTGCCCAGCGCAAACAGCGTCACGGCAATAAGAAAGACATAGAACCTGCCCGACAGCGGAGCCGCATTCTGATTTTCAGGCTTATCCGTTTCTGTGACAGCCTGCTTGCTGATTTCTTTAATTTTACTGGTTATTACCCAGACCGCTGCTACTCCAGGAATAAGAGCGAAAGCGAACAACCAGCGCAGTGCATGCATTTCATCATGATTGGCAGCAGCGGAGAATCTTCCCCACAATTCGTTGCCACCCAGCAGCAGATAAAGGAAAACGCCGGCGACCACCGGACCCAAAACCGCTCCGGCATGATCCATTGAACGGTGAAAGCTGAACGCCAGTCCGCGGACTTCGGGATAAACCGATTCACTGATCAGCGCATCGCGCGGCGCGGTCCGGATGCCTTTGCCGATGCGGTCAATAAAGCGCAGCAGGATTACATGCCATCCGGCGGTGCAGACCGCCAGCAGCGGTCTGGCGAACGTGGAAATACCATACCCCAGAAACACCAGCGGTTTGCGTTTGCCGACCGCATCACTGATTCTGCCTGAATAAATCTTCAGCACGCTGGCGACAGTTTCCGCAATGCCGTCCATCAGCCCGATATACACCGCAACCATTCCGGAGGAAACGAGCCCGGAGAAAAAAAGCGGCAGCAGCGGATAGATCATTTCACTGGAAAAATCAGTAAAAAAACTTACCAGTCCGAGCATTAACACGTTACCCTGGAAAACGCTTTTCAACGCGGGGCCGGAAATGTTAAAAACCTTCATGTTCATATGACCTCGACAGTATTCAGCGTCCGCGTCGGCGGAGCAGGAATAATACTGCGATAATTGCGAGGATAAATGATATGGTCAAAGTAATCAGGAACGCATAAGGCGATTCCTGGAACGGTAATTTTACGTTCATGCCGTAAAATCCGGCAACCATGTTAGGTATCATCAGGAGAATAGTGATCGAAGTCAGCGTCCGCATTACGGCATTGAGGTTGTTTGAAATAACTGAGGCAAAAGCATTCATCATCCCAGTCAGAATGTTGCTGTAAATGTTGCTCATTTCCAATGCCTGGCGGTATTCGATAATGACATCGGCGAAAAGTTCAGCGTCGTCTTCGGACGATTTAAATCGTTTGGTGGTTGACAGCCGGCTGATCATGATTTCATCGGCTTTCAGTGAAGTCGTAAAGTAGACCAGACTTTTTTCCAGCAGCAGCAGATTCAGCAGTTCCTTGTTGTTGATCGCCATATGGAGTCTCTTCTCAATCAATGCGGAGCGTCCGTTTATCTCTTTAAGGAAGTTCAGGTACATCACCGCCGCGCGGAAAAGAATCAACAGAATAAAACGTTCTCTATTGCTGCAGTCGAAGTTTTTCACTTTGCCCTGAAAAAAGTCCTGAATCAGTTCGAGTTTTCTGGAAGCAACGGTAATGACATAATCACTGGAATAGATTATCCCCAAAGGCAGCGTGCGATATGATACTTCTTCATTGGGATCATAATAAGGAACCCGGATAATGATAAGCATGTAATCATCCTCAACATCAATACGCGCTCTTTCGTCAACGTCCAGCGGATCGGAAATATGGTTTGAGGGAATTCTCAGCTTGCTGCATATGTCTTCGATTTCTCCGACCGCGGGGGCGGTGATGTTGACCCAGCATCCTTTCTGGTAATCGTGGATTTTTTTGATCTGATCACCGGATTTACAGAATATTTCAATCACTTTTACATCTCCGTTTTTTGCAGCACAGCCGTTTTCAGTTTTATTCCGGATTTACGAGTGACCGCCATCAAATAAGCTATCAGCAGAATTCCTGAAATAATAATGATAATTCTTCCAGTCATGATATAATCCGTAATTTTGCACAAAACACTCAGAAATACGAAGAAAATGAACAGCGCAAAACTGGAATCAGCGGTACTGTCATCTCCGGCGCTGGTCACAATAGAGTGCATTCTGGCACCGAGTGCAAACGCCGGAAGCCCGCCAATGGTCAGATAAAGCGCCAGCCAGAGCGAACTTTTTACGGAATCAGTTTTGCCCGCCAGATATGATGCCGATCCGGAAATTGCCACAATCAGCACGGACAGCCGGAGAATCATGGCGGTAATTTTTTCCGGAACCTTGAGGAAAGATTTCATCACCGGGCGGACCAGCGACCCGCCGCCAATCCCGAGCAGCGAAGAAATGACTCCGGTAATGATTCCGGAAATCGCCGCAAACCATTTTTTTCTGCCATCAAGTTTGATGATTCCATTGCCATGTTCATTCCGCAATACGGTTTTTCTGGAAGACCTGACCGTTTCTAAAAAAATTAAAGCCATGATAAACAGGTATAGCGCTTCCTGAAGTTTGCGGCTGCCGAAAAGGCTCAGCAGCAGATCGCCCAGCGGTTTGCCCGCCAGACTGCCGATAAATGAAAAACAACAAACCGGCAGCGCGACAGCATACCCCCAGGAACCACTTTGCCAGCCGATTGCCGGAAATTGCCTGATGACTGTCGGAAGGGTGCAGGGAATCATCTGAAGCAGACTGGCGACGATAGCGGTTTCGATATCCACTCCTGCCAGCAGCAGCGCCGGCATGATAAGCCAGCCACCGCCAAGTCCCCAGAACCCGCCGGAGAGCATGGCGCAAAAACCAGTAAGTATACAGCATATTGCCAGGGTTAAAGTCATAGTTAAAACCTGTAAAAATCAAATCATAAACTCAGCCGCCGCCAACAAAACTCATTACATCAAGCACATCGTTTTTCTGCAAGATGATCTCGCCGCAATCTTCGCTGCCGACGACATTGCCATTTATTGCAACCACTGTTTTTGCCGGATCAATGCCGCGGTCTTTAAGGAATAGTTTCAGCGAAACACCGGCTTCAATAACAATTTTTTTGCCGTTGACAGTAATATTCATCGTCTGACGCCTTATCAATATTCAGCATTGGTATCTGGATCAACCAGTTTGAACTCTTCATGATGAAGAACGCTTTCAGCACGAAAACTCAAATTCTTGCCGTATTTGCTTTCCAGTTCCTGGAGCAGATCGGCATCTTCATTTTTCAACCTTGCCAGTACGTCAGGATGCATGATGACCCGCACCGAAAGGCCGGTTTTGGCGTTTCTGCGCCGCAGAACTTCATTCAGGCGGCGCTGAATCTCCACACTCATGGACATCGCTGACTTGATATTACCGCTTCCGCTACAATAAGGACACGGATCATAAAGCGTGTCTTTCAGACTTTCGTGCTCGCGTTGTCTGGTCATTTCCATCAACCCCAGCTTGCTTAACGGCAGAAGTTTGGTTTTGGCACGGTCGTCTTTTACCAGTTTCTTCATGTGTTTGAATACGTTTTCACGGTCATGGGCGCTGCGCATGTCAATAAAGTCAATCACGACCAGACCGCCGATGTTCCGCAAACGGAGTTGTCTGGCGACTTCTTCCGCTGCTTCCAGATTGGTTTGCAGGATGGTTTCCGGCTGATCCCCCAGTTTCCGGCCCTTGCCGGTATTCACGTCAATCGCAATCAGCGCCTCTGTCTCATCTATGCAAATATATCCGCCGCCGGAAAGTTGAACTTGCCGTTTGAAGATGTCGTTTACCTGCTCTTTGACTTTGAACCGTTCAAAAATTGGAATGTCTCGGTCATACATCACCACTTTGCGGGCCATGCGCGTACCACCGAATTTGATCAGCGCATTATGGATCGTGTGAAACGCCGTATCGTCATCAACGATGATCTGGTCAATATCGTCAGTAATGAAATCGCGGACGGTGCATTCCAGCAGACCTGGCTCTGAGTATACAATGGACGGAACCACCCCTTTGGCCATGACCAGTTCAACTTTGTGCCAGTAATCAAGCAGCATGTCAAGGTCATGTTTGAAGAAGATAGCTTTTCTGCCTTCCCCGACGGTACGGCAGATAAGACCCATTCCTTCGGGCACGTCCAGTTCGGAAAGGATTTTTTTCAACCGCTGCCGCTCCAGGGAAATGTCTATCTTTGAAGAAAGTCCGATGTGATCTGAATAAGGCAGCAGCACCAGATAGCGTCCGGGAATGGAAATATTGGTGGTAACCCGCGGCCCTTTGGTTCCGATCGGCCCTTTTACCACCTGGACCAGCAACTCAGTGCCTTGCGGAAACATTTCCGGAATATCTTTAATGGTGATTTTTTTGCGGCGGCGGCTCCGCTCTTTTTCGCGAAGCTGTTTGGATCCGGTTGCCTGTCCAAGCACCCGCCGGAGTTTTTCGGAAAAACTTGTCCGCTTTTTATTTCTTGCATCGAGCGGCTTTTCATTTTTTTCAACATCTTCGGCAAAATCTTCATCAGTTTCATCGCCTGACGGCATCATATCCCAGTAATGCAGAAATGCATTTTTACCCGTGCCGATATCAACGAACGCCGCCTGCAGGGTCGGTTCGAGATTTACAATTTTTCCCAGAAAAACAGAACCGACGCGAGGTTCGCTCTGTCCGCGTTCAATCTGATATTCTTCCAGCCTGTCGTTATTGAGCATTGCAAATCTGGTTTCAAGCTTTTCACAATTCAGGATTATCTGTTTTTTTATATTGTCCATAATTAACTCTGTGTCTATATGATATCTACTTTTTAATTCGAGAATACTATTAACCCCCGAACCGTCTAATACAACCTGCGTAATCACTCCATGCCGACAATAATTCCTTTATCCAGATGGCAGCCATTCAGAAAATCGATGCCTCGCATTTCTTTTTTATCCTGCGGAACTACCGTCAGCAGCTCAAGCGCATTTGCGCCGCAGGCAATAATCCAGCCTTTCTTATCCGCCTGTAACACTTCCCCCGGCTTCCCGGACATCAGTGCGTGAACGGACGCGGAAGTAACGCGGACGGTAATTTTGCGATTATGCGCCCGCAAGGCAAAAGCCGTCCCCGGCCAGGGATAATAGCCCCGGATTCTGGATTCAATATCCGCCGCCGGCTGGTTCCAGTCGATTATGCCGTCGCCCTTATGTATTTTCTTAGTGACCGACGCAAGTGTTACGTCCTGCGCGACTGGAGCATTTTCTTCTTCGATAATCCCTTCCAGCACATCTACTATCTTATCGGCGGCAAGCCGGCCCAGCGCTTCCTCCAGCCAGTCCGCCCGTTCACTGCCGGATAAAAGATGTTCAAATGAACAATAGACCCGGCCGGTGTCAAGCCCGCGGTCCATTTCCATGAAACATACTCCGGTGCTGGTATCGTGATTGACTATCGCCGCCGCAATCGGGGAAGCGCCGCGGTATCGCGGCAGCAGGGAAGCGTGAATATTGACACAGGAAATCTCAGGCAGTTCCAGCAGTGGTTGCTTAAGTATCTGGCCGAAAGATATGACAACAATCAAATCCGGGGACAGCCACCTTAAATAATCAAGAAAATCTTCCGCATTTACTGATGGTATCTTATCCGCCTGCAGCCCTGAAGCATGGGCAAATTCACCGACTGGTGTTGGATGAAGCTTTTTATTTCTCCCCGCCGGCCGGTCAAGCTGAGTGCCGATACCTAGAAGTTCAATCCGGTCAGACCAGACCAGCCGGTTTAGAACCGGTACTGCAATCTTGCCTGAGCCAAGAAAATATACTTTAACTTTTTTGTCCATTAAACCGTCCGTACTTTGCTTTCTTTCAGCAGTCAAGCTAAAATATAACCGGCAGAATCGTAATTTCGAACTCTCAAAGTTAAAAAGCGGAATTTTAATGATGATAAAAACAGCGCTGGCGCTCGGCGGCAATCTCGGTGATGTCGTCGCAGCATTCAAAACCGCGGTACAAAAACTTGAAGCCGCCGGTATGATTAATATTAATATCTCAAGCTTCTGCCGTACAACGCCAGTTGGTTGTGCTTCCGGCACGCCTGATTTTATGAATGCCGCGCTTACCGGGAACTGGCCTGGGTCCGCAGAAGAACTTTTTGCCGTATGCCAGGAAATTGAACGAGAGTCCGGACGCGCCGCCGTACATGGAATTAATACCCCAAGAACACTGGATATTGATATAATCCTTTTCGGTGACCGGATTATCAGGTCGGACACGCTTCAGATCCCGCATCCCCGCGCGGCGCAGCGTCTTTTTGTTATTGCTCCGCTTGCCGAGATCGCCCCGGATATGATTTTTCCGGACACTGGCAAAAATGTATCGGATATTTTAAAATCATTATAATTAATGAAGGTTTATGGCTTGCATTATTTAACAAATTCGCTAAATTCTCTAATAGATATTAAAACTAGGGATAGTCCCGGTTAAACAAACAAAAAGGTTCAATAAAATGAAGAAGCTTTTTACTCTGGCTCTCGTAGTGGCGGTATTATCGGTCGGCGGCATTGCATTTGCGAATGACAGCGCTGCATGTGCAGCAACAGCAGCAAAAGATAAAAACGCGGCATGTGCAGCAACAGCAGCAAAAGATAAAACTGCTAAAGCCGGAAAACATCTTGGATTAGACAAACAGATTGCCGATCTTGAAGCCAAGAAAGCTGCATTATTGGCTCAGAACGCCCAGGCCGATACCAAAGAATTTGATGCTAAAATTGATGAACTGAAAAACAAAATTGCCGCTAAAAAAACCAGCAAAAAAGCTGACAAGAAAGCTGACAAGAAAGCTGCAACTGCTGACACCGCAGCACCTGCACCCGCAGCTCAGTAAGTTTTCTATTCGAGATTTCTATGATAAAAGCGCTTCAGAAATGTTCTTGAAGCGCTTTTTTGTGCTAAACAGCCGAAAATAACTGAAAGACCATGCTATGTCGTATCAGAACCAGGAAATAACTTCAACGCAAAGTTTTACTTATAAAGACATTAAAGTTGAATTGAAGGAGCATCGGCTGCTGATAGAAAATTCCCGTCTTGCCAGACTTTTCGAACTCAAGCATGCAGTTCCTCAGACTATTTCACTGAAAGATAAATCTTCAGGCGCTGAACTGGCTGCACAACATGATCATGGCGATTTCTCATTTGCCGGCATCAATATGCCGCATAACCTCAGGGGACGTACTGAATACCGGCTGGGGAAAATTACAGCATCCGTGGTTGAAGAATCTATTTTTGACGCAGAGCATATCTGCGTCAAGTTAAAGATCCACGAAGACATTCAGCAAGTCTCTTTTACCCGTAAATATTTCATCTACCCGGACTTGCCGTACCTTGCGTCGCAAACCGGAATTATCAGCAAGGTAACGCCGCTGATGTACTGGACCAGGCGCGGCGGTATGTATAAAACTGACCTCTACAAGCAGCATTCCCCGGCAACGCTTGAAAGTTGCGAAGACAGTCTGAAGTTGTCGGATAATTTACATCCGGCCAAAGCTGTGGAATTTGCGGGTCGCACCGATTATACCCACGATCATGTTTTTGAGCATGAAAATCCAGCCGCAATGTTCAATGGCAATCTGTTGTTCTGTGAAAACACATCCGGAGACGGGTTGCTTTTCCTGCAGGAAGCGCCACTGTCAGGCGAACGGCGCGACTTTGAAGAATATGATTTTAGAATTGACGAAAAAAATACTGTTCACTCCTGCTGCTGGGGAATTAACGCCCATGAGGTGTCGCCGGAGAAAGAACTGTTCAGCTATCGTCATGTTCTCGTACTGTATCAGGCTGGAGACGCAATAACCAGCCTGAAAAATTATCTGAAAACCCGCTTCCCGCAAAATCCGCAAAGAGATTATTCGGTAACGGTCAATCCCTGGGGCTCGGGCGGTTTCCCGTCACTGGTCAGTGAGCAATTTCTGATCGATGAGATTAATGCGTCAGGTGCGCTCGGTGCGACTCACTATCAAGTTGACGACGGCTGGCAGAAAGGCCGGGCTCTTTCCGAAATGATCGGCAACAACCGCCATATGACCAGGGAATTCTGGGATTTTTCCAGGGAACATCTGCCGAACGGATTTGATCATATCGCCACTGCCGCCAAAGATGCCGGAGTTGAACTGGCGTTGTGGATGGCTCCGTCATGCAACTGCGAATACCGCGACTGGCGGGAGTTCGCCGATATCGTTTACGACTACTATTGCCGCTATAATATCAGGATGTTCAAGATTGACGCGGTAATGACCAGGACCAAGGAAGCCGAAGATAATCTGGAAAAGATGGTCAGGCATCTGAGGGAACGCAGTAAAGGCGAAATATTTTTCAATTTCGACACCACCAACGGCCAGCGGCCCGGGTATTTCCTGTTTCTGGAATACGGTAATATTTTTCTGGAAAACCGCTATGTCTGCCACTCCTGGGGCTTGGGATATCATCCGGAAACTACGCTGCGCTGCATGTGGCGGCTGACAAAATATATCCGTCCCCAGACATTGCAGATTGAAATTCCCGATTTCAAAGCAATCAATCGGGAATTTTATGCTGAAAAAAAACGTCTCCAGCCGGACATCTATCCTGCTGATTACTGGGCGGCTGTTCCGCTTTTCTCCAATCCGCTGATCTGGCTGGCCCCGTCGCGGCTTGATCCGGAAGTGGCGGAGATTTACCGCAAACTGATCAAACTGCATTTGGAATACCGCGATCAGATTTTTGCCGGAGAGATATACTCCATCGGGCAGGAACCTGACGGTTCGTCAATCTGTGGCTTCCAATCGCATAATGCCGCGTCCGGCAGCGGCTTTCTGGTTTTCTATCGTGAAAATAACGCGGCTCCGTCAGCGCAAATCCAAAGTGCGGTAGCATTAAACGGGAATTTAGCCGTCACGCATATTGCCGGAAGCTCCAATTCATCTGTAGCGCAAAATACAGAAAATGAATTAACGGTAACGATGGACAAAAGTTGCAGTTTTACATTTTACTCTTATAAATTACATTAAATATTATCCCCAAAACTATTAATCATTAAAAATTATTGCTTTTGGAACAAATTTAAACTTGCAATGTCTAAACAAATATGGTATATCAAATAGTTAAACAATTTTTACTGAAAGGAGCAGATTCGGCCCTGTAAATCTGATTTCAGATTCAGAAAAGCATCTTGTCCCTGGTAACAGAATTAAAAACCACTGTATCAATTATAAATTAACGAAGGATTGAAGAATGAAGAAGATCAATGCAGCAGTCATGACCGCAGGAGCGTTGTCCGCAGCGCTTTTCGCCGGTCAGCCGGTATTTGCCCAGGACGCTAAAACCGCAGCGGCTCCCGCCGCTAAGCCCGCAGTAGTTGCCCCCGCGGCAGCTCCGGCCGCCAAGCCGGCTGAGAAGGCGGAAGACCTCTGGGGATTCCTCCCGGCTGTAGTCGCCGAAGTCAACGGCAAGAAAGTAACTAAAGAAGATATCGTTAAAATTTTCACTGCACAATTCCCGGACGGACAGGTTCCCCCGATGTTTACCCGTCAGATGCTGGAAAAATTTGCTCCTCAGGTCATCAAGCAGATGGTTGATACCATGGTGCTCCTGAACCTGGCTGAAAAAGACGGTATTAAACCGGACAAAAAGGCCACGGTCATCGCGCTGAATGAAATGATCAAAAATATTCCGCCGGAACAGCTTGATATGGAAAAACAGAAGCTGGCTGCTCAAAATATGACTATGGAGTCTTATATTGATAAAACCGCCGACAACAAGATCGTCCAGGAAAGCTTTGCTATTCGGCAGTGGCTGGACAAAAACGTCTTGACCAACCTTAAGGCTACCGATCAGGAAATCGAAGCGTTTTATAAAGAAAACAAAGCCAACTTCAAGGTTCCCGGCGATCCGGAAGGCAGCGTCCGTGCTTCTCACATCCTGATTTCCTTAAAGGATGAATCTCCGGCGGCTGATAAAGAAGCCAAGGAAAAAGTGGAAAAAGTTCTGGCCAGACTCAAGGCTGGTGAAACTTTTGAAAAGCTCGCTGAAGCCGAAAGCGCCTGCCCCAGCAAGAAGGCCGGCGGTTCTCTCGGAGCTTTCTCCAAGGGCCAGATGGTACCGGAATTTGAAGCTGCCGCATTTGCACTTAAAGATGGAGAAGTCAGTGGCGTAGTGAAGACCAAGTTCGGTTATCACATCATCCGTCGTGACAAAGCCGTCACCGAAAGTGAAAAATCTCTCGCCGATGTCAAAGGCGCAATTGAAAACGTGATCAAGTCCAAGAAGGCCGAAGAAGCCATCAAGACTATTCTCGCAAAAGCAACAGTAGATCAAGGGGTCAAAATATTAGTAGCCGCTCCTGCTCCGGTCGCTCCTGCAGCTCCTGCTGCAAAAGCCGCCGCTCCGGTAGCTGCTCCCGCAGCCAAGTAAGCGATTTAGATTCCGGCCGTGCCAATTCAGGCACGGCCTTTTTTTTTGGAACGGACTAAACTTGACAGGCCGGTTTTACAAGATATGTTAATAAAAACAGATCGCGGGGATGAAATAAATAATGAAAGTTGAAGCAATATCTAATTCAATATTCACGCTTATTATACTAAATGGATAAGATGAATATTTTTAACACATATATAGTGCCATGGCTAATAGTTGGGTTTTCAGGATTTTCAATTTACCTGATTGTTCGTATCCGCAATAAAAGAGGAAGGCAGCAATGTCCACAATGCAACAATGAATTTGGAAAAAAAGCTGCAGCTGAAATAGAATTCTATTATAAACACGAAATGCTGGATGGTTCACCGGTCGCAATAGGATATGACGGTTATATTATACACTGCGGAAATTGCGATATGGATGTGCTCTTTGACAACAAAAACAATCCCATTCATATTTATATGTCTAACCTGAATAATTCATAAACTTTGGGCGAAATACTGCAATCTGCTCAAAGTAAAGTCTTTGCCGATGTCCTCGCCGTAGCGCTGCTACGACTGCGGCATCGTCAAAATCTTTCTTTTTGAGCATATTTTCGTCTTTCATCCATTTTTTATGAATAATCTAGGCTAAAGGATAAAGAAACAGTTTTTGTCAAAAAACTAAACCCGCTTTTGTTTGAAAAGAGCGCACACCTCGCGGGAACTGCTATGAGCCGCGACTGTAATCCGTGTATTTAAACATTTCATCAGTAGGCATGGTGCATTTTATTTCTTGACCAGTCAATTTTTCTATTTCTTCCAGCGAGTACGCGCCGTATTCACAGACAAAACCGATGGACTTGCCTTTCTGACCGGCACGGCCGGTACGGCCGATGCGGTGAACGTAATCCTCGGCGCGTTCCGGAATATCATAATTAACTACGATGGAAATGTCGTCAACGTGAATTCCGCGGGCGGCGACATCGGTTGCAATCAGTATTTTTTCCCTGCCTGCCCTGAAGTCTTCAAGAATTTTCATGCGTTTAACCTGCGGAACATCGCCGGACAGCATGCAGCATTTGATATGGCTGCGCACCAGTTTTTTCGCCAGGTTGAAATTGGAATCCTTCCGGTTGCCGAAAATCAGCATCCGCTCAAACGGCTCATTTTTAATCAGCCACATCAGCAGGGTAAATTTCTCTTCTCTTGAAACGCTGTAGAAAACCTGTTCGATCAGGTCGGTGATAAGCTGCTGTGATTCACTTTCAACCGTTACCGGGTCTTTGAGCCAGTTATCAACCAGTCGCAGGATATTGGGTTCCAGGGTTGCGCTGAAAAACATGGTCTGGCGTTTGCCGGCGGGCGGAAGCTGGCGGACAATCCGGCTGACATCGGGAATGAACCCCATGTCCAGCATACGGTCGGCTTCGTCAATTATCAGGATTTCGGTTTTGGACAGATTCAGGTGACTGCTGCGGGAATAATCAATTATCCGGCCGGGAGTACCGATCAGAATATCAATCGGTTTGCCCAGTAAATCACGTTGTTTATGGTGATCCATGCCGCCGAACACTACCAGATTGTTCATTCCGGCAAACAGTGACAGGGCTTCCGCGTCCTTATGTATCTGGATTGCCAGTTCGCGGGTTGGCGCCATCACCAGTACCCGGCAGGTGCCTGGCAGCCGATCGCGGTTCGGGTTATTCAGCAACTGGGTAAACGCGGCGATCAGAAATGCGGCGGTTTTGCCGGTGCCGGTCTGGGCTTTGCCGGTAATATCCTTGCCTTCAAGCAGAAACGGCAGCGTCTTGGCCTGAATTGAAGTACAATATTTAAATTCCAGGTGCTGGATGCCGAACAGGATGTCCTGATGGATGGGCAGATCAATAAAGCGTGTTTTACCTTCTTCCGCCGGAATATCTTCCAGTTTGTCCGGCTTCAGTGGAGTATGTTTCGGCTTGATGTCAAAAGTCGGCGGCTTCTGTTTTTTATTCTGTCCGGCTTTGATAGTTTTTATGCCGGATACCGGCGGCTGTTCAAATTTACGGGGATGGCTTTTCTGTTTCTGCTTTTCTTCAATGTGCTTATGCTTGTAGTGATGATTAGCTCTAACCGGCGGTTCTACAGATTCAACATGCTTGCCTCTTCCTGAAAAAAGACTTTTGATTCTTTTCTTTAAAAATTCAATCAAGATACACTTCCTTAAAATATATTGTTTATCAGCTTTAAAATAAAAGCTGAATGACAAGATATACCTTATGTGCGCAAAAATCAAGGGTTGTGATATTTATCGCAGTCCGTCCGAGCTGAAGTAAAGAAGGAAGGTTGATGGAAAATGCCAGAATTTTAATATTCAGGCATTTTCATAATAATCCGGCAGCGCCGCTAATATTAGGCGGGAACGATGGCGGCTTTTGCAGAAGAATGTTTCACTTTTTTGGCGGAATGACTTTTTACGGATTTCTTATGGTGTTTTTTCGCTGCATAGGATGACTTTGCTTTGTGTTTTTTACTTGCCGCATCCGCGGACGGGCAGGCGAAAACAGCGGCAAACGCAAACACGCAGAGCATGATAACCAGACGAATCCTGTTCATATTATTCCTTAAGTTAACAAATTAAAATTGCTGTATATTCCGTATTCCTCTGACCAATAAAAAACTAAAACCTGAATTTTATATTGTGCAAAAAAACTAATGAGCTGTCAAGAAATAAACTTGACAAGTCTCGCGAAATATCCCGAAGAGATTTTGGGAATTGCCGGTAAGGCGCATACCTGAAGGTATGTAACGAACCGGCAAACACAAAGGCATTCGGGAGAAGCGCGAGGATGTAAATG
>CAIPAT010000417.1 GCA_903863035.1 uncultured Lentisphaeria bacterium
AATAAACATGACAAGTCTCGCGAAATAACCCGAAGAGATTTTGAGAAAAGCCGGTAAGGCGCAAACCTGAAGGTAAGTAACGAACCGGCAAACACAAAGGCATTCGGGAGAAGCGCGAAGATGTAAAGGTTATTTCTTTACGGCTCCTTAACTCAACATAGCCGCAACCAAAAAATACACCTTAACCACGAAAGGCACGAAAATTCACGAAAGTAATACAGCAAATAAAGAAATAAAAATACCAGTCAGTGAATGCTTGCGTGTTACTCATGCAAGCATTCACTGACTCAGCTTTTTGTTTTTTCGTGGTAAACATCCCCTTCTTCATTACCTTCATGCCCTTCATGGTGAGACTGTATTTGCCTTTTTTCGTGCCTCGTCTTCTTTTCGTGCTTTTCGTGTTTTTCGTGGTTAAACTGTATTGATTTGGGCTAGTCTGTACGCCAGTGTGCTTTCATTCCTGATCTCGCATTCCCAGATAATTATTACTTTCCAGCCAAGCTTCTTCAGACTGCGCATGTTTTTACGGTCGCGCTCGACATTCCGACTGAATTTTTCCTGCCAGAAGGCCTGATTGCTTTTCGGCGTACTCGCCTGCTTGCAGCCTTTGTGACGGTGCCAGAAACAGCCCCGGACTTCAATGACCGTGTTATATTTCGGCAGCACAATATCCGGTTTACCCGGCAGATCTTTCCGGTGCAGCCGGAAACGATACCCCATCCCGTGCAGCAGCGAACGCACCAGCTTTTCCGGACTCGTATTCTCCGACCGGATCCGGCTCATATTCCAACTGCGATGCTCTTCCGATATTGTATCCATTTAAGCTATTCCGCTGAATTAATTCTCAAAACTCCGGTAAACAATAGCCTTAATCTATTTCAGCGTTCAAAATAAGTCAACACCAATTATTCTGCAGCTTGATTATATAAACTGACATTATAGATTAGTTGCAGCTAATCACAGCAAAAGGGTTTCGTATGGCGGAAAGAAGAGGATGGACCAGAAATGAACTGATTCTTGCAGTTAATCTTTACTGCAAAACTCCGTTTGGCCGGATTCACAAAGGTAATCCAGACATTATAAAACTGGCCGGATTGATTGGACGTTCGCCGGGATCGGTTGCATGGAAAATGTGCAACTTTGCCTCTATTGACCCATCGCTGGATAGAAAAGGCGCATCCCATGTTGCCAAGCTTGATGTAGAGGTATGGAATGAGTTCTTCAATAACTGGGAAGACCTTGCTTTTGAGAGTCAAAATCTGCTGGCTAAATTTGAGAATAAGGATGTAGAAACCCTGGTACAGGAAGAAGACCGCGATATCGTGTTTCCGGAAGGTAAAGATTCAGCAAGAACAGTCAAAACTCGCGTCAATCAATCTTTCTTCCGGCGGATGATTTTAGCCTCATACGATTTTAAATGCTGCATCACTGAAATCGCGATTCCCGAACTGTTGCTGGCAAGTCATATTGTTCCGTGGAGCAAAGATAAAGCAAATCGTTTAAATCCACGTAATGGATTGTGTCTGAATGCGCTTCATGACAAAGCTTTTGATGCCGGATTGATTACCATTTCCGATTCATTCACCATCATCGTGTCGGATTTGATAAAGCAGCGGAAGTCCAGCGATAATGAAATTAATTTTTTAACCAAGTTCGACGGCAAACCGATAATTCTGCCACGGAAATTCCAGCCAGACACGAATTTCTTAGCATATCACCGGAAAAATATATTTAAGCAGTAAACGTCCACGTTTTGCGCACAATACTTTCATTTGACTATTGCGTTCATCAGATTTGTAAGCGAGGCTGCAAATGGAATTCCAGAGCCTCTGTGAGCCGTATAGCCATCAAGTTCAGTAATATCCCACGTCATTTTTTCAAACTCATTTTCAGCTTCACATATATCATATACCAGATAGAACTCCTGACTAGGATTAGGATATAATTTGGCTATCATATCCCGTTTGGGAAATATTCTTGGTCCGGTTTCTTTCAATTTAAATATCCTGCTGGTTTGTGTTTCACCATAGGAGTGAAGTAAAAGATACTTGGCTCCAGTCTCCTTCGGGCTTAATCTTAGCGAACCTCTTATTGAACCGGTTCTGGCATTATAAAGTCTCTGGCGCTTGATCCATTCTAAATGCTCAGCATCTTTATAAAACCCGACCAGCACAAAAGTTTCATCCGGCAGTAAGTTTCTGTTTGCCCCGTAAGTTTCAGGAAGTACTTCATTTACTTGATTACTAATTTTATCCTTATGGGTTTCATAAGTTTTCAAAGACATTTTTTCTCGCTGCGATGCTCTGTTTAAGAAATGATGAACAACTTCATACAAAAACTTTTTCAGTTCTTCAGTTCCATTGTTTTGCCTTGAAGGTCTTATCGCAAAAGCACCCAGGCCGGGAAGTAGTTCATGAAAGCCATATTTATTGTCTGACTGTGAACCGGGATACAAAACATAAGCTCCTGCGGTCCGCCTGATGGCATCACGGTAAGTATGCATTTTCAGAATATCTGCTCTTTTGTATGTCCCTTTTTTCTGTTCTTCTTTTTCTTCTTCCAGATTTTCATTGAAAGAAAAGATTGTTTTTAGATTTTCAATTTTATATTTTGCATCAAAGTGAATGTGAACAATTAATTCTTCTAATTCCGCCTGCTGCTGTTCGATGCCGTGCGGCCAGACACTTAGAGTATAATCAGGGCGCAAATTTCTTGTCCAGCTTCCGCCATTCGTATATTCATTATTGCCGCTGAACGTTTTATTGTAACTGAATTCAATATTCAGTTTTCTAGTTTCGGCAATATAAACCCCTTTAATCGGTAAAAATTTACCTTGCCTTAATTTTAATCCCATTCCATCTTTTGTAGGTTCAATAAGATTTTCAATGGAAGATGAATCAATCTTAAAAACCTCTTTTATTGTTTCAAGCAACTTAAAAAACAACCAGTATTCATACAACACGGCAACATCTCTTTTGCTTCCACTGTACACATCATCCCCGCCACGCCATACTAATTTTGCAGCAAGGTCGAACATTAACCATACACGCAGAACTTCACGATAGCCTTCTTTGCGTTGCAGCACCGGGCTGTTCAATGGAAGAGTTATGGGTGGTGAAATTTCTTTGAATACTGAATGATCAAGGAATTGGCACAGTTTATCTTCCAGAGAAACAGCTTCCTGACTTAAGCGACTACTGTCATTCAGTTTTGCTCTGAACTCACCAATAAACGATAAAAATGAAGATAGCGCGTGTTTTACAAAACGGTTCTCCGGAGTATCAACGGTTTCTGTTTTATATGGAACCTTGATTTTTGCAGGAATTGAGTGCAGCGTTGATTTCAGTGGATGACTAACCGGCAAATCAATCCGGTTGGATGCCCCTGCTATTTGGCGTAGTGCAGAATTGTTTATTCTTCTTACACTTCTGATATCTTTTTCAATTTCACTATCTTTCCATCTGGTAACAGGCGAAGATAAAATTTTATGGACTGAATCATTGAACTCTTCTGAATCGAGAATTGATTTTATAAAAGCAAAACGCTGATATAAGGTATTGGCATCTGCATTAAAATCAACTTCAAAAAACTGTGAAACCGGTGAACTGTGCTGTAATAATAGATCCATGCATTTCTCCGTAATTTCTTCCAGCATGTGCCTATAATCTTCGCGGTAACTTGTTTTTACCGATTGAACTTCCAGTTTTATTTCACCACATTTTCTTTTAGCAGTATCAAGAATACCGATTGTAAGCGTACCTACATAAATGTTTGGTGAAATTCTTCCTGAAGATGAATTAACTTTTGACTGGCTTACTATATCTGGCAAATCAAGGCAAAAACCGTCGGTAATTTTATATTCATAAAAACAGCCTTCTTTGATCTGAAAGGGGGCTTCTCCGTTTGCTATTGCTTCAGCATTTGACAATTCGAAGACAGTTTCTTCGGTTGAGCTTTCTCCAAAGATTGTTAGTTCAATTTTAACGTTGGTATTGGCAATAGCAACAGGTATGATTTTTTTATTTTCACACATAATTGATTACGCTTCGGCATAGCTGGTGAAACCATTGTCCATTAAACCACGATACATTCGCAATATCTTTTCAAAGGAGATTGGATATTTAATTTTAGCCGTATCATTAAAATCAATTTCAGTTTTAATATTAATAAACTCATCAATGTTTTGCCCCGCAGCAAGACAAAGCGTTCCCAGTGTTTTTAAAACTGGCTCCAGCTTGCGTCTTGAGCCGTGAACTTTGGGCAACAGTTTTTGCATTATGGCTGCATCAATAATTCTTTTATCTTTCCACGCAGGTTCAATAGTATTCACAATAGCAGCAAAACGCATAATTTCAGAGGCACTGCGGAAACCAAATTCAGTGCCTATTTTCTTTAACTCAGTAAAAAAAATCAGTAATTCATTTTTTAATTTAGCGACATTTTCTACCGGCATAGATTTGTTCGATGCAATTTCCACAAAACTGCCAGCCATATTTGCTCCGGCAGCATTCAGTTTCTCTAAGTCAAGACTGGTTGCACTGCTGAGATATTTTCCCATTTCATCCGCGGTAACTCGGAATTCTATAACATTGGCTCTGTCCAGCACTTTCGGACTGAACATATAAGTAGTTTCATCAATGTTCACGGTGCCGATAATGAATAAATTTTTAGGCAGAGTTATTTGCGACGGAATGCCATCCCATGATTGTCCGGGATGCAAAGAAATTTTTCCGCCTGATTCCATGACACTGAGGAAGTCGGCAAAATATCTTTCAACATGACTTAGATTCATTTCATCCAAGATTAGAAAATATGGTTTTTCTTGATCTGCATCAGCCGCTATAATCAAGTCCAGCACCCCGTTGTCTGGCTTTACATATTTCTCTTTTTCCAAGGCATTGGGAAATCCAAGCAACGGCTCCCTGTTTGTCCAGTCTGCTCCGACAGGGATAATACAATACTGATTATCATCTTCACAAATCCACATCGCAAATGCTTGTGCAAGTTTTGTTTTTCCGGAACCAGAAAGACCAGTGAGAACTACAAATGGTTTGGTAAGAATGGACGCAGAGAAGCGGATAATTAGTTCTTCAGAAAATATTAATTTGGCTTCTTGAGCAGATTGGTAAAATGATTTATAATCAAAAATTTCATTCTCGTCGATAATATCTGCTAAAGGTTTGTTCCCATTAAATGTCGTCCAGGCTCGCCATGGTGCACTGAACCAGTGTTTTATTTGTTTATTAGTAGCCATCCAAAGTTTTTTTGAATCATTATTCAGTCTCGCATTTATATCACCAATCTTGTCTTTATCTGTCCATATGTTATAATCTGTTCCAATAATATTATTTTCAATAAACCATTTCTGCAATTCAGGAATTTTGGTTATATACTGTCTTACAGTATTTTCTTTTCTTCCTTGTTCTGTCAAGTATTTAAAGAAATCTTCTTTAATGTCTTCTTGAGTTTTAGTTTTGATTTCTAAACCTGATTTATCTTTATTTATTGTTGACATTTTGTCCCAATGTGAAAGTGTTTAAAAAAAATACTTGACGCTCCAAACGCAGGTATAACATATTTCATCAAGGCGATAAATTCAATTATAACTTTTTTTAAATACTTAAAGCATTATTTCAGCCGATTGCGTCCGGCCATACTTCTTGCGCTTGTTCGAGACTGTTATAGCCGTAATCAATTATTTCGGCGTGATCATCGAGGACAGCACAAATACAGTACATGGCGTCTTCATCACTGCCTTCGGAATCGCATTGCAGCGAACTGCATTCGCCGGAGTAACTCTCCAGCTTCACAATGTAAAGTTTTCTTTCCTGTTCAGTCATTTTCTCTTCTCCTTTATTTGAAATTAATAACTATTAATTATAATAACATTATATATTAGATATAGATAAAAATAAAGGGCGAATGCAAAAAAATATTGAAAAAAATGGATAAGCGTGAAGAATTAAATCAAAGAATACAGGTTAACCACGGAACACGCGGAATGTCACGGAAAACCGGACTATTGTCCACAAAACACATCCCGCAGTCGCGGGACTAACCTGAGAGTTAGCCGGTCACAAAAGAGAGCAATTTTTTCACACAGAGAACACTGAGGACACAGAGGCAAATCAGCAGCCATTAACCACGAACCACTTAGCGCGGCATAGCCGCAACCAAAAGAAACTGTTAAATACACTTCACCACGAAAAACACGAAAAGCACGAAAAGAAGACAAGACACGAAAAAGAACAAATACACTTCATCCCGCAGG
>CAIPAT010000418.1 GCA_903863035.1 uncultured Lentisphaeria bacterium
AAACCAGATGAGGAGCAAAAGAAAATTCTTGAACTGTTAAATGTAAAATTGAAGTAGCCAGTATTTTTTTATTTCAATCATGCTTTAAATGATTGGTAATAAGCATGTTAACTGTAAAGTATCAAAAGAATATCCGATACAAGATTGAAAACAATAAAACGAAAAATATGATGATATAAAGTTATACTCTGCACGGCTGAAAATTGAACATAGACGACCAGGATTGCGGATTGGATTTTTTCGATCCGACTGACAGACAATATAAATATCACCGGAAGAAGGAACGGATAAATACGGTCGCAAGACACTCATCCCGCAATTGCGGGATTGCGATCTTTTGATTTTGGATTCGCACTCTTCGAGGCCTTCGACACCCCTGTATCGGCAGCCTCTCAGAATACGAACCAATTCTCAAAATTATCGCAATCTATTGTTTAATTTTCAGCCGTGCAGAGTATAAAATCAAACTATTTTATTGTCTGATAATTTTCGCCACAGGGTTACAGGGCTTATGCCCAGTATTTCCGCCGCTCTGGTCCGGTTGCCTTCGGTCATTTTCAAGACTGAATTGATATGCGCCGCCTCAAGCTGGGAGAGTTTCATATTTACCGAATAATTCTGTTCGGGGTTGACTTTATTTTGAACTATACATTGCGGCAGGCAGTCAATGGTTATAAGACCTTTATTGGAGAAAACAGAAGCCCGTTCCATCGCGTTCTCAAGTTCCCGCACATTTCCCGGCCAGTCATATGAAAGCAGATAATCAATACATGATACATCAAGACGCAAATCCGGAATTTTCATCTTCTTCGAGAACTTATTCACAAAATGCCGTGCCAGCGGCAGAATATCATCCTTTCTGGTCCGGAGCGGCGGCACGTCAATCTCAACGACCGACAGACGGTAATATAAATCCTCCCGGAAGCGCCCGCTTAGAACATCAGCCTTCAAATCCCGGTTGGTGGCGGCAATAATCCTCACATCAATCTTTCTTGGACGGTTTTCGCCGAGCCTCAAAATCTCCTTTTCCTGCAAAACCCTCAACAGTTTCACCTGCGTGGCGGGCGAGACGTCGCCTATTTCATCTAGAAACACCGTTCCCTTGTCCGCCTGCTCGAAAAGTCCGATCCGGTCATGCGATGCGCCAGTGAACGCGCCAGCCTTATACCCGAAAAGCTCCCCTTCCAAAAGCGTTTCCGGCAAGGCGCTGCAGTTAATGGCGACACATATATTATTCGCTCTCTCGGAATGTTTATAGATAAATCTGGAAAGCACCTCTTTCCCGGTGCCGCTTTCGCCCTTAATCAGAACAGAGGTATCAAAGCGGGCGACTCGCTGCGCGACCTCCATGACATTTTGGAACGCCTTGCTCCTGACTTCAATAAAATCATTTTTCGTCAAATTTCCGCCAAGCAGTTTTAATTTCTTTCTTTCCTGCTCAAGTTCTTTGTCTCTTTTCTTAAGTTCTTCCGTGTAATATTTTACCTTGCCGATAATATCTTCATGTTCAAAATAATTATGGAATTGTTTCAAGTCGTCCCCCCACGAAGACTCATCCATGCCGGTGGCGCTGCAAGCCCGGTCGCCTTTGCCCCTGCATTTTTTTTCAACAAAATAAATATTCTGTTGAAGACAGTAGGAAACGAAACCGCTCGCGTAACCGGTCAAAATCCAGCAGACAGGATAATCACCTTTGCCGATTTCAGTAGTATGCCCTTCAACTTCACACGAATTATACCATAAAAATTCCAGATGAAATATCTTGTTCTCCATGTCCAGTTTCACTATTTTTATCTGAGTCCTGGCTGAACCCTGAAAGGACAGAAGCTTGGATGCGCTCATTATCCATTCCCTGATATCTCCCCACTTGAAAATTCGCTGCATTGCGGCGGCGTCAGCCTGCCCCCAGAAATATCCAAACCGCGTAAGAATCCGCCTGGTATTTTCAACTCCGATGGAATCAATAAGATCTTTACGGAAAAGCGCAAATGCATGGACGTCATGAATGGCAAGTCTGCGGCCTTTAAGATTCAGGCTGTCCTCTGAAAATTCTATAAGCTCATTTATTTTTAAATCATCAGCTTTCATCTAATTACCCTTTCATTTTGAAATAGCAAGTAATACAATATGCACTGTAATTTCTTTTTTTCAAGTATGTTGTAATGATTCTTATATCACTGTCCGGCAGTATCTTATATAAACATATCAAATATTGGCATGGCAATTGCTACTAGACATATCATAAATTCTTTAACAAATAAGGAGCGTTTACATGTACAGCATACTGGAAAATAGAAAGAACGGAATGAAAGAAGAGATTCTGGACTTCATGAAAGAACTGATCAAAACCCCGAGCGAAAGCTTAAAAGAAAAAGATATTTCCGAGATCGTTTATAAAAAGATGACAGAACTGAAGTACAACAAGGTCTTCAAAGATGACGCCGGCAATGTTATAGGTTTGATTCTAGGACGGGAATCCGATCCTACAATTCTTTTGAACAGTCACCTGGATACTGTAAGTGCGTCCAGTGCGTCAGACATATACAGCCCTCGCATACTCGACGGAAAGTTATATGGAAACGGCGCATCCGACTGTAAAAGCGGCCTGGCCGCCCAGATCTTTGCGGGCGCGCTTCTCCGGCGCTGCATGCTGCCGTTAAGAGGCAACCTTATCGTTGCGGCAACGGTAGCTGAACAGAACGGGGTGAGCCTGGGGATAAGAGAACTGATAGCCAAAACCCTGCCTGACATAGGTTTAACCCCTAAATACGCGATTCTCGGCGAACCGACTAACATGGGACTGTATTACGGCCACGACGGCTGGGTGAAAATTGACATCCGCATGGAAAGCGCGAAACCGGCCCACCTGAATAGAGCAGTATCCAGCATTTTCAGTGACTTCAGAACCAATTTTGCGAATCGGATGCATGTTAACTCGCTGGAGGAATTTGCCATGAGCGAGCCGGTGTATGAAGGCGGCAGCGGCAGCGGCAACAGTGCCAATATCATCGTCGCGAAAAGACTTCGCGCCAACGAGGCCGCCGGCAATGCCATCGGAATTATGGAACATGAGATAGGCCTGCTCGGCGAAAAAATGCGGTCAGTAGCGGTAAATGTCAATGTTCTCAGGGAAGAGCAGAAACTTTATACCGGCAGCACCAGAATAGTACAACACATTACCAATGCATGGGCGTCTGATCCTTATTCCCCGGTGATGGAGAGAGCCAGGCATGCCCTCTCTGCGGCAGGCTGCAAAGTAACTACCGGCAAATGGGAATTAGGCAGGCTGGGAATGGGTACCGCCGGCAGCGTGTTGACCGGGGAATTTAATATCCCGACAATCGGTTACGGCCCCGGTGACGAAAGCATGGCACACATGGCGAAGGAAGGCGTGGATATCAACAATATTTATGAAGCAGCCTATGGAAATGCGTCAATTATCCACAGCTTGATAGGCATTCCGGTTTGCGGCTGGACTTCGGACGATATTTAATTGGAAGTTCTAAAGTGCTGAAAAGAATTAAAAGCAACAATTCTGAAGGTAAAACATAGAGTAAATATTATGAACGTCCTAGTGTTTAATTGCGGCAGTTCGTCGCTGAAATATAAAATAATATCCATGCCCGGCGAACAGGAACTGGCGGGGGGGGCAGCCGAACGGGTTGGCCCCAAAACCAGTGAACCGTCAAGAATAGTGCACCGGTACAATGGCAAAACAGAAATCATTCAGGTGGAGATGCGCAATCATCATGAATCATTTCTTGAAATAATGAAGCTGCTTTCAAAATATCCCGACCTTATTCCTGACGCTGTCGGGCATCGAGTCGTGCACGGAGGAAAGTATTTCACCGGCCCCGTCATCTCCAATGATTCCGTAATGGAAAAACTGGAGGAAATCAAAGATCTGGCGCCCCTGCATAATCCGCCGATCATGGAACTGATGTACGCATGCGGTAAATCATATCCTGATCTTCCGCAGGTACCGGTTTTTGACACCGCATTCCATTCAACAATACCGGATTACGCGGCGACATATCCGATACCTTCGGATATTTGTAAAAAAATGAACATCCGGAAGTACGGATTTCATGGCACAAGCCATCAATATGTAGTGGAGGAGGCCGCTAAATTTCTGGGGATCTCAAAAAACAGAATCAATGCGGTCAGCTGCCATCTGGGAAGCGGAGGCGCAAGTTTATGCGCAGTATCAAAAGGGCGGTCTATCGACAACACGATGGGCTATTCACCGCTCCAGGGACTGGTTATGAGCACCAGATGCGGAGACCTTGATCCGGCGGTTTCGATGCAGCTTCTGTCATTGCACGAAAACAATAATGAGGAAGTCGACAAGATACTGAACAGGCAGAGCGGCGTACTCGGTTTGTCGGGTTATTCATCGGATATTAGAGACGTCCTTAATTCAATCGCGTCCGGCGGCAGCCACGACGAACGCCTGCTGAAAACAGCGGAAGTCTATCTGTGGCGCATAAAAAAATATCTCGGCGCTTATCTTGCAATAACAGGCAAAGTTGACGCAATAATATTCACGGACACCATCGGCGAGGAAGTGCCGTTCGTCAGGGCGAATGTCTGCCTGGGCATGGAGATATTCGGACTGATAGTTGACCATACTAAAAATAATAATGCGCATAAACTGCCGGTCGATATCGCCACCGAAAACAGTCCAGTAAGGATACTGGTGATAGCGACCAATGAAGAGCTGGCAATCGCGCGCAGAACTTATGAAACCATAACCGGGCGTCCGGTAAAGGCGATTACACAGGATTTAAAATCATGAAAATACTTACATTTTCACCAACATTGACCAAAATCGAGTATACGCTTCAGGATACAGAGAATGAAAAGCCGCTGCTTGAAGGCATGGTCAGGGACTGGCGGGGCAGCAGGCATATCCAGAAGATATTGCGGGAAGTAAAGGAAAAGATCATTCTGTCCGGATATACTGCCGAAGCCATAACCACCATTGATTTCGCCATTGCTATCAGAGTTCCTTTCGGCGGAAGCATTTTCACCCGGACAAAAATAGCGGATGATGACATGACGACGGAACTGGAAAAATACATACCATATTCCCCGCTGCATCTTCCGCCGGTAATAACTCTGCTGGCGGCGGTAAACAAAATATTCCCGGAAACTGTGGCGGTTGTCGCCTTTGAAACCGCTTTTTTCACCGAACTGCCTGACCGTGAGAAATATTACGCGGTATCGCCTGATATGAGCAATATCGGTTTAAGAAGATTCGGCTATCACGGCATCTTCCACAAATATGCTTATCTGGAAGGCAAAAAGTCTTCCAACGCAAGAAAGATATTGTCAATATGCCTGGAAAACAGACCGGAAATCGCGGCTGTCATGGACGGCAGACCGTTAATGGTCACATCCGGCGCCACGCCGCTTGAAGGACTGCCGGGATTAACCACCTGCGGCGAAATAGATCCTTATCTGATAACCGCCATCTCCAAAAAAATGGACTTGGGCCCGGAGGAAATCAATAACATTCTGACAACAAAAAGCGGATTTACCGCAATCTGCGGCAAGAATGTCAGTTTTGATGATATCTTCAAAAAATCAGCCCCTGAATATAAACTGGCGAAAGATATTATGCAGTATGGTATCCTTAAAAACTGCGGATCGGGAATAGCGGCAATGGGCGGACTTGACCTGATAGTCTTTACGGGAAGTTATTCCTACCTAGGACGCTTCATCGGGCCATGGCTGCAAAATAAACTGTCGCTGCATATTTCAGGAAAAATCAAACACCCCGCCTGGTTATGCCTGGATCATGACATTCACCGGCTGCTGGCAAATGAGGCAATGGAAACACTTAAATAATGTCTTTCCCGCTGAATTCGTGATTGCTGCATGAATAACAGGCAAATAATTCTAATATCCAATATTCTGTCCCGCTTTACGGGATAGTATCCATTGTTTTTTTAGAAAGGGGTAACCTTGAACTGTCAATCCCGCAGGCGCGGGATTGGTCGCCAAAGGCGAAATACATAAAGCCGGTCAGACGACCGGCGCTCCCCGGGTTTAACTTCATTATCCCGCGACTGCGGGATGAAGCTGCCTTTTCTTATCCTGCATCCCGGTTAAAATTCATTGATTACAGATAATCCTGAAGCCTTGAGCAGCGGCGGGTGCGGCGGCGGATTGACGCGGCAAGAACTTCACGTGAACTCCAGATACAGGCATGCTTTTCGGCGCGGGTAATGGCGGTATAAACCAGTTCGCGGCTGAGAATCGGAGAATTATGGTCAGGGGTCAGAATCAGCAGGATATTCTGAAAACCTGAACCTTGCGATTTATGCACCGTCATGGCAAACGCCGGTTCGAACATCGGCAAAGTTGAAATCTCGATGCTGAAGAAGCCGTCTTCCCGCTGTCCGGCACGGCCGGGGAAGAATGCTTTCAGACGGCCATTTTTGTCCGGCCAGATCAAACCGACATCACCGTTGAACAGGCTGAGCATCGGGCAGTTTTCGGTAATCATTACCGGCTTGCCTTTATAGAAATCGGAAAAGCTGTGTTGTCCGCGGATAATTTTTTCAACCAGCAGATTGATCGTTTCCGCGCCATACATGCCGCGCCGGTGGGAGCAGAGAATCCGGAAACGCCGGAAAATATCATAGGCGGCTTCGACATTTTCCGCATTTAGATAATCCGGAAACAATTTTTCCGCCGACTCCCCCATGATTACCCGCTGCCCGCGCAATAACTCACTCAAAGCCTTTTCCAACCCGCCCTTCCTGAAATCAGGCAGGGACGATATACTGACCTGAGCAGTAGAATCTGAACAGGCGGTTTTGATAATCGCGTCGATCTCCATATTCTCAGGATATGCAGACAGCGCTTTAATTGCCGATGCCATCAGCCCGATGCCTTTATCCGGATCAAAACGGCGGCTGATTTGCAGTTCAACCGTACAGTCGGACAACGACGAAGTTCCAGTTGCAGGCGGCAGTTCCGGCATACCGTCGTTTACCGCCACCTTGAATGCCTTTCTTAATCCGGGTGAAAAATGATTGATTTCAGATGCCAGGCACAAGTCGCGCAGCACCATGCCGGATTCGACCGAAGCAAGCTGATCCATATCGCCCAGCAGCACTACTTTCGTCTGCGGTGGCAGCGCTTCCAGCAGGCCGCTCATCAGCGATTGTGAAATCATTGACGCTTCATCAACAATCAGCACATCCAGCGCCAGTTGATTTTGCCGGTTATATTTAAATTCTTCCGAATCCGGGCGTGCGCCGAGAAGCCGGTGAATCGTGCATGACGGAACTGCCAGGGTCTTTTCAATAACCTCACGGCGGCAGTGTAATATTTCGGTTTCGGCCAGAAGCGATTCCTGCAAACGCGCCTGAGCTTTTCCGGTCGGCGCACACAAGGCTATCCGTAGCAACAGATCGCGCTCGAACAGCAATGCGACAATCGCCGCCGCCACTGTCGTTTTGCCGGTGCCGGGACCGCCGGTGATGATTGAAAAACGGTTGTGCAAAGCGGCAAACACAGCCACCTGCTGCCAGTCAATATTCTGTTCAAACAGCGAACCGGAGAAAAATCTGCCGGAAACTGCCTTTATCCGGCCGGCAATCGCACCGGCATTAAAATCGGGATCAATGCCTGCGCAGCGGGATTTAATCATTGACGCAAGCTGCTTTTCGCACTGCCATGTACGGTAAAGATAGATCAGTTCATCTTTAATAATCAGCGGTTTAAATTCGCCTGGAGTTCCGGACACCTGCTTATGGGCGGCCAGTTTTTCCAGCCAGTTTTCCGGAACCGGCAGCCGGCGCAGTTCATTGCGCAGCGCCTCCGCCCCCTGCCCCGCGTCGGTCAGGTCGGAAAACCAGCTGTTCAGATCACCGGCAAGCATTGTCGAGTCCAGACAGATATGTTTACGGACGAGAATCGCGTTGCTGACCAGAACTGCAGCCAGATATAGTTCATAGCCTGCGTCCGGACCGGCTTCGCGGCAAATGAAACGGGCGAAATTAATATCTGCATCACAGAATAATCCCTTCCCGCGAAGAGTTTCAATTATTGCAATTCGGCCTGAGTTCATCGCACACCTCCAGGAAAGATTTTTGAAAGTTCCCGGATAAAATCAAGTTCCGGACACATTTTAAAAACACCCTGATTCCGCCTCAGTCCGTCCATCCCTCTGACATACAGGTAAAATACTCCGCCAAAATGACGGTTGTAATCATAATCAGGCACTCTGAAGTTGAGGAATTTATCAACCGCCAGCACATAAATAGCCGCCTGCATTAAATAGGACTTGGCGATCATATCACTGGTCAGCGCTGCATGATTATAAGCGCTGTACGGACGCCCCAGCCAGTTGGTTTTCCAGTCCGCAATCCAGTATTTGCCGCCATGTTCGAAAAACAGGTCTATTTTGCCGTTCATAAAACCGCGCCGCGGCGCTTTTGCCTTGCCGCCGGCATGATCGAGTTCGATTGCCGTTTCAGGATGAAACTTGTCCTGCAACAGTTTCGACAGTTCCGCCAGCCGTATCGGATCGGCGACCTGAAAAAAGAATTCCATTTCAGAAATACGCTTCTGCTTTGTAATCTCCGACAGGCGGAAAGTTTTGCTGCCGTCGGCCAGCGGCGTGTTGAGTACATTTCTCAACATAGTACCCGTCATAGCGCTGCGCTCGGCCATGCTGTCGTTTTCTACCCGCCCGAATTTTAGCAGTTTATCATTGATCAGAGTCTCCACTTCCGGCAATTTCTGCGTGACGGCTCCGGACAGCAGGGAAAAGTCCAGCTCCTCGAAAATTTCATGGATGCAATCACCGGAGACCGGCCCGGCCGGAAAATCAGCAAACGGCGATTCCGTTTCATTATCAGCAATAATCGTTTCTTCCAGCGGTACCGGAGCGCTGCCGTCATCCCAGCCCGGCGCCTGATCTTTACCGGTATGGGTTCCGGCTGACAAACTGGAAAAACTCATTATCCCCCAGTCGGCTGGAATCGGCTGCAGCTGTGCTTTCACTTTAAGCTGCATTTGTTTCCGCTCAGATTCATAGTGAACAGAATCAGCAAACGGTTTTTCCAGACTGATCGCGTCGTTATTTCCCCACTTAAGAAAATTCTCCCCCTGCTCCGGAATCAGCTCTTTCCCGTGCTCCTCAAGATAATTTTGCATGTTCGCGGCAGGCCAGTTCCGCGTCAGATACATCAGAGCGCTGTCTTCGGTTTCATTGATACTGCCCCAGGCGACACAGCAGAACTGCTTAGCTCTGGTCAGCGCCACATACAGCAACCGCAGCGACTCCGCCAGTTTCTCCCGCCGGTACCGGATCCGGTTGCCCTGCACGTCGCCATATCCGGCCTCAAAGAGCAGTTTATAAGCGCCGGCGGCATCCTGAACATGAAAGAAGAAATCATTCTCCTCTTTCCTGTCGTTTGCGTAATATTCTTTATAATAAAATCCCCGGTTCCAGGGGAACGGGCAGAATACAATCGGGAATTGGAGTCCTTTGCTCTTATGCACCGTCATGATCTTCACGGCATCGTCATCACTTTCCAGCCGCTGCTCATGCTCCTCGTTTTCCTCGGGACGCAGAATACGTTCATGCAGCCAAGCGATCAAGCCGTTCAAACCCAGGCTGCCGCCGCGCGAAGCCTGATGCAGCAGTTCCCCCAGATGCAGCAGATCGGTCAGATGCCGTTCGCCCTGCGGCAGCGCGAGCAGATTCTCCCGGACACTCAACCGTCTGGCGGCATATACAATATCTTCGCGGAGCATCCGGAAAAACATCTGGACAAAACCTTTTTCCCGCCATAAAGTATTCAATTTCATAAACAACTGCCGCCAGACTTCGATTTCCGGCTCTTCAGTATCTTCACCCGCGCTATCAAGCCTGGAGAGGTCTTCGCCGTCGAGTCCGAACATTGAAGTCGCCAGCGCAGTACGCAACAGCGAATCGCGCCCCGGCTCAGCGGCCGCGCGCAACACATGATATAATTCACCGGCCTCGTCAGTATCAAAAATATTGCCGGAATTCTGGAGCACGGCAGGCACCCCGGCATCCGCCAGCGCCTCCCGCACCTGCCTGGCCTCCCGGTTGGAGTCGGTCAATACCGCAATATCAGATGCTTTAACCGCTTTGCAATCACATTCTCCGGCGGAATTCATCTTTTCAAATCTGGCACCAGGCTTCCCTTCAAAATTAATTTCTCCGGACATGCGCAACATCCAGGCGATTTTCGCGGCAACTGATTTGCACAGACCGTCAACCGCATTTTTTCTGGAAAGCGGCTTCAGGGTGCTGCCCGGCTCCAGCATCCAGAGTTTCAGCGGCGACGAATCGATATCCTCACCGTCAATTACCAGCCGGTCCGGCTCCCTGCCGGACTCCGCCGGCAGATACATGATATCTTTTTCGACAAACGGATTTTCAGTCCCGAAAATAGTATTGAACGCTTCCAGCAGGCGGCTTGAAGAACGGAAATTTTTGTTGAGCGTAGTGTGACATGAACTGTCAAGCCCGCCGGCGACATGCAGATAAGAGTATATATCAGCCCCGCGAAAAGCGTAAATTGACTGTTTGGGGTCGCCGACCATCAGCATCAACGTAGCTTTATCCTGAAATATCAACCGGAAAATATCATATTGCACCGGATCGGTATCCTGAAATTCATCAATCAGCGCCACTTTGAACCGCTGACGGATACGGGCGGCGAAAGACGGCTGGTTCTCGAGCGCGCCATGCATATCAGACAGCAGGTCGTCGAACGATTGTACCTGCAAAAGTCTTTTTTTCAATTTCAGGGTGCCTGAATCACGCAGATGCCGGACAAAACCAGTCTTGAACGCTGCACAAAAATCATTTGCCGACTGCTTAAATTTTCTGCACAGTTCCAGAAATTCCGCAATGACCGGCGGCATCAGACCGTCTGCAACGTTCCACACTTTCCTTTTTTGCTGATTTTCCGCAAAAACATCCGGATTAAAAAGCTCAATACCGTTGATAGCGGAAGTATATTCATTTTTTTCCAGACCGGTTTTCAACGCGCTGAAGGCATTGGGAAAATTATTTCTGAACTCTGATTTAAAAATCTCCAGATTGCCCAGCAGTAATTCGCTTATTTCGGCTTTACGGAGAATGAAGAAATCCGACAGTTGCTTGAACGCAGCCTCTAAATTCGTATAGACGGAAGCCGCTTCAGGAATTTTTTCCTCTCCCGACATTTTAATTTCCGGAGCCTTAAGGATATTCCTGGCCAGACGCGAAAGTTCCTCCGGATTTAATCCGGAAGCGCCGGCAGCCGCGCATTTCAGTTTTGAGTCCGGCGCATAAAAATGCCGCCGCCAGTAATCGGCGGCGACCTCATCAACCAGTAAGCGGTCATCCGTTATAAGTTCCGCTCCGAACGACACCCCGCTTTCAAAGGCGAATTCGTTAAGCATCCTCGAACAGAAACCATGAATAGTGGAGATGGCAGCCTCATCAAAATCAGACAGCGCGGCATGCAGCAGGTGGTTCGCATAATGCATTTTTTTTCTGTCCGGATCGCCGCTGTCATCATCTTTTGCCAGGAAATTTACCAGCAGCCGGATCAGAATATCGGGAATATCCTCCGGCTTCTTTTTCAGATAATTGACGCCGTCCACCACCAGCGCGGCATTCAACAATTCAATTGCACGAAAAATATTCCGGCGCACGCGGTCCACCAGTTCAGCGGTGGCGGCTTCGGTAAAAGTCACCACCAGTATCTGTTTAACTTCCAGCGCAATATTTTTGCCGTCACTTTCAATCCCCTCAAGCAGCAGGCGGATGAACAGATTTTCAATAGCGGTCGTCTTGCCGGTACCGGCGCTTGCTTCAATCAGGCTGACCGTCCCTGCCCGTAAAGGCTGGCTCAAAAGATCAAATTCACGCATCAGAGCCCTCCTTTTCCAGCTTGCTATTGTCAACTCTTGCCTTGTCCAGCTGCAGCAGGCCGCCAACCAGCATTGCGGTGTCCTCAAACTCTTTCCCGGCAGGAAACTCCCGGTAAAAAAACTTGAAATAATCATCTTTCGATTCAGCGGCGGCGGCAAAATCCGATTCCCATTTTTTAACAGCCCCGTCCAGCGCCTTTTTCCGGTCGCCGTCTTTAATCATCGAGCGATAATAAGCAGCGGAGGATACCGGAAAAAACGGCAGCGGCTTGCGCATACCGCAAATGAATATATCCAGCAGCGAATGAAGTTTTTCAGCCGCTCCGGAAGATTCAGCCGCATAACGGCAATGTTTATCTTTTCCGATCAGCAAGGTATTCAGCGGCGCTTCAGCAATTCTGCATATCGGCTCAAGATTCGCCGCCAAATTAAAAATTGCGGCGCGAATCATATCGGATTCCTTCAAATTCGCATATCTGAAAAGTATTTGACTGGAAGAATCATTTTCATCAGAATAAATATCTTCCAGCCGGGCAAACATCGAAACCCCGTTGTCAAAACTGATACTCGCGGTAAGCGGATCATTTTTTTGACGCACATACGGCAACAGCGTTTCTGCAAAAACGGCAGTTTCCAGAAACAGCGCTTCGAACTGCTGTTCGCCCCATGCCCCCGGCGCCAGCTCGCCGGATGCCCGGTAATGCCGCTTCAATTGTTCGCGCAGAATTTCACGTCCGTCCTCCTGCCATGCCGAAACATTATCCCGGATCATTTTCTCCGCTATTTTATATTTATCCAGTCCATCCAGCTCAAACTTTTCGCATTCCGCAACTTCCGGAATATCTCCAATCGAAGGCCGGATCAGCAGTCTTTTCGTCAGGAAATATTTAGCCGGATTACGGAAAAAATCAACCAGATCGACAAGATTTATCCGGAGCAGTTCAGCGGGGGGGACATCCAGCTCAGCCGCGATAAATTCTTTCCTGGCACGCGGCAGAAACAGCATTTCCGCCGCATGAAGATTTTCGTTTGAATATGATACCGGCGGCGCCACCGGCTGAACAGCAGCATCCGGATCTTCGGCAAAATACCGCCAGCTGAACGCCTGCAGCGGATGCTTTATTTTCAGCCGCTTTTCAACATCCTCGCGATTATTACCGGGACTTGAGTCCGGTATAAAACAGTAGCCGGAAGCGATGTAGTCCAGCAGTTCGCTGACCAGCACACTCGGCGGATATTCAGTGTTGTCCTTATTGCCCTGGCCGGTATAACTGATATAAAAAACGTCCCGCGCCGAAATCAGACTCTCCAGAAACAAAAAACGGTCATCATTGCGGGCGGAACGATCACCGAAACGCGGACGTGCCGCCATCAGGTCAAAACTGGCGCTTCTCGTTTGCCTGGGGAAGCTGTTTTCGTCCATGCCGAGCATGCAGATTACTCGCGAAGGAATACTGCGCAGCGGCCGGGCTTCACAGAAAGTCACGCCGCCGCGCAGGAAGCCGCCGCTGGCAGCAGAGGAATCCAGACAGGATTTCAGTGCGTAAATCATCACTTCCAGGCCGGCCGTTTCGTGAAGTACGCCTTTGCCCATATTGCCGGTAACGGTATTGACCGTTTCGCGCATGTCCTGCACTGCCTCGGCAAAAACCGTCTTGCCGGAAAAGAAATTATTGATTACGCCAAGCAGAAAAAGCTTCCACCACGACGCGGTAAAAGCCTGACTGCCATAACTGTCGGCTTTAGAATATTTGACATCATGAAACATTTTGAACAGCAATTCCATGAATTCGGCGAACCTGCCGAGCAGTTCGGCGTTCTGTTCGGAGAAGCCGCCGCACGGCAAAATGTCTCCGGAACAGCCGCTGAAAATAGTCTCCCCTGCTGATTGATTTCCGCCCATCGCAAATCCGGCCTGCATCCGGGCAAGCCCGAAGCGCCAGGAGTTTTCGCGGAACGCGACATCCACGCCTTCAGTATGCTGCCTGAACTCACCGTCAATCCCCCAGTTGATATTCGCATCGAATATCCATTGCCTGATCAGCGGCAGCTTGTCTTCCTCAATCCCGAAGCGGTCGGCCACCGCCGGATTTTCCAGAATATCAAGCACATCCGGGGCCTTGAATCTGCTGGAGCAAAGGTTGAGAATACCAATAAACGCCGTGGACTCAGGATCGGAACAACTCCGCCGGCGGTCGGCAATAGTCGCAAAAAACCATTGCGGATCTTCATGCTGCCGGGAATTAAATACCGCCTCGATATAAGGAGCGTATTTTTCAATTTCCGGAACCAGCACCATAATATCTTTCGGCAGCAGCGATGCATCACGGCTGAACATATCAATCATATTTTCAAACAGTACCTCGACCTCGCGCATCGGGCTGTGGCACGAGTGTATCTGAATACTGCTGTCTACGGCGTCAATCAACGCCTCATCCGGATTCTTTTCATTTGCCGGATTGCGCAGTTCCTGAATATCGCGCTGAATTTTATGCAGCATAGTACCGGCTGCGGGATTTTCGTCGAAAAGCATCTCGCCGCCTTCTTCATTCAGTGAATTAATCAATCCGAAAAACTCGCGTCCCTGAGTTCCAAGCGAACCCAGCAGACTGTTGCCCTTGACGATATAAAGTTCATTCAGGCGGTCTTTAAGTTCCTGTTTGATGAAACCATCTTTCAGATCGGATTTTTCCACCAGGTTTTTCAGTTCACGCCCGATCAGATGCATTTCCTGTTTGCCGGTCAGCACATATTCCCAGGCTTGTTCCCGGCATGGATTCAAATAATAAAAATATACCTCGGTAATTTTCGATACCGCGAAAATCATATCCATAAACGCAGGCGAAAGCGAAGTGAAACCAAAGAAAAAAATCCGCTCCGGCAATTCAAATGAGCCGCAACCGGACAGATGATCCATCCGGCCTGATTCAGAATATAAATCCGGATAAATCAGTTTCAAAAAAGCCGCGTACATGGAGGCAAAATGTACCGGGCGGTTACCGGCGGACAACCCCTGCCAGAGCTTCATCTGCCATTTGCTTTCAGGAAACGCGGACAGCGGATTTTTCCGGTTGTCCCATTCCCTGATAACATCAGGACGGAACACCAGATAGTTGTCAAAAAGGGTTGCCAGTTGTTCCGCCAGTTGAAACAGTTTAAGTCCGGAGTGATCCCCTCCGATATAATTTTTCAATTGCGCAAAATCATGGTCTGACGCAATCAGCCCCGGCAGCAATTCGTAGATTTTCCATACCGATATTTCCGGCGAAGGAAATACATCGCGTTCACTGATGTCCTGCGAGATCGCCCGAAAAATATGATTGCTGATAAATGCTTTCGGAAAAGGAAATTGCAGATTGGCGGCAATCCCGTTAAATTCAGCCAGACGCAGTGAAAGCCAGCGCTCCATGCCGCGGCTCTGCACTACAATTATTTCCGGAGAAAAAATATCGCCGCCGGCAAACCGCGTAGACAAATCCTGTGCAAGCAGTTCAAGACGATTACCGGAAATCAATTTAAAACGATTGTCCGCAGTTAAATTATCGGCAGAAATCATATTTTATCTGTCTCTTGTTGTTCTTCTCACGTTGTATAGCCGTTCCGTAAAACCGCCGGCCTTAATAAAATCTTCCTAAAGACGCTTCATCTGCTTCCAAAGCAGATAACTCGCCTGATTAATCAGGCAGATCATCGTATTCGCAAAAAATTCATCGGACCAGTCGGACCAGTCGGACTTGTCAGACCTGTCAGACCTGACCCTTACTGCTTCCGGATCGTCTTTATGCCAATGCCGCAAACCATGCTGCCGCAGATAATCTTCAAAATCCAGCAGCAGTTCGCCAAGACTGGCTCTGGCCACACCGGTAAGCTTCAATTCTGTTTTCTTAGAAGTCGCAGAGGCAAGACTTCCTTCCGCAATATTTTGAACGCCGCTGCGCGCCGCCTGCACCATCTGATCATGAGTCCGTGAACGCCTGTCAATAAATCTGTTGCAGAATACCGTTGTGCCGTCATAGACTTGCTGTGCAACTTGAAAACTCCGCAGTTGTCTGAATCCGCCATGACTGGGAAATAAATCAGTCATCTTTTTGAAATCTCCCCCCCCTGTGCAGTTATCTCTGTTTCAAAAATATTCCCGCCTTTTCAATATACAAAAAATAAATGAAAAGTAAACATAGAAACTTCAAATAATGCAGGGAAAGTGAACAAGCTTAATCAAAAGAGTCTGACTATCAGTTCAATCTATTGGTGCTGACTTTCGTTGCCGTGGAAAATAAATTCACCTTCGATATCCTTGGGCAGCTGACTTTCATTGCCGTGAAAGATAAATGGAGAGTCGGAATTCTGCGATTCAGGCACCTGATATTCAATCGGCAAATCGCCGCTGCTGTTCTCATCAATACCGGATTTGCTGCTGTCAATCAGTTCAAGCATCAGCTTGTTGGTGCGACGCTGTTCAAGAATCATTTCAGAAATGGAATTCTGCAGCTTTTTTACACTTGAACCCATACCGGTAAGATTAATGTCCAGATCTTTGCGATACACGATAAATTGAAGACAAAATTTGGAAAACTTGGCTACGCCAAGAATAAATACCAGCCAGGTTAAAACACCAACCACAATCAGAGTGATATATTGAATATCCGTCAATTTATTTAATCTCCTGAGTTTTTGTTAAAAAACAATATAACAATTTTACATGAGAACAGTACAAAAAGCAAGCCTTTTCCATTACTTTCTTATAATTTCTTATACAATCCAAACAATTCCTGCCCATCCAGGTTAAATTACAATTCGCGATAAGTAATTCAGGCAACGAAAACATCAAAGCTAAAGTGCAACAGCAACGTTGTCATCATCAAAACCCGATTGTTTTGCTAATCTTTGTTCCTTGTTTCAGAACACATTCATGTTCGAGAGCTTCCAGCAAGCTGGCGCTGTCCATAGTTTTCTGCTCTAAATAGTATAAACTCTGGCGTACAGTGCGGAAGTCGCCAGGGGCTAGATTGGCGATGTTTTTTAACCTTGACTCATCTTCCTGAGTAATGGCTGCCTTAAACATGCGTTCAAAGAATATTTTTTTCCCCGCCTCATTCAGATAATCGAACTCCAGTTTAAAAGTAAATCTCCGCAATGTCGCCGGATCAAGATTCTTGACAAAATTAGTTGCTCCAACTAAAACTCCATTAAAGTTCTCCATTTGATAGAGCAGCTCATTTACTTGTGTAACCTGCCAGGAATTCTTCGCCAATTCCCGGCTTTGCAGCAAACCGTCAATTTCATCTAAAAAAAGAATCGCCTTTTCCGATTCCGCTTCGTCAAATGCGCTTTTAAGATTTGCCTCCGTACCGCCGACCCATTTGCTCAGCAAATCACTGCCCATCCTCACCATAACTTTGCAATCCAGGTTTTTGCCAAGATATTTTACAAATTCGGTTTTACCGGTTCCAGGAGGCCCGGATAACAGCAGGTTCATGCGCGGGCGGTCTATTTCATCATCGTTTCCAGTTTGGAATCGTTTGATGGCCGAAGCAATGTCGGCAAGCGGCAGGCTGCCTTTGATATTCAAGCCTTCAAGCGAATAATCACTAGCAACCATGAATTTTTCATTCTCCCCGTCAATCCCCATGAGCTCGCAATGCGATTCAAGTATTTTAATGATGGATTTTTCCACATCAGCAATCTCCTGCAATTTGCTGCAATTGCTCAGCGCCAAATCAATACCGCCGGCGCTAACCTCGTATTTTGCGACTAATTTAGTTAAAACATCTAACGATAACTTATCATCCAGCCCATGCTTCTGAGCCACATTCTTCCAGATGAGCATTCGCTGGCTGGTGGTAAGTTTCTCAAACTTTATTGAATAGTCAAAACGTCTCCGGCTCGACAAGTCAAGCGCGTCCCCGGGGGTATTGGTAATCCAGATGCAAACATGTTTAGTCGAGTCCAGTACGTTATTCAACATCCCCTTATCACTCTCATTGGAGCGGGAGAACAGCATAAATGAAGACTCGCAGTTTCCCAGCATTTTATCCGCTTCATCAATTATGATTAAACTTTCCAGCGGCTCCACCTGAAATTCGCAAACTTGCAATGCGGCAAAGCGAAAGCTGTTGGAGTAATCGCAGGTGAGCCCGTCTTCGATGCCTTTGCTTTGAGCCACAAAATAGGCATTGCGCCCTAGTTCGGCAGCTAATGAGCAGGCAAAACTGGTTTTACCGGTACCTGGCTTACCGTATAGTAAAATATTTATTCCGCGCTTGTCTTCATTTGATGCAATCAGTTTTCTCAGAAAATCGCCGTGCTTAGCTGCCAGCTCGCCGTAAAACTCCCAGGGTAGCGGCGGCTTGTCATTTTTGGTAAAATAGCAGTTGGACAGCGGCTGATCATCGAGTCCACCCAAAAATTGCAGCAGTTCTTTGTTAAAATCTAAATTATAACTAATGCAGTTTAATCGCCGCAAACGTCCGTTCTGTTTGCTGATGCGCTGCAGCTCTTCATCCGCAATCCCCAGCGCGGAGGCGATACGGGATATCTTCCCCGAGGATACGCTCCCGCGAAAGTCCTCCGTAGGCCATAATTCACCCGCCACAATCCGCGAAAGCATCAGCAATTCAATTTCCATTGGTTCAAGTTTGAACAAATCGCCCAGTTGCCTGAATTTTGCGCCCGCCGGGTCAGGTTCCTTCTCCAGAGACGCGCTCAAAGCGGTGATCTGCTTATCCAGATATTCCACGAGCGCCAGCCGGAATTTCGGATTGGAATAGGAATTATCCCACAGCATTCCAAAAATCTCCGGCGGATTTTCCAGATCAAGCTCAACCGGCTCGCCCTTTTTCAGTTTTAACAATTTCAAGCGCAGCCGCGGCGTTGTGCATTGATTAAAAATACGCCGGAACTCTTCAATACTGATGCGCGCGGCTATCGGCTTGAAGGTCTCCAGATCATTAATGTAGCCGCGATAATTCTGAACCAAGTTTTTCAGATATTGATAAATTTTGAAATAAAAAAAACGGCACACATAATCAAGGCTTTCGTTGTTTTTAAACAGCTGCGCCCTGCGGTTCTTTCTTCTGAAGTGATCTGAAATGCTCATAACTGAATGCCTCCTGTTTTGTAAATGATATATAATACAAAAACAGGCGGACATCTTAGGTCCGGCATGGTTTAATTCAGAATAAATTACATGATTTTTCTTGCAGACTGATGACTTTCCTGGCTTGAGCGATTACTTTTGCCGCCAATTCCGTGGGAGATATTATCCGCACCGCGCCATTTTCGTTTAATACCAGATTGATCAGTTTGAACTCAACCGCATTTTTCACTGTAACAATCAGGCTGCCGTCCGGTTCAACCGTTATCGACTCAGCCGGATAATTTTCCCGGGCAAACGGAATGGCATTTCCGGAAAAAAGCAGCAGTGCTTCTGGAACAGTCGGAAAGTTGAAAACATTGCCGGCATTGACTTCAGCAATCAATTTTTCATCAGGCTCAAATTTTTCAGAATGGACAAAGGCATCCTCTATCCGGTGCAAAGCCAGTGTCCGCACTGTGCGTTCATGGTTAAGCTGACCATTGGATTCAAGAATGATTGACTTAAGGTACCATAATCCGTCGTGAAAAACCAGCACTTGCGGCTCGATTAAAAACTCATGCGTCCCGCCTTCCATCGCCTTTTTATATTTTATTGTCAAACTATGATGTCCCTGCCAGGCCTTGAATACTTTTTGAAAAATGTCCGGATTCAAAGGCACCCTGGAACCGGTGGCCACCAGAGACAACAGGCATGCGGTTTCATCCAATCCTTTGGTATTTGGCCCCAGAAGAGTGTTCGCGCCTGCTCGGATTTCACCGGCAAGCGGCGGTGGCATCAGACTCTCCGCCAGTCTGGCGCCGATTACGACTGCTTTCATTTCGCTGTCGTCCAGCATCGGCACATCAAACGACCAGTCCGGATTAGTCAAATAGTATCCTTTTCTGGAATGATCATAGCGGATTGGCGCGTTATATTGCTTTTTTAGATATTCAACATCCCGCTGCACCGTTTTTTGTGTGATGGAATATTCGTCCAAGCGTTCAGTGTCTCGCTCCAGCATCTGCATATTCCTTTGCAAAGAAGCGCGGTTGGGATAGCGATTCTCCTTCATCATTGAAACCAGAGTCATAATTCTTACCATCTGCTGCTTATTGGTCGGCATAGCAATTATCCCCTGTTTTTCATTATTTTTTTAAAATATATCTTACCGGACATAAGATGTCCAGCTAAAATTGTATTATATATCATTAACAAAGACAAGGAGTAAAATGAGTCTGCCAATTACAAAACTGGTTCAAGAGCGGATGGATGAACTTGGCGTGAAAAGGAAAGCTGTGGTCATCGGGGTCGGTTATAAAAACATCCCCAGAGGGGTCAATAAGTTTGCCAATGATCTCAGGACAGGCAAGCTGGAAGGCCTGTTCAGATATCCGCTGGCTAAATTTCTCGGGATTGACCAGGAGGTTTTTGAACAGGCATTGAATGATACAGCAGTTATTTACAAACAGGAGAAGATGGCGCGCATCAGCAAACAGCAGGAACTGGAGCGGGCGAATTTCAAGCCGCATCTCTGGGTAAAGAAGTCTTGCAGCACTCCCAGTCCGATATTTGTTGCGGCCTTGTGCGGACAGGATGCTTTTTTGCGCTGTGTCCTGCCGGAAAACATTATTACTCTGGAATTTCCGGAACAGCTGCGAATAATCAAAGCTGCAATCTTGGAACATTATGCGCGGAAGCGAGGCTCTGCTTTCCCGTTCGGCAACATACTCGGTTACTATTATCGGACCGCCTACGACGCAAAAACCGTAATGGAATTTTCGATTGAAGGCGATCTCATAAATAATGAAACCGGAATGCCGCACATCGGGCAGGCAACTATTAGCCTGAAGAAACACCCTATTTAAAATTGTAAAAAACTGTCCGCCAATGAATTGCATGCATTTTGTTCAAAATCTGCTGTATATAGAGAGAGTTTTTTAAATAAACTTACGGAGGTGAAAATGGAAATCGAAGTATTATCGATCTATCAAGTTCAAAAGATGCTAAAATGTCGCGATAAGCGTATCGTCACTTGTAACTGGATTTCTATTTCAGACGGTTACGACGTAAGTTCATTGCCGGACGGAGAGAATGTCTTAAAATTAAACTTTGATGACGTGACTACCAAGGACAATTTTGAAATGGAACTTTTCAATGAAGACCATGCGGCGCGGATCATTGCATTTGCCGACCGGCTGACCATTCCGCAGTTATTCATTCATTGCTATGCCGGAGTGTCCCGCAGCGGCGCGGTAAGCAAGGTGCTGAACATCTATCTGAACTTGCTCATTGGCGTAAATCACCGGCATTTTGCCGCATTCATAAATAAATACGACCGGGTCATTCGACCCAATCCGCTGGTGGAGCGGCTGCTTTGGCTTCAAATCGGCGATACATTGGCCCGGAAGAACAGCCGGAACAGGCATACTTGAATGTCCTGTGATTTTAAACAGGCGTTATTTTTTGTGTAATTTCTTAAAAACAGACAGAACCGGACGCAAGATGTCCAGTTGTTGAGTGTATGATGTGTCTTTAAAAACAATAGAGGAGAAATAGACTATGATTGCAGAACTGCCGCGAATTAAGCCGCCGGAATGGCTTAACATGAACCAGGAAGAAATACAGAACGTGGAATTTCCGCTCCGCGAACTCCTGAAAGACTCGCTCTATTATCCAGCCTCGGGCACTGACGGCGATCCGGTCAAGTATCTGGCAGGCAATGTGCTGAGCTTTATTTATGTGGATTACGGACTTGAACGCAATGACGTTTTAGACTCGCTCAAGCATGGACAGCACGGGTTCCGCGGATACGCTCCGGTCGCGCTGCGCGGCGTAAACATGGAGGAGCTGTGCCCGGACGGATGGACTCCGGAACTTCCGCGCCCCGGCGACGGCAATCCGGAGCGGGGGCGCGGTTTCATCAAACCGCCATTCGCCGTCTGGAGCATATTCCAGCGGATGGACGGGTTCAGTGACGAACACGGGCCGGAGCGTTTCAGCCTGCTGTATATCTGCGGCGACGGCGTGGCGACGTTTCAAGCGCTCTATCACGGCAATCACTGCGTCCCTCATGCGGTTGCCGTTATTAATCCCGGCACCGGCTTCGGCGGCAACTGGACTGATTTCAGCGACCGTGCCCTGATTTTTGCCCGGTCAGTGCTTGGAAATCCCAATGGCAATCCGGAAATCCTGCTTTACGGCGGGATTTGCCCGGAAGACGATCCGTTCTATCGGGAACCATGCTGGCCCGATTATCCGGAACCGGTTGCCTGCGTTCCGAAATACGATGGCGGTTACATCGGCGTCTGGTCAAGATAAAATAGCGGGACATGGATAATTTTAAATTTACAAACAGGAGGTTATATGAAAATTGATGAATTAAACGCGGCGATCTTCAGCAATGACGCGGAAGCTCTGGAAAAATTGTTGAAAGCCGGAACCGGCACTAATCAGAGCGACGGCAATGAAGTTTATCCCCTGTTTCACGCCGTCAACTTCGGCAGCGTGAAAACTATTGAGCTGCTGCTGGATCACGGCGCGAATATCAATCAGGCCGGATGCCGCGGCAAAACGCCGTGGCTGCTGGCGGTGGAATCCGGTGATCCGGCAAAAATCGCGCTGCTGCGCGGGCGCGGCGCCGATACTAAAGCCCGGAATGACAATGGGCAGACCGGATTGCATTATGCGGCCATGCGCGGACGGGAAGACCTGTTTAATGATCTTCTGGAACACGCCGGTGAAGAGGTGTCATATCCTGACCGCATGGGCAACACCATCCTGCATCTGGCGGCGGCGTGGAACAATCCTGCGCTGGTGAAAACCATCCTGGCAAAAACTGCAATTCCAGTTGACGCGCAGAATAACGATGGCGAAACCGCGCTGCTGAAAGCGCTCAGATCGCGGCAAATCGCGATAGCCGCAACTCTTATCGCCGCCGGATGCGATATCAATCTGACGGACAGGAAAAAAGTATATCCGCTGCTGGCGCTGATAAAAGGCTTTGCAGATGATTACAGCAGGCTGCCGCTGTTCTGCATCAAAATCGTCGAAAATCACGACAGCGGAATAAAATTCCTTTTAACCGCGTCAAAAGCCGCCGGACTGGCCGAAGCAGAATTGCAACCTTCTCCGCCGCCGGCGTTGACAACATTATATAATCACAAAAAGCTCTGCCATTCAATCATCGCTGCGACAAAATTCCCGGAACAGGACATTCCCGGCTTGAAGCTGTTAAAGACGCTGCTGGACAGAGGAAGCGCGGTTAATGATGCTGACATCGACGGCGGCACGCCGTTAATGCTCAGCATCCAGGGCGGCCATGAACCGTTTGTTCAATACCTTATAGCGCATGGCGCGGATATAAACAGCCAGGACAAAAACGGGGCAACTCCGTTACTGGCCGCCATCCTTGCCGGGCGGATGGAAACAGCCGCGCTGCTGCTGGATGCCGGCGCCGACTGGAAAACCGGCGATAAAGACGGGCATACGCCAAAGCAGGAAGCGGAGAAACAGCAGGCGTCCTGCCTGTTTGAATCCATGGACGGCAAAAATCTGATTGATACCATCAATAAAGTTCTCGGCCGGGCTGAAGGCGATAAACCTCCAGCATACCGGGAATTACAACAAGCACTTCGCCGGAAACAGGCATAAGGCGAAATAACGATTAGTCATCAGACAGAATTTATTGTTCCAAATTGCACTGTCATAAAAAACAAGCTAAAAGGAGAACGTTATGAATGAAGTTACACTGTTTGTAAATCCATGCAGCAAGGCGAATACAAAATACGGGCATATATTGCTCCAGGATAAATACGGGGCCGCTGTCGAAATACATAAAGCTTTACTGACGGACAACCATATTCAAGTCATAGACGGCGCGGTTAATGTCAGCTATAGTTTTTTCTCTAACTGGTTTGGTGATATTTATAAAACAGTAGTGCCTGACCAGGCAATTGCATTAAGAATTTTTATCAGAAATCTTGCTTTTATTCGAAGTAATATAGAAACTATTAACGCCGATTCAAGATTGTTCATGGCTGAATTACCTTTTTCATATTACACCGCAAAGTGGCGTCCGCGATATTATCTGACCATCGGCATACTACTCAAAGCCTGGGACAACGGCGAACTTGATCATCAATGTCCGCATTGCAATAATATACTGAAGCTGTTAAATATCGGCGTGTATAATGATGCTCAAGGTTATTGTTTTAACTGTAGACGGATAGTCCGGGTTCTGGTGTGCTCTCACGAAGAGTACTTTAATAAATTCGAGAATATTAAAAAACGCTACAGAATACCGGCCAATGCAATAACCAATTTTACCATTGAAGAAGCGATGACCATTTTGAGATATTTGAACAAATATGGATATTGAAGCAGGCAGACAGCACAAAAAGGAGAGCCTCATGGACGAAAATAGCGTAACACTGTTTTTGAATCCCTATCATTTGGGAACTACTGATGCAGCAAATGAACTGATTCAGGACGCATACGGGACTATCGCCGAAGTAAATAAATCATTGTTGACGGACAACCATATTCAAAGCAAAGACGGCATTATCAGCGTCAGCAATAGTTTATATGCTTCATGGTTTGCGGGATTTTATAAGAAAAATGAGCCAGCTCAAGCATTTTTATTAAGGTCGTTTATGAATAATATTGATTTAATCCTGAGCATGAAAGCAATAATCTACAGCGACTCAAGATTATTTATGGCAAAACTGCCGTTTACCAATTTTCTTTGTCTGGGCACACTGCTCAAAGCATGGGAATGTGAGGTGCTTGATTATCCGTGTCCAAAGTGCAAAGAAACGCTGAAACTCTTAAATATTATATGTCACAGCCTGTTTGACGAAAGTAATATTGCAAAAGGGTACTGTTTCAACTGCCACCGGATAATCCGGCTGGAAACAGAATCTTTTGACAAGTACGATAAAAAATTCCGCGAAGCAAAAAAACTCTTTCGAATTCCAGGTAATCTTGTAAATGGTTTCACCTTTGAAGAAGCCATCTCAATTTTAAAATATTTGAACGAACATTGAAGTAAGCAATAAGCACAAGAAGTATTTCATGGATTGTTACCTAAAGCTATTGACATCAATAATTTATTATGCTAAAGTACCTGATCACAAAGGGAGTTAAATATGTGTATTAAAGTCATCGGAATTGATCCGGCACCAAGCAAAAAATCAACTGTTTATAGCGAGGAAGATGGGTTTAAGTCTTTTGATGCTAATGAGCTGAAGAAATATTTGCAAAAGTTGAAAGATTCTGAAGAGTCAGTTTTAATCTGCTGGGATGCCCCATTAACTGGTCCGCGCAATCCAGACGCCAAGCAAATCCTACCAGGCGATTACACCCAACGTCAAATAGAGTCATTTTTCAAACGGCAGCAAGGCATGAAGACTCCAACTGGAATATCCGTACTGGGGTATGCCAGTTGCCCTCATTGGGCAATAACTCGCGCTATGCTGGGATTGCCAAGAGTTGGCTGCTATGACCAAAGGGGAAATTTGCCATTTCAGTTGCTTGCATTAGATTGCGAGAGAAAGGTTTTAGATAAACTTGGTGAAAAATGCGTCGTTGAAGTTCATCCTGCTGTAGCCTTATGGCTATGGCTAAAGGATATTCAAAATATAAAAGAAGAATTTGAGAAAAATAAATGGATGAAGAAGGAAAAGAACAAAAAAGAAGAAGTAATGGTCATGGACTGGACTTACAAATATGATGAAAAAAAGCACGAGAAATTGCAAAGAACAAAAATTGAATTCTTTTGTGAAAAACTCAAAGATGTTATTTTAAATGACAAAATTAAAAAGTCATTGATTGAAGCCATTAATGAAATAAAAAATCCAAAAATGCTGCCACAAGGCAGCAAATTAGATGACATGTTTGATGCAATGCTGGCATGGTTACTGGGTAAACAGTGGATTGCTGGGAATGACGCAGTAATATTGCTGGGTAGCAGAGAAGCCGGTTCAATGCTTCTGCCAAATATTGAGGGATTACAACAACGCTGGAATAATTTTAATCCTTGAAAAGTTGTTGATTGTTGTTGTCTTGCTAGTAAATACGTATATTAAAGTTAAGATTTTAAACCATAAAATGTGAGGCGAATATATGCCAGAAAATGCTTTCATAGGAATTGATGTTGCTTTCGCTAAAAAAAAGCTTCTCCCCATATGTGTTTGCGTAATCCGCAATAATAGACTTTATCCTTTAGTGTTAAAGGATAATAGTAATTTGCCTCTTTATCCACGCGGGAGAGGTAATAAATTGGCTATTGATACCAGCGTTGTCGAGAATTTTGCCGAAGAAGCACTAGCATACATATGCGCGATTGAAAATAAATTTGATATCAAGATCGTCCGAATTGCAATTGATGCACCAAGCGCGTTCAGGCGTCCAGAAGTTGAGCGGCGAGAAGCAGAAAAAGCAATGGACAGGCTCGGGATTAGTTGTTTCGCCACTCCGAGTAAAGAGGATTTTGATAATATAATCAAAAAGGTTAAAAACCACTTAGGTAGCGGCGGCTCAGAAAGTATGATCCCTCATGCGAATCAGCTTTGGATGCTTGCAGGGTTTTCGTTGTTCGAGAAATTAAGAAGCAAATACGAGTGTATTGAGGTGTTTCCACAGGCAATAGTCACTGCCTTGAAATGTTCGAAAGTGCACAAGTCGAAAAAAGATGGACTAACAACACAGGAAAAGGCGGCATGGAATGCAACTGGATGGACAGAATGCGACACCCCTGAATTGAGATCCGCAGTTTTCGGTTCACCGAATGATAGACTGGATGCATACCTTTCAGCATGGATTGCGAGTTTGCCGGAAAAAGAGCGGACTTGTCACGGCAACAAGCTGAGTGATGATGTAATATGGACACAAAAAGCAACATGAAATTACGTCAATTTTGATGTACATGCTTTATGGGAACATTATTTATCTCTGAAACAACAATAAATGTTAAATGAGAGAATATGGTACTAAAATGAAAGACGGCTACTGGGGCAATTACCTGACTGGAGATATTTTTCTGATTGACGAACACGAAATGTGGATCCGGCGGGAGAGCAATGCCGACAAACTCGGCATTTCGCAGGCAGTGCAGAAGAAATTTAAGCAGTTTGCCGTCAAGGAAGACCGCGACCGTTTGCTGCCGTTTATTTTTGCCAACGCGCCGGTGATGCGGTTTCGTGGGCACGGCTCTTATGTTACGATGGAGTTTAATTGCGCCGACTGGACCAAACCGCTGGAACTGGTACACAAATGGTGCAAAGCCAATGCCGGACCATTGTCCGGACTGAATATTGTCAACTTTGCCGCCAATGAAGCAATTGAAACCACCTGGGAAAACTTTGAACGCGATAAACAGCGGCGCGTTAAGTTTCCAAGTTAAAAATTACTGTTTTACTATAATTTCTCATAAAATCATGGCCGAATTTATTTTTCCGGCTTTGCGCTGCTTGAATATCGGCAACATTATGCCGCTCGGCAGGAGCTTTTAGAACTCTTAAGATATTGTCCAAGCCCATTTATTTCCGTTGAAGGCAATCTCAATACAGTCGCCACGTAAAAGCGGGCCGACGCCTTCGGGAGTACCGGTAAAAATCAAGTCTCCCGGCAGCAGTTTCCAGTATCTGGAGATTTCCACCATCAAACGCGGAATCGGGAAAAGCATATTCCCGGTATTGCCGGACTGCCGTATGCCTCCATTCACCGCGCAGGAAAAACGCAAATCGTCCAGGTGCCGGTCAGGAGTAAAGGGCAAAAATTCTCCGAGCGGAGCACTGCAATCAAACGCCTTGGACTTTTCCCAGGACAGGCCCTGCTTCCGCAAATCATCCTGCACGTCGCGCATCGTCAAATCCAGTCCGGCAGTAAGTCCGGCAATATAATTCAGCGCGTCAGTTTCGGATTCCGGTTTGCCGGCTTTACCGATAAGCACGACGATTTCGACTTCGTGATGCAGTACACTGCCGAATGAAGGAAATGGTATTTCGCGCTGCAAATGCGACACCAGCGCGGTCGGCGGTTTGCAGAAAATCACCGGTTCATCCGGAATATCGTTCTTCAGTTCTTTCGCGTGCGCCGCGTAATTCCTGCCGATGCAGAATACCCGTCCGGCCGCCAAAGATTTACCGCCGACATTTATCTCCATCATCCATTCCTTTATTTTTTCTTGAAGAGGATTTCCCTGATTACCGGTTCAATACCGTCGGCCATGCGAAAAAATCCCAGATCGGTCGGATGGCAGTTATCAACCGTGCATTCCCAATAATCTTTGCCCAGCAATTTAGAACCATCCAGAAAATAGATGTTTTTATCGCCGGCCTTCTGAAGCTTTTTAACCAGTTTCTGCTGCAGTTCTTTGCATTGTTCGCGGAATTTTTTCCGGTCGCTCTTATTATCCGGCTCGCGGTCCAGGGCTTCCTGTCCATAGCGGTTCTTGGAGATTACCAGAATCGGCGTTTTCTTGTGCGCTGAACGCAGAATTGCAATAAATTCAGGCAGTGTTTTTTTAAGAAGCTCATAGCTGACACAATTGGCTTCATAATCGAGCACCAGCATTGCCGGTTTTTCAATCAGCGAAATATTGCCGGCCACATCCGGTTCGCCTTTGCCGTTGCCGGAAAAACCAAGATTGATAAAAGGCACGTTCAAACGGCGGCTCAGAATATTCGTGCAGCATGAACCGGGACGCGACGCGCAGCCGCCCTGGGTAATTGATGTACCGTAAACCACTACCGGCTTTTTCTTCAGGTATGCGGGGGGCTCTTCGAGCTTTGCGTCATCCTGCAAGCCGATCATCACTTCATTTACGCCTTTATACAGCGGGAAATTGATCGTAAAATTGCGCAGTTTGCGGACATCGCAATTAAAAAGATCATAAGTAAATTCGGTTGCGCCGCAAGGGAAACGGGTAACAGAATAAAAGGTCTCTTTGCCGGGTTCGCCGACATACAGATCGAACCCGCTCATGCCGGTCTGCGCCATATGGTCCATAGCCCCGGCATCGCGCAATCTGGCTCTAATACTGATTTTGCCGCTGTCGGTGCGGAACTTGATCTGTCCCCCGGCAGTACACCAGGAAAGGCTTTCCACTCCTTCAGACAGCGGGAACGGCGGTTTTACCGGAAAACGGCGATAAACCTTGTCTTGATCAAACCAGTAGAATCCGGCCAGTTTAAACGGTTTTTCATACGGCAGGTGCCATACCAGACCATTTTCATCGGCTTTCTTTATTGCCATATTCTTATCGAATTTGCTGATATCCAGCGCTTTATTACTTTTCTTAACCATCGCTAAAAACTCCTGAAAAATTTCTTGTTAAAACAGCAATTACAAGTAAATTAACATTGAGTGTGCTTTATGCAATTTTTTAGAAATCAATTTTACCTTAAAAAAGCACATCTTCCAGGATTATCATGATTATAAAAAGTATATGCGTCTACTGCGGCTCCAGCAAAGGGGCATCGCCTGATTATCTCGATGCCGCAGTCAAACTGGGCCAACTTCTTGCAGACAAAGATATCGAGCTGATTTATGGCGGAGCCTCGGTAGGCGTCATGGGCAGGCTGGCGGACACGGTGCTGAAACACGGCGGCAGAGTCATCGGGATCATCCCCGAACATCTCAGCCGTCGAGTTGCACATTCCGGCCTGACCGAAATCCGCATAGTGGACTCCATGCATACCAGAAAAGCGATGATGATCGAAATGGCAGACGCAATGATCGCCCTCCCCGGCGGACTCGGCACATTCGAGGAAATACTCGAGGCTGCGGCCTGGCGGCAGCTCGGTCTTCACGCCAAGCCGTGCGGACTGCTGAACATCAGAAATTACTACAACGGGCTGCTTGAATTCCTGGACAACGCGGTGAAAGAACATTTTGTCAAACCGGAGCACCGGGCAATATTACAGGTGGCGGACAATCCGGAAACACTGCTGGGAATGCTGGAAAATTTCGAACTTGGCAACGTAGAGAAATGGCTGGACTGAAATCATGGATGACATAACTTTCGCCCGGAAATTTGAAGAGGTCGCCGCATTGGTCAAAGCTCATCTGGAAACCGCTCCCGGCTGCCATGACTTCGATCATACCATGCGGGTATTCCGCAACGCCGAAATGCTGCTGAAAAAAGAAATAAATGCTGATGTCAGGACGGTGAAACTGGCGGCAATCCTCCACGATATCGCCCGCCCCGGAGAAATGGCGTCGAAAGGAACCAGCTGCCATGCCGAACAGGGCGCAGTAGAGGCCGCCGCCATCCTGCAAGACGCCGGATTCGATGAAGAACTTATACAAAAAGTCAGCGGCTGTGTGCAGAAGCACCGCTACCGCGGACGTTTTCAGCCGGAAACGCTGGAAGAGAAAATCATTTATGATGCCGACAAACTGGACTCTATCGGCGCGATCGGCATTGGTCGCGCATTTCATTTTGCCGGACGGGAAAACGCCAGGCTGCACAACACCGAACAGGAAGCGGTCAATTCCGCAGCCTACAGCCGGGAAGATTCCGCCTACCGCGAATATCTGGTAAAATTACAACACGTGGAAGAAAAAATGCTGACGGAGGCAGGGCGGAGCATCGCACATGAACGCTCAAAATTCATGCATCGCTTCTTTGAACAGTTAAATCATGAAATATACGGTTAACCTCATAGATTTTAATCATGGCAAATTTAAAAACACTTGATGAACATCGCGAATATCTTTACCAGACGGTAAAGTTACAATTGTTTTTCCTGAGAAACTGGCTGCGCGAACATCCTGACGAGACGTTGTCCGCTGTACTGCGCAACCGGATTGATATTTACCGCAAAACGTCAATCAATAAGGATCTGCTTAATCCTGCGGAGGCAAAGTTCGAATGCCCCGAATGGCTGGAACTTGAACACCGTCTGGAAAGCGTTTATGAACAGTATAAAGATGATGCGCCGGCGTTTGAAGATGCCGCATTCGCAGTATGCAAAAATACCATTGATGAACGGGTGGAAAAAGATTATAATGACAAAAGCAGAACTGCCGGCTACCAGTGCGGCAGCCTCCGCTACAACGAACATGAAGACGGTTTGAAACATGAGACTATCTCTTTTCACATTGCCAACGCGCTTCAACCGGAGTCATTTTTTGCTGATCCGCAATATCTGCCGCAATGTTTCCTGGAACTGATGCGGCAAACCGCGGAAAAATACGGATCGACCCGGCTCTACACCGGTACATGGCTGAACTCTCTGCCGCGCTGGCTGGAGCTTTTTCCGCAGGAGTGGCAGGACAATCTCAGTCTGGAAAACACCGATGTCCAGTGGCACTACGGCTTCTGGGGGCAGTTCATCACCGCTCGCGGAACATTTAATTACAAATACGGCGAAATCATGCGGCAAACCGGCAAAATGCCGTTCTACCCCAAAACATCTTCCTGCTCCTTTGAAACACTGAAAAAACATCTAAAGGAAAAATACAACGTCAGCGATTAGCATGACGGCGTTTATACGGTTTAAATCATGAACTGGCAAAAAAATCTGTTCTGGGTCTGGATGGCGCAGTTTCTGTCGCTGGCAGGATTCAATTCTGTTCTGCCGTTCATTCCCTTTTACATCGAAAAACTCGGTGTAACCGATCACCAGATGCAGAAATTTTATGTCGCCGCCTTCGCGACCATCGGCAATATCAGCTTCTGCCTGTTCTCGCCGCTGTGGGGCATGCTCGCAGATAAATACGGCAGGCGGCTGATGATGCTCCGCGCCAATATCGGTTCCGCTGTCATTCTGCCGCTGATGGCGTTCGCCCCCGGCATCATCTGGCTGCTGATACTTCGTTTCGCGGCAGGAGCGTTCGCCGGTACTATCACCGCCGCCCAAACCCTGATTTCCGGTAATACCCCGATGGAAAGACGCGGTTTCGCCATCGGCACCATCATGTCCGCCATGTACTCCGGAGCTGTATTAGGTGCATTTTGCGGGGGGATTATCGCCGATAAATTCGGTTTTACCACGCTGTTCATGACATGCGGCTTTCTGCAATTGCTGGCTGCGCTGATCGTATACTTTTTAGTTGAAGAAAAATTCGAGCAGCCGGAAGCGAACAGTAACACGGCGGAGGAAAATATTAAACAGAAGCGCAGTCTTTTCGCATTGGCATGGCCGGTACTGGCACTGCTGCTGATCGTGGCAATCGCCCGTCAGTTCGACGCGCCGTTCATGCCGATGCTGGTGGAGAAAATAAGCGGCCATGAAGGCGCTGTCGCCGCCACCGGTTTGATCGCCGGACTGTCGGCAGTGGCCGGCATATTCTCCGGCGCGGCGCTGGGCTGGCTGGCGGACCGGCTGTCGCCGCAGCGGGTCGCTATCATCTGCGCACTGTTCGCCGGACTGCTGATGCTGCCGCAAGGCCTGACCGGCAGTCTGCTTGTTCTCGGCTTCTGCCGCTTCGGCAATACGTTTTTCGCAGGCGGACTCGACCCGCTGCTGCAAGTATGGCTGGCCAAAACCACGCCGGACGCCAAACGCGGCGGCGTTTTCGGCTGGGCCGCCAGCGCCCGTTCCGGCGGATGGGTAATCGGTTCCATTCTCAGCGGCATAGTGGCGGTATCGCTGGATGTCCGCTGGGTATTCATTATCACCGCCATTCCATTCCTGCTGCTGATTCCGCTCATCTATTTCGTCGCCAAAAAACACTGGAAGCAAACCGCCTGACGCGGCATGCTCCCGGGATGGCAATTTGCATGAACCGGAAAAACGGGCTATGTTTAATCGAACACAGCTTAACAAAACAGGCCTGACATGAATGAAATAAAAAGGTTTCGTTTCAAATCATCAATGTTTTTCAAGGATGAATTTCCGCTTTTTTTCATCCGTAAATTTCGGCATATGCGGGGAGAATTTGACGAAACTTACCGGATGCAGCGAGACTTCTGGAAGATTATTTATGTAATCGAAGGCCACGGCACAAAGTTGATCAATGAGCGAAGCTACAAGTTCGGCCCCGGCAGCGTATACCTGATCCATCCGGACGACCAGACGACTTTCGTCATCGAATCCGAATATATTGATATTTACAATATCCTGTTCATGCCGGAATTGATTCAGGACGAACTGCAGCACCTGGCCAACGATTTTGATTTCTTCTCCATTTTTCACCGTAATTTTCAGGATGAAGTGGATAATGCCCGCCGGGAACAGCTCTACATCCTTGACTCATGGAAGGAAATATCCAGACTTATAAAAAGCCTGGCTGACGAATACGAAGAAAAAAAGCCGAATTATCAAAGCATAATTAAACTCCGACTGCTGGAATTGCTAATCCTTATCAGCCGTCAGGGCATTGAAAAAATCAAAAAGAACGACCGCCATAATATTGTCAACTACATCGACCACATTATCGACAGCTACTATCACGAACAATTCGGATTGGACTTTATTGCGAAAAAGATCGAGCTTAATAAAAGCTATATCTGCCGAGTTTATAAAAGTCTGAAAGGGAAGTCCATCTTTGAGGAGCTGAAACAGCGCAGATTACAGGAATCCTGTAAATTATTAAGTAATTCGGCCATGAACATCTCCGAAATATGTTATGCCTGCGGCTTTAACGACCTCAGTTATTTTTACCGTGCTTTCCGTACTGAAGCCGGGATGAACCCCGGCGATTACCGGAAAAAATTTGGACAATATTGACATTTCGTGTAAATTTACTTCTGTTTCAGTTTTTAACCAAGCTGATACTGCAATCATCGTTTATAATCTATAACACAATCAATAACAGCTAATGGGAAATGATATGAATTTGCGCAATGTCACTTTAGAGCTAAGTTCAAAGCCCTTCCGGGATAACTCAGAAGAAACTATGCGGGCGGTTTGCCGTAAAATGTTTACTCAATGGATGCCGCTCACGCAATACGCGGACGCAATATCAGTGATGTTATGGATTTCCGACGGCTCTGAAATTCTGGAGTATAAATGTAATCTGGACGATCAATTTGAATGGGCGTGCTGGCTTGGGGTTGCAAGCCCCGTGTTCGGGAAGTCAGACAGTCCGCGCCCGAGCATCCATCATCAGCCGGTGAAATATATGGACAACCCGCCGACCCGGACTTACCGCTGGCTTAAAAAGTTGATTGAAGTCATTAAAACAACCGGGAATGAAATCTCCGGCAAGCCGGTCAGGGTTGGCGCCACCTTTGATCCCGGCCCTGAATTCGCAGTGTCGGAATTTAAATATGTCATGCACCGCGAAATCTGTTGCGGCGGCTCCATCGGAAGGGATACTTTCGTAACCTGCAACACTTTTCTGAAGCAGGATTCAGCAAACTATGCGGGTTTCCCGGAAGGTATTCCGGACCATACGCCGTTCGGCGTATTTCTGGGACGGCAGTCGAAATATTTTCTGCAAGACATGGGTTATGACTATATCTGGTTTTCCAACGGGTTCGGCTTCGGCCTGGAAACCTGGGGAATCACCGGTTCGCTGTTCGACGGCAAACAATTCTTCCCGGAAAAAGCCGGAGAAATATCAAAAGAAATCTTGAAATTCTGGGAAGATTTCTCCCGCGAATGCCCCAATATGCCGATTGAAACGCGCGGCAGCAATCTGACTGCCGGAATCGAAATCGCCACCGACGCCGCGCCGCTGAGCGAGATTTATAATACGTTCAAAGCATCTCCACCGGTAAATTCGCCGTGGGCGGCAATAGACAAAGATCTCGGGCTGGAAATGGCCGGCTGGCTTTCGCATATCTCCGAACTGGCGGACGGCAACTATCCGTTCCGTTTTTACATTCACGATCCGTGGTTTATCAACAGTCCGTGGATTGACCGTTACGAGCGGGATCCGTATGACATTTACCTGCCGCTGGCGGCCTCAATGATCGACCGGCAGGGCAATATCCGCACGCCTTCGTCCGTCAATCTGCTTACGGTTGACGACTCTTACGGCGAAATGCCGGATATGGTACCGCAGGAAGTGATTCCGTTCATCACAGCATGCATGCGCCGCAACCCCGATCAGGCCGGGCCTTTCGTCTGGGTCTATCCGTTCAACGAGTATCAGGACATCGCGCTGAAACAAGGCAGGTGTCTGGATGAGATATTCGCCGACGACTGGTTTATCCGCGGCGCGATCAACAACGGACTGCCGCTGAATACCGTGACCAGCATGACTTCGCTGACCGTGCTGCTGGACAGCAAACCGGAGATTTTCGCCGGTTCCGTGCTGGTGATACCGGTCAACGCCTGCTCCGGTGACTTTACGAAAAAGCTTGAACGTTTTGTACAGACCGGCGGCAATATTCTGTTCTACGGTCCGGCACAAAGCGCAGTGCCGGAAATGCTCCGTCTGCTAAATTTGAAAATAGTTGACGGCGTATCCGGAGAAATGTGCCTGACCCTGAATCTGAAATCCGATCAGATGTCGGAGCAGTCTTATCCCCGGACTATTTTCAATTACGATATTTTCACCGGCGGCCCGCTACGGGAAGTAATTGCCGACCAGAATGATATAACTACCGCAGTCAAAGCGACAGCGGCCAAAGACGCTCACAACTCCAGAGTTACCGCGCTGGCGCGCAAACCGTACTCCGCCGATGGCGGCAAAGTATGCTGGGTGAGAACCATTAATCCGGCGGAGCCGACCGACTGGCTGCGGGCAGTAAAACCGCCGGACCCGAACAAAATATTCCATTTTGACAATGTCATGCGTCTGATGATCCAGGAGTTTGGCTTTAAAGTTATCTACCGCAAAAACGCGCCGGCCACCGCCAACCCGAAAATGACCATTTCCAGAAACCGCAATGCTTTTTATGTATCCATCTTCTGCCCGGACATTCTAGTCGAAGAGCACCTGAGTTTTCCGTTCGGTGCTCCAGTCATGAGCGCTTATGACGTGGAATTGAAGAACGGCGCAGCGGTTTACCGGCTCCCTAAATCGATCAGCAGCGAATGCCGGATCTTCGTAAATCAGGAAACAGATGGAACGGTTTCATGTCATGAAGCCTGCTCCGGATATCCGGGAATCACCAGACGCCTGAAACTGACTGGTTTGAAAAATGCCGACATTACATTTTTCCCGGAAACCGGCTGCGAAAAAAGTCTGGAAATACTGGCGGACGTATCGCTGGATATATTTGCTTCATTTCTGGATGGAAACTTCATTACTCCGGTGTTTATCGAAACAGCGTTCGGGAAGTGTGTAAACCTGAAAAATATCAGCGGAAATATCGCGTTCTCATGGTAAACCTCACAGAGAAAAAAAATGAGTCTTATGCCGAAAAAATCGCAGTCAATAAAGAAACCGGACATCGAACGGCTGCTGGCGGCATTGCGCAGGCAGAAACTCGACCGGACGCCGAATTTTGAAATCTGGATCGGCCCCAGAAGTATCAGTCACATCCTTAACCGGAAAGACTATGAGCTGGATTTCTGGTCAATGCCGCCGGCGGACGCAGTGGAACTGGTCAACGCAATCGGGCAGGATGCAATCGTCTGTTCGCTGCAGCCGCCACTCCCGCCCAACGGCTCAATTCTGACCCCTGACGATCTTATTGCATTTTTTCTGGAGAATGCCAGAGTGGATTTTCAGGCAATCCGGAACAGACTGCAAGTCTGGCTGGATGCAGTCAAAGGTACTGGAATCGGAGTGGCGGTGCGCATCGGCGGTCCGATGACTCAGACTTACATGGCCTGCGGTCCTGTTCCGATTGAATCGTTTATGCTGATGCTATATGACCAGCCGGACCTGATTGACAACTGCATGAAAATATTCACCCACTGGTCGCTGCAAATCATAGACGCGATCAAAGACCTGCCGTTTCATCTCTATTATATCGGAGATGACCTTTGCGACAACAAAGGAGCAATGATCAGTCCGGATGCAATAGAACAACACTGGGCGCCCTGTTATGAGCAGATTATAGAAGCAGCCCATGCCACCGGTCATCCGGTTATCTGTCACTGCTGCGGATCTCAGACGCCGGTTATTCCATACTGGTTGAAATGGAACGTCGAGGCCTGTCATCCGCTGCAATCCGGGGCCAATGACATTTACGCCTTCAAGAAGAACTACGGCAAGCGTATTGTACCAGTCGGAAACATCAGCGTCGGATTATTATCGTCCGGCACGCCTGACGAAGTCCGCAGCGACACTCGCCGACATCTCGATGCTCTGGCCGGAGACGGCGGCTATGTTGCCTGTTCCGACCATTCCATTATCGACAGCGTCATACCGGAGAACTTTTTGACCATGGTTAATACCGTGCATGAATTCGGGCAATATTAAAATTGAAATATTTTAGGAAATTATTATGAAAATCGATCGTAGAAAACCGCTGACCGCCAATATCGCCGTATTCGGTGTCGGACACCATGTGTACTGGAACCAGTTTGACGGTCTGCTGGACACATTGAATGAGAAACTGGAAACCTTCGTGCGCAAAGTTAATTCCAACGGCGTCATGGTAAAGAATTTCGGTATCATTGACAATGCCAAGGGCGCCTATGCGCTGCTGCCGCAACTGAAAGCCGGCAACTTCGACCTGATCTTCGTGGATATGGTAACTTACGCCACCTCCTCGACTTTCGGCGTGATTGCCCGTGAATTGAAAGAAATCCCCATCGTCCTGGTCGCGCTCCAGCCACTGGCGGCAATGGATTATGCCAAAGCTTCAACGTTCATGCAGCTTTGCAATGACGATTTTTGTTCCGTACCGGAATTTACCGGTGTCGCGGTCAGAATGGGACGGAAAGCTCCGGATGTCATCATCGGCATGCTGGAAAATGATCCGGCGGCGGACGCCGAAATCGCGGACTGGTGCAATATCGCCAAAGCAGTCCATGATTTGAAGTGCGCCAGGATAGGACATATGGGCCATGTTCTGGAAGCAATGCTGGACATGCACACCGACCCCACGGCGGTAACCGCCGGATTCGGCTGTCATGTCGTTCAGTGCGAACCGGATGATGTCATGGTTCATTTCAGCAAACTGACCGATTCCGACAGTACGGTACTGGCAATGAAAAAACGCATCCTCGATTTCTTCGACACTCCGGTTCCGGTGAGTGACCCGCTAACCGAAAAATTAAACGAAAAAGACCTGGCAATCGCCTCCAGGGCCGCCGTGGCGCTGGAAAGATTCATTGCGGATAAGCAGCTTGACGGACTAGCCTATTATTACGAAGCGGAAAATGGCTCGGACATGCGGACGCTGGTAACCAATTTTATTATCGGCAATTCCATGCTGACTTCCGCCGGGTTCCCGATGTGCGGCGAATATGACATTAAGACCTGTATTGCGATGATGATTATGGACCGTCTGGATATCGGCGGCAGTTTTGCCGAATTCCATCCAATTGATTTTATTCGCGACACAGTGCTGGTCGGCCATGACGGTCCGCATCACCTAAATATCGCCAACGGCAAACCAGTTCTGCGCAGCCTGAAAAAATATCACGGCAAACCCGGTTCCGGTGCCAGCGTGGAGTTCAAAATCAAGGAAGGCCCCATCACCATGCTCAGCATCGGGCTCAAAAGTGACGGTAAATTCAAATTTATAATCGCGGAAGGCGAATCCGTCGAAGGGCCGGTGCCGCCGACCGGCAACACCAACACGCATGGACGCTTCAAACCGGACATCAAAACCTTTTTGCGGCGCTGGATTGCCGAAGGGCCGACCCATCATTTCGCGCTCGGCATCGGACATCATGCCGAAAATATCCGGAGACTCGGCGATCTGCTCGGGATCGAAGCCGTCGTCATCAACAAGTGTTAATGGAGAGACAGTCATGGCTATTGCGGAACAAGAAAATTATCTTCAGCCGCTGAGTGCGGAACTGATGAAGATATGGCCTGACAACCGGACAATAAATATCGTTTGTCACGGGCACAGCGCTCCCGCCGGATTTGCTGGATTTCATGTGGTGGACACATTCAACGCCTATCCGCACCTGCTGCATCGGATGCTTAAGGAACGCTGCCCGATGGCAGTCATCAACATGATTGTTACCGCTGTCGGTGGTGAAAACGCTGAAACCGGGGAAAAACGGTTTGCGCGGGATGTACTGTCCCTCCGGCCGGATCTGATTACAATTGATTACGCGCTTAACGATCGTTTTGTCGGATTGGAACGGGCAGAACAAGCCTGGAAATCCATGATCGAACAGGCGCTGGCAAAAAAAATCAAAGTGCTGCTGCTCACGCCTGGTATGGAAGCGGCCTGCAGTCAGCATGATCCGGAACTCGCCGTCGCCCATGCAAAGCAAGTCAGACGGCTTGCCGCAGAATATGGCACAGGCTTAGCAGATTGTTTCGAAGTTTTTCAACAATATTGTGACAGAGGAGGACAAATCAGCGATCTGCTGTCATGGATCAATCACTGCAATCGCGACGGACATCGGCTCATCGCGCGGGAAATATTCCGCTGGTTTCCGATCCTGCCGCCAGCATAACCGTGTTTTTCAATAAATTAAGATTCAATAGCAGTTACCAGCAAAATAATGTATAATCAAAACAGGAGGCAAAAATCATGAAACGGCAACAGATTTTAAGATTAAATCAAGGAGAAAAGCTCATGAAACGGAAGCAAATTTTCACACTCATCGAACTCCTCGTGGTGATCGCGATCATCGCGATTTTGGCCTCAATGCTGCTCCCGGCGCTCAATAAAGCCAGGATGACTGCGCGTCAGGCGGCATGTAACAGCAATCTGAAACAACTCGGCCTGGCCGTACAGAATTACACCGATTCCAACTTCGGCTATCTGATGCCGACGTTTGGAAATGCCGCGGCCTTTAACTATCTTTGGAACGAACAGCTCGTAGGCAGGAAGGACATACTGGTTTCCACTTCGAGTACCCGGAATGACGCCGCGTTATTCATCACCCGCAAGCAATTTCAATGCCCGGAACAGCCTACCGGATTCAATTGGCCGTGGAATACCGACATTGCAATTAACGAAAATATGACTATGGGAGCCCCGGCGTACGGAGCCAATAAGCTGGCATCACAACGCCGCCCTTCCATTAAAATGTACATGATGGACAGCCTCGCCAATCTGGCCACCGGCGGAACTGACTTCAGTAAAGGATTTATGCGTATCGACTTCAGTCCCAATGCCACCGGCACAAGCTAAACCCTGTCCGAAAAGGGCCTGAAGAATATCCTGCCGGATTTGACGGCGCTGGCTTAACTGCCATTTCCGGCGTTTTTAACGATATTTTTTCCAGCGATTGCCACACTGACACTAACACAACTTAAAACTCTATTTG
>CAIPAT010000419.1 GCA_903863035.1 uncultured Lentisphaeria bacterium
GTGCGGAAATGCGGCTAATATGGAGATAAACGCTGGACATTTGAAATTGTGGTTGAACGTTTGAAGTCAATACGGATGACTGAAACTATTATCGGCGGTATTGTGGTAAAAAAATGTGTCTCAAAACCAGATGAGGAGCAAAAGAAAATTCTTGAACTGTTAAATGTAAAATTGAAGTAGCCAGTATTTTTTTATTTTAATCATGCTTTAAATGATTGGTAATAAGCATGTTAACTGTAAAGTATCAAAAGAATATCCGCTTAGAGACCATGGCGGGGCCGGATGGAGAAGCATCTACCAGAAAGATGAACCTAAAGACATGTCTTTCAGCGTCTTCATATCCAAATCTGACGGAACGAATCTGCAGGAATCAAAAATAATATTTGCTGAAGAGGCAAAAAACAGATAAACTCAAAACTACGCCCGGAAAGGAAGCAAAAAATAATGTATAAAAAATTACTGCAAATGGCTTTTGTGCTCTTGATTATATCATCAGGAGCATTCTGCTCAAATGCTGAAATCGTTAAAATATCGTCCTTTCCGGCCGGAGCTGAAGATGTCAGAAAACTGTGCCAGACAAGTAATCCGGGCAATTGCGACGCCGCGCTGGCTTCATTTTTTGTTTCCGGTTTTGAAAGCCGCTACCTGCTGCTCTTCACCAAAGAGTTTTGCCCCTCATTTCCTTTCGATCCATGGATTGGCGGCAACTACGAAATGGAAGTCGGCTTGCTTACCGGCGGCAGCTTCGGCGCAACCGAAGTTTTTCTTAACGGCAGGAAAGTAGCAGCCGCCCCTGTCAGTACCCCTGACTCCCCGGCGGAAGCGGTCGCGTTGCGCTTCTCAAGCGGCAAGTCCATGCCGGGAAACGCCAACATCATTGAACTCAGGCCATCGCCCGGCGGCAGAGTGGCGCTGCTCTACATGTCTAAAAAATTCAACTCTTTCAAAAATACTTCTGCCGAAAAATGGAAATTCTCGCTTCTTAAGTCCGAAGAAGTTGCGGAGATAAAAATTCCGGAATATCTAAAAAAGCGGTTGGCGGCAGGCTATCCTGAATCTGCCGGCAATGAAAAAATGGAATGGAAAAAAAGCGGCATAATCAACCAGGACGGAGAATTGTCGGTAAAAAATATTCCGGAAGGCAGAATCGCTGTTTTCACGACACATTTCTTCGGCGAGGGGCTGGCGCTGAAATTCTCGTCAAAATACCCCGCCGCAATTGTTGTCAACGGCATAATTCTCATGAATTCGCAAACTGCATGCGCAAACAAAGCTTTTACACTGGAGAACTGGTATCTCTCCCCCGGCATGAACAGGCTCTCAGTGATATTAAAACCATCCGGTGGCGAAGCCGGATTCAAACTGATGCCCAATGACTCCCCGGGGCTGAATTTCTTTGATAATGTTCCGGAAGAACTGAACGCCGAACTCGGGATTAAAAACTATCCTGAAACAACCATAAGCAACGGAATGTTGACAGTAAAAATAGCAACGCCCGGCAAAACAGACTCTTATTACAGGGGACCCCGCTTTGAGCAGGCCGGAATGATAACCAGTTTAAAATTCAACGGCCATGAGTATTCAGCGGAATTCCCGGTCAAAAATCGCAATCCGCTCATGTATCAGGACGTGTCAGGCCCGGCGGAGGAATTTCAAGAGCCGCTTGGTTTTTACGAGGCGGAATCAGGCGGACCGTTTTTAAAAATCGGAGTCGGACTGCTGCAGAAAGTATTATCCAATGTTTATCACCACTATACCGCCTATTATCCGCTGGAGCGTTTCCCGTGGAAAATCGAAACGCAGGCGAACTCCATGCGCTTTGTCCAGAAGGTGCAGGACAAACTGGGCTGGAGCTATGATTATCGCAAAACGGTACGCCTGGAGCCGGACAAACCAGTCATGCATATAGAACACGAATTCAAAAATACCGGGACAAAAAGAATAATCTCCAACCATTACAATCACAATTTCACTCTGATTGACAACAAGCCTCCCTGCGAGGATTACATACTGGAGTTCGCTTTTACGCCAATTCTTATAACCGGAGGTTTCCCGCGGAGTATGTTCCGCGGTAAAACCGTGACTATACAGCGAAAACTCTCCGACGGCGTATGCCTGGGGGGGGGTAAAACCGCCGAGGACAACCGCGTCAAAATATCCGATTCAAAAACAGGCGCATCCGTGGAAATATCCGGCAATTTCACTCCTTACAAATACAATCTTTACGTTGCCGATACGGAAAATAATCGCGCAATATGCCCGGAACCTTTTATCCTTATTGACTTGAAACCGGGCGAAAGCATAAAGTGGGCTTACAAGTACGAATTTAAATAAAAAAGAAAGGAGGATTATAGTCAAGAATAATGTTTAACCGGGTTTTCGAATGAATTTCATAACAACAAGGCAAATGCCAGCTTGGAGAATTTTAAAATGAGTATGATAAAATCAATGGTACTGGGTTCATTTTTGATGATGGGATTAAGTTTTTGCGTTTCCGCGGAAGTCCCCGCGGCACCGCCGGCCGGTCTTAAAGATCTTGGCGCTGACGCGACCGTGGAGTTGGGTTCAAGTGCCGACGACAGATGGAACGTGGACATAGGTTTTCTGCTCAAGGATGGCGAACGTACCGGACAGTACAAAGATCAGTTTGTAATTCATACAAAGAACGATGAGCCATGGGTTATTGTCACCCTGAAATCTCCTGCCGATATAAAGACCATCTACATCCAGAACCGCACCAGCGAACCTCAGGATAGAGCAAAAGGATTAATCGTATCCGTTTCAAATGACAAGAAAACATGGAAAGAAATCTGGAAGGCTGCTGATGTTCAGGCTGAATGGACAATTGATTTAAAAACTCCCGAAAAAGCGTTATACATCAAATTTGAACTGCCCCGCAGCGCTGCAAGTTTTTTACATCTTAACAACATCAGAATTTACGGCAATTAACAGCCCCGCCATAAGGAGATTGCCGGAAGACAAGGTGAAGCAGCAGATCCATGATATTTTTATGAACGACAGGAAATGAACAATGTTAGTTAATAATTTCAGTGTTCCCGGTGTTATCCTGGATAGCAAACCGGAATTTATTGAATTGTATCAGGTCGCATGGCGGCTGGCTGCTGAACACATCAAAGATATACCTGGTCTTCCGGCGGTCCACCATATGGACGAGGGATTTAATCCCTCCCGTTTATGGATATGGGATACCTGCTTTATGGTCCATTTCTGCAAATACGCGCCGAAAGACTTTCCCGGCATTGAAAGCCTGGATAACTTTTATCTGCCAATGCTTGACGGGGTCAAGTCACCATGCCTGATTCATCATCCGGACAATCCGCCGCTGTTTGCGTGGACTGAATATGAATACTGGCGTTTTACCGGTAATAATTCACGTCTGCACCGCAATCTGGTTGAAAAGAAATATTTACAGCGGCATTATGAATTCATGGAAAATCTGTGCACCGGGAATAAATTCCCTTTTTCGCATGTACAGGCGAACTTTCACAAAATCGACCGCGGTTACATGTGGAGCGGCTGCGCTTCCGGAATGGACAATACGCCGCGCGGCGAAGATACGCATTGTAATATTCTCTGGGTGGATGCCCTGGCACAGATGGCGTTGTCGGCATTGTATATCGCCAGAATGGCGGCGGCAATCGGAGAAACGGCAATCGAAATGGACTACACTGCCAAATATCAGGCCCATGTAAAACTGTTGAACGACTCTTATTTTGACGAACGCGACGGCTCTTATTACGATCTCTGGATCGCCAATTATGACTATGACCGGATTCTGACCCCGGCGTCGTTCTGGCCGCTGCTGGCGGAAGCCGCTTCGCCGGAACGCGCCGAACGCCAGATATCCGTACTTCAAAATCCGGAATTGCTGGGCGGGAAGGTACCGATCACTACTGTAGCCCGCAACTGCCGCTATTTTAAACCGGATGGCCGTTACTGGCGCGGCAGCATATGGCTGCCTGAAAGCTATATGGTTATGCGGGCGCTGGTAAAATATGGCCGCCTCGAACTGGCCGCTGAACTGGCCGAACGCACCGTAACGCACATGGCGGAAACCTACAGGAATTTCAGCCCGGCCACGATCTGGGAATGTTACAGTCCAGCCGAAGCCAGACCGGCGCTGGATAAGCACGGCGAAAAACTGGTGCGTCCCGATTTCTGCGGCTGGTCAGCGCTCGGTCCGATCTCCATGCTGATTGAAAATATCCTGGGATTCTATAATGTCGATGCCATTGAAAAAGTCGTCAAATATCACTACCGTCCAATAGGCCGTCACGGCATCACCGATTTTTGCTTCGGAGAGGTCTGTTGCGACATTATCATAGAAAATGACGGTAAAATTCACGTAAAGAGTAATCACCCTTTTGAACTGGAACTGAATAATAAGCGGATTCCATGTCCTGCGGGAATCAGTATAATCGACATCAGTGCTTGAAGAACTTTTCCCTTGGATATTGATTATTCATGGCTGGATATTGGATATTCATTTTTTCCCATAGATCCAACTATTTACCATCGGAATTCTTTCTGGCGGCGTTGACTACTTCATCCAGTCGCGATGACAATTCAGGCGCGATTGGTTCCGGCTGATGCGTTGCCAGCAGCTGGCGGCGGCGTTCCTGACAGCGGGCGGACATGTCTTTGCCTCCGGCGTCCAGCCAGCTCTGATAATATGCACGATCCAATAGCGGCGGGAAATAAAGTTCCTCCCGGAAATGTTCAGCCGTGTGGTCATGGGCAATAATGTCCTCGCCTGCGACAGCATCATTAACCACATTAAAGCCGAGCGCTTCATCGGAAAAATCCAGTTGCCGCATGGCACTTTTCACATAACCGATCACTTCGTCCTGGAGCACCAGCATGTCCAGCGAGGTCGCCTGGTCCACGCCGCAAATCCCCATGTGTCCGTAAATATCGGCTCCCGCGGCGGCGGAGAGCGCCAGTGTGACGCCGGATTCCAGACCCGCCTGCGCATCCGGACATTTCGCGTCGGTCAAACCGGTATTGACGTAAACCGGGAATCCGTAATGCTTGCCCATCTGGGTCATTGCGACACCGAAGATGGCCTGTTCCGGCCCGGCAAAAATCATCTGGGTCGTGCCCATATCAAACGCATGGCAGATGCCGCCGTAACAGACCGGCATGCCCGGACGGATCAACTGGGTGATGCAGATGCCGGCCAGGATTTCCGCGTTCTCCTGCGACAGCGTTCCGGCAATCGTCGCCGGGGCGGAAATCCCCATCTGCGCCATCGGGCCGATCGGCACGGGCAGATTCAGCCGGACAGTCTCAAACAGCAGATCAATACCGTTAACCGGAAACCGCAGCGGGCTGATCGGCTCGAAAAACGGATAAAACGCCGGATATTTAGCGGCTTCCGCCTCGCTGCCGCGCAGCGCGATCAGCAGTTCAACCAGATATTTGGCGGAAATACGGTCGTGAAACCAGAACGTTATCGGTTTGGTGGTGTTTTTGAGCATCGCGGCGGCCACCGCCACGCAGCGCCACTGCACCGGCAGTTCATGCGGATCGGCCATTGAGCCGGGAATATTGATATGCGGCAGCGCATCGGCCAGCCGGGTGGCGCTGACCACATCGTTCAGCGACGGATAGCGGCGCTGTCCGCCGATCTCGTCCAGCCAGAGCGCTTCCCCTGCAATGCTGTTGAAATTGCGTTTGCCGAAACCGAACTCGGCTTTTTTATTTAAATTGCGGCCGTAAATGGTGAACTGCTTGCCGGCGCTGGCGATTGAAGATTTGACCAGATGCTCCGGAATCTTCACGCGGTTGCTTTTAAAATCAACGTCCGCGCCGCTGTCCGCGAACCGGCCCAGCATTTCCTGATGCGGGACTTCCACTCCGATTTCGGCCAATATTTTCAGCGATGCCTGATGAACCGCTTCAATCTGTGCCGCACTTAATACTGAAGTATGCATAAAATTTTCCTGTGATGTCGTTTATATTAGTTTTCCTGTCTTCCGCACTTTAGAACGTTAGAATTTCCCCTACCTCATTTCCGGCAGATACGGGGCTTGCAGTTCCAGCATGTAATCCATGAATTTTTCCGCCTTTGATGCCGAATTCGTTACCGGGTCGGTCAGCAGTGTCTGCAACAGCAGCGAACGGGATTTTTCCTGATAAGCCATGACCATCAGTTTATGCACGGAATGCTGAACCCGAAGCATTGCCGCGAAACCTTCCGGCAGCGGCGGAGCATGGTCTGGAACAGCGCCGCAACGGTTGAATACCGCAGCGATTTCAATGCAGCCGTCTTCGCTCAAATTCGGAATATATCTGCCGGTGTTCAACACGTTCACCGCCGGACGGCGGATATTGCGGTCGAACGCGATGTCACAGATGATCGGTATCGCCAGTTCGCCGCTGGGTTTCATAAATTCTTCATCCAGCGGACTGGTTCCGTCAATATAGGCGTCAAATCGCTTCTGCCCTTTATTGTTGTCCGCCAGAAACGTCGGCAAGGCTTTCCGGTCTTCTTTGCCTCTTGCCCAGTACAAATCGGAAGTGGTGACCGCCCGGTCAAGATGCGGCGGAATCGGACAGGTTTCAATCCCGAAATCCCACAGCGGAGTACACAGTTCATGGGCATAGCCGATGAACTCCCCGGTATGCTCCTGATGATGATAACCCAGCACTCCAAATTTTTCGAAAAGGAATCTGGTCAGATTGTCGAAACTATCAATATTTTCCGCGATTTTGCGTCTGAATTCCGGGATCAGATCTTCGCCGGTAACCGGATCGCTGATCTTGTAAAATGTGAACAGGTGATTGATTCCGGCGGTACGGATATCCAGTGTCTCCGGCTCGCGCCCAAGCAGCCGCTTGACCGATTCCCACAGCGCGTAGAAACCGTGGCAGAGCCCGAACGCCCGCAGTTTGGTCTGCGTCAGGATGGCGGTCAGGATGATTGCCTCCGGATTGGTGAAATTGAACACGGCGGCTTCCGGACAGATCGCTTCAATGTCACGGCAGATCGGCATGATGATATGCAGATTCCGCAATGCATGGAACAGTCCGCCAGGTCCGGCGTTTTCACCGAAAACATGCCGAAAACCGAATGCCAGCGCAACCCGGAAATCCTGTTCCCACAGTTCATGACGCCGAATATCGACCGCAACGATCACAAAATCCGCACCGGGCAGTGCCTGACGGCGGTCGGCAGTGGCGAAAATTTGTACTTTGGACTTCCGGTAGGCCGCCGCGCGTTCCGCGTAATCCAGCATGCGTTTCACACTGTCCTCATTGATATCCACCAGCCACACCTCCACCTTGACTGCCGCCAGGTCGGGGTTGGATACGATATCGTTAATGACACATGACGCAAATGTCCGGCTGCCTGCCCCGATCAATACAATTTTAATTTTATCTTTCATAACAATCCTTTCAATAATGTTGTATATCGATATATACATTTTAACGGCAAACACGCTTTAAATCAATACAGTCGTGTTGTATAGTTAATACTATGAGTTGTATTTTTGCAATTAATTAAAATACCGGAAGTCAGGAGTCAGAACAATACAGGATAGAGAAGCCGGAATGTATCCGGTTTTAATGGAGGGTTATGCTCCGTCATAACCGGGATTTCAGATTTTAGTGCCAGCGGCGCGAAATATTAATAGTCTGAAGCACAAAAAATCAAACGAGCTCCAGTGGAGCGACATATTAATAGCAGGAGTCAGAATGGAAAACATAAGTCCGAAATCGTGGTGTTTTGTCTTACTCCTTTTAGAACTTTAGATCCCGCAGTCGCGGGACCCGCAAGCGGGACCGCACTTTAGAACTTGCTTGCGGACTTCCTGATTTATAAGGATTAACATGGACTATCTGATCGACAAAAAAATCAACCGTCTAGCTACCGGCGCTTCGGAAAGCTCCCCGGTCGGATGCATCTTGAATGAACATCTGTCCCCCAGCGACAGCGGGTTCGATATGCATTACGCGCTGGAAATAGGGATATTGCTGAAAGGAGGCATGAACAGATATTACCGGGAATGGGAAACGGCATACAGCGCCGGAGATGTCTGGCTGTGCGGCCCCTGGGAACCGCACGGCTACAAGGCGCTGAGCGTTCCCTGCCGGGCGCTGATTCTGGTCGTCTGGCCTGGATTCCTGTCAAAAGCAGGCGGCGAATATGACCTCTTCGCCCCTTTCCGGGCGGCTCCGGCAGAACGCCCCCGGTTGCATAAATCGCAAAAAACAGAAGTATTGAACATCGCCCGGAAACTGGCGGCAGTCACCGCCATTCCGGATAAATACACGAATTTATGGCTGGCCAATAAAACCGTTGAACTGCTGCTCATCCTGCTCGAAAACTGGCAAACCGACCATGCCGCCGCGCCGCGCCTGGACAATGAAGATTACAACCTGATCACGCGGGTACTGGAAACGGCATTCCGGCAGAATAATTTTATTACCGTGGAGGAAATCGCCACCGCCGCCGGAATGAACCGCAATTTATTCAGCCGTAAATTCCGCGAAGTAATGGGTATCGGCTTCCCCGATTTCATGCTCAGACACCGCCTGAACGGCGCGGCGTCAGACCTGACCGCCACCAGTTTGAGCATTGACGAAATCGCGCTGAAATGGGGTTTCACCGACAAAAGCCATCTGCACCACCGTTTCCGCGAGCTCTACAACTGCACACCTGGCGACTACCGTCATAAATAGCACCGCAAGCATCCTGCTTGCGATTTCGCCGATCCACTCAAGCTGGAAGCTTGAGGTAATTTCTCCAATCTCTTCAATACAATTTTTAATATCCAGAAGGGATATAACGTTTATAGAAAGATCTAAAGTTCTTTTAAAATCATAATAATGCTAGAGTCGAAAGCGAGAAAACACTGGACTCATTAATCCCATAAATATATATATCAACCTTTTTTGATGCTCTAACATTAGACAGGAATAGTTATCAGCAATATGCACATGAGCTGAGCGATCCATCCGTTATTGTATTTCTAACTCTCGCCGACCGTTATGACCGCAAAAGTCAAACTTTGGCTGAACTGTGGGGTTTACCTTTGTAATTATTGCTTTTTTTCAAGATTGAAGTATTTTAAGGAAATAACTCGTGGCAGAGTCCACCAGGTATCGTTCGTCACTTTCGTTGCTGGACCCCGTCCGGTACACAACCGGGATGGTAATTTAAGCAACCCGGAGTGGCGGGGAATAGAACAACAACCGATTAAAATATTTCCAAAAGAGGTTTAATATGAAAAAACAACTGTTGTTTATCGCAGTCATAATTCTTGCTGCCGTCGTATGTTTTGCGGATAACGGCGCAGTCGTAGCCGCTCTTCCGTCGAAAGAAATCACGCTGCCGCCGCCGGACATGAAAGGCGGAAAACCCTTAATGGAGTGCCTGGCGCTTAGAAAGAGCAGTCGAGAATTCAGTGATAAAGAGCTGTCACAGCAGCAGTTATCGAATTTATTATGGGCGGCTTTCGGCGTCAACCGGACGGACGGCAAACACACGGCGCCGACCGCCATGAACGTTCAGGACCCCATGATCTATGCGGCAATGAAAGACGGTCTTTATCTTTATGAACCGAAAGGCAATACCCTGAAGCTGGTTCTGGCAAAAGATATCCGGGCGGAATGCGGGAAGCAGGAGTTCCATAAGAATGTTCCAGTCGATCTGATTTATGTTTCGGACCTTAAAAAGATCGGCGGCGACAAGCCGGAAGGTCTGAACCTGGCCTGGAACCATATCGGCTATATCAGCCAGAATGTTTACCTGTACTGCGCATCCGAAGGCCTGTCGACCGTGGTTTGCGGCTGGATTGACTACCCACAACTGGAAAAAGCCATGGGACTGTCCCAGGATTTTAAAGTAATCCTGACTCAGCCGGTAGGCTTTCCTAAGTAACAATGCGGATAAGGCATGCATTAAAGCTTTGACATACAGGTATTTACACCGGTCAGATAATTCCGTCAGCGGCTTTCATCCAGGCGGCGGCCATAAGCTGATGTCCGGCATAAGTCGGATGAACGCCGTCACCCAGCCAGTATTCCGCCGGGGCCCGTTTCAGGGCGGCATCAAAGATTTCCTGATATGGAATAAAGATAGTGTCGAACTCTTTTGCCATTTTGCGGACGACTTCCCGGCGCTGGTTGATTTCCGGAACCCAGTCCTGACCCACCGCGCCGCAAACAAACACAAAGGGTTCGCACAGAACCATTTTCACTCCAGGGCGGGCCTGGACAGTCCATTCCAGCAGCATCCGGTAAAACTGCTCGAAGCGGGGAATTTCGACGCCGTTTTTGCTGCCGAATTCATGCCATGTGTCATTGACCCCGATCAGAATGCTGATAACATCTGGATTTAAATTGAGCCCGTCAACCTTCCAGCGGGCGTAAAGATCAACAATCCGGTTGCCGCTGATGCCGCGGTTAAAGATCTTGAGTCCGTCTTCCGCCTTTGCGCAAAGCAGATGCGCCGCCGACAAAAACGGATAGCCCGCGCCAAGTCCGGTATTAGGTACGTTCGTATCGCGAGCCCGTCCGCAATCCGTAATGGAGTCGCCCTGAAACAAAATCACCTGATTTTTCATCTTCTTTATATTACCTTATTATTATGGTCCAAAAACAAACAGCTATAAATATTTATGCGGAATTCTTGAAAATCAATATGCCTTTAGTAATAATCCTCCAAAAATTCGGCAAAAAGCACGGTTGCCAAACTATACTCTGCACGTCTATTGTTACATTTTCAGCCGTGCAGAGTATATATTATAATAGCCTTAAAATCATATCCTTACATCAAGAGTCGTATAAAATTCAATTTAAAATGTGTTTTTTCATCAATTTTGACTTTCATGAAATGGATTTAAGCATTATATTCTGATAAAGCAGCGCCTGCGTCCAAGGGGGAAGCAGAACGCTTTTACATATATTATAAATGACATAGCATTAGCGACTCAAGAAAAGTCAGTATTGTTATTCAATTATGTATGTGAGGTACTTGCAGTGCATTCTACAGGATTGCCGGCTTCAATAGAGGTATTGAATATGAATAAAAGACGTAATATATCTGTCAATACAGGACCCGCCAGGGATATTTCCGGCTACGGTTTTGAATACAGGATTTTTTCATAACTCTCTCTATTACAGTACAACACTACATATTTTGACTGCTGTCTGACTTTTCCGCGGCTTGGGATTCAGGATGGAACAGTTAAACTTTGATATCGGTGTTTCGGAAAAAACAAGAGTGACGGAGCTTTCAAAGGCAGGACAACCTCTTGCCGCCAGAATGCGTCCGAGAACCCTTGAAGAATATGCGGGGCAGGAACATCTCCTGGCTCCGGGTAAGCTTTTGCGCCGTGCCATCGATGCCGATCGTTTCACATCCATCATCTTATCAGGCCCGCCGGGTACCGGAAAGACTAGTTTAGCGGAACTGATTGCACTGACGACGGATTCCGAATTTATTCGATTGTCCGGAGTCTCATCCACTGTTGCCGACATCCGCAAGGAGATCAATCTTGCCAAGCTTCGCAAAGAAGCCGGCAGCCGGAAAACCATTCTGTTCATAGACGAGATCCACCGGTTTAACCGTGCCCAGCAGGATTCACTGCTCCCTGATGTCGAAAACGGCAATATCCGGTTAATTGGAGCGACAACTCACAATCCGCAGTTTTATGTCATCGGCGCACTGTTGTCACGTTCGTTGGTATTTGCCCTGGAACCGCTGCCCAGAGCGGCGGTCATCAGCCTGATGAAACGGGCTCTGATTGACAGTCGCGGTTTCAAAGACAAGCCCGCAACGATTTGCGATGAAGCAATGACGTTCCTGGCGGAAATCTGCGAAGGCGATGCCAGGAAAGCATTGAATGCCCTTGAAATCGCAGTACTTACGACTGAACCTGATCCGCAGGGCAACATCCATATCGGAGTTGTCGAAGCGGAAGAATCCATCCAGCGGAAATTCATCAATTACGATGATGACGGTCATTATGACTCGGCCAGCGCATTCATCAAAAGTATGCGCGGCAGCGATCCGGACGCGGCGATTTACTGGCTGGCCAAAATGCTTCATGCCGGAGAAGACATCCGGTTCATAGCGCGGCGGATAGTTATTTTCGCGTCCGAAGATATCGGGAATGCCGATCCGAGAGCCATGCCCCTGGCGGTAAGCGCCATGCAGGCGGTCGAAATGATCGGGATGCCGGAAGCCAGGATCATCCTGGCCCAGGCGGTGACGTTTTGCGCCACCGCTCCCAAGAGCAACGCGTCTTATGCCGCCGTTGACGCCGCACTGGAAGATGTGCGGAAAGAAAGAATACAGCCGGTTCCGACACATTTGAGAGATCCTCATTCAACCGGAGCCAGTCAAGACAAAAACGGGAAGGACTACAAATACCCACATAGTTTTGGCGGTTTTGTCGTCCAGGATTATCTCGGAGTTCCTAAAAGTTATTACCTTCCGGCCGGTATCGGCTATGAGGAAAAAATCAAAGAAAGGATTAATTACTGGAAACAGTGCAAGCAGGTTGAGGAGAAAGCGGTCAATGGATAATCTTTCCGTCAAACAAAGACTAAGGAAAGAATTTCTGCGACACCGCAGTTCACTTGACCCGGATTACCGCAAACAAGCCGATCAGGCGATTTGCGTTAACCTGATTCAGGTACCCGAGATCGCGGCCGCAAAAGCTGCAGGCGCGTTTATCACTGACGGTACCGAACCGGACTTAAGCATGTTTATCGAACATGCCATGCAATCCGGGATTAAAATATATCTGCCCCGCTTCACTAGTGACAGCGGAAACAGATATGAGATGGTTGAAATTAAAGATACGCGAAACGACCTGATTCCCGGCAAATACGGGATCATGGAACCGGGACAAGGTTTGAAAGCGGCATCGCAAGATGTCCTGGATACTTTGATATGGCTGGTTCCAGGTGTCGTTTTCGACTCGAAAGGATCGCGGCTCGGCCGCGGTAAAGGCGTCTATGACCGGTTGCTGAGTAAAAGCAGCGGGATTAGAATAGGTATTTTTTACCAATGTCAGGAGAATACGGAGATCCCCGTCGAAGCCCATGATTGTCCGCTGGATATGATTGTGACTGAAGCAGGAATAAGCAGATTCAAATGATACTAAAGAGGAGAACTTTATGAATGGAATAATTACTGGAATCATCGGATGTGTTGTCGGCATTGCAGCCGGGTTTATTATCAGTCTGATTATGCAAAGACTGCAAAAGACCTCGGCTTCAACCCTGGCGACAAAAATTCGTGCGGATGCCGAAAAAGAAGCGGAGCACATCCAGCGCGAAGCAAAAGTAACCGCCAAGAGCGAACTGCTGAAGATGAAGGAAGAGTTCGAAGATGAACTCAAAGAGCGCCGTCGGGAACAGATGGCAACGGAAAAACGGCTCAGTCAGCGTGAAGAGAACCTGGAAAAGAAGAACGATGTGCTGGAAACCAAGATGAAAGGCCTCGAACGCAAGGAAAAAGAACTTGATGTGCTGCGGGAACGCATGTCCAATCGCGAACAGGATCTGCAGCAGAAGATCTCCAAGCAGATTGATGAACTCGAAAGAATTTCACTGCTTGACCGCGAAAGCGCCAAACAGATGCTGCTGGAAAAATTGAAGAATGAAGTCAAAAACGAGGCAGGAGTTGTCATTCGCGATCAACTGGAAGAAGCCAAGCAGAAATCGGAAAAAGAAGCCCGCCGAATCCTGACTTATGCGATTCAGCGTTACGCTTCCGACTGTACTTATGAGCGCACCACCGCGACCATTCCATTGCCCAACGATGAAATGAAAGGCCGGATCATCGGGCGTGAAGGACGTAACATCCGCGCACTCGAAGCCGCCACCGGGGTCAGCATCCTGATTGATGATACGCCGGAAGCGGTTGTCATCTCCTGTTTTGACCCGGTACGCAAGGAAGTCGCCCGCCAGTTAATGGAACGGCTGATTGCCGACGGACGCATCCATCCGACCCGTATCGAAGAATTGACTAAGAAAATCCAGAAAGAAATCGACGAAGACGTCTACTCCGCCGGTGAAGCCGCAGTTCTGGAAACCGGGATTCAGGGCGTCGCGCCGCAGGTCATCAAACTGCTGGGCCGTCTTAAATACCGCTATAGTTTCTCTCAGAACGTGCTCCAGCATTCACTGGAATGTGCATATTTCATGGGCATGATTGCCAGCGAACTCGGACTTGATGAGCAGAAAGCCAAACGTATCGGGCTGTTCCACGATATCGGCAAGGCAGTTGATCATGAAGTTGAAGGTTCACATGCCGAGATTGGCGCAGATATCCTCAGGAAGCATAATGAGGCCAAGGATGTCGTTGCGGCAGTCGCCGCGCACCATGGCGAAATTGAAGTCACCAGCGTCTACGACGTGCTCATCAACGCCTGTGACACCCTCAGCGCCTCCCGCCCTGGAGCCAGAAGTGAAACTACCGAATTGTATCTGAAGAGGCTTGAACAGCTGGAAAGCATCGCCCACGAATTCGCCGGCGTAGAAAGCTGTTTCGCACTCCAGGCAGGACGCGAAGTCCGCGTCGTGATCAATCCGGAAAAGATTACCGAAGGTGAAGCTCAGGTACTGGCGCGCGATATGTGTCAGCGCATCGAAAGAGAAATGAACTATCCGGGACAGATCAAAGTCACGATCATTCGTGAAACCCGTTCCGTAGACTACGCCAAGTAGTTCGGTACAAAATATTAAGCCGCGGCGTCAAAACCGCGGCTTTTTTCATTTTACGCGGTGGAGCCGGAGCCTTTAAGACTGGGAGAACTGGAAGAACTGGGAGGCTGCGGGTACTCCATGTCTGCCATCCGGACACCACCCACTCCGGCTTTGGAGTACCGTTCAGCACAACGTGTTTCATTTTTCTTAAGTTTTCAAACAACTTCAACGACCACCGGTTAAGGTTTTCGTTATACCGAATCGCATTCTTAAAGCTAGTAAAGATTGCGGATTCCGACTTTGCCGGGATGGGCTGGATGAGGCTGGCGCTACCAGGGTAGCGACTGAGCTCGTACAGCACGTATCCGGCATGGCGGAAACGCAACCGCTTCGCGGCAAGGCCCTTTTGCGTTTATTTAAAAACGGCTCCGTTCCCCGATATTCATATCGGGCTTCCGTCGCCGTTCCCAAATAATTCTCAAAATTGCTCTTGTCGTTACTGGCTTTAAGATTGCGAATCGGTATTAACTACTTATCCCGCGCCTGCGGGATCATTTTGGACAACGGCTAACCACAGGCACAGAGACACAGAAAAATCCGTAAATGATATAAACGGTTCATTGATAGCTATTTTGGAATGGAGCAATAATGGAGAGGGAAATATGCTTAACAAAACGAATGGGTATAAAGCATTAGTGCGTTTCTTGCGCCCCGCGTACCTACATCTATGTAGATTAGGCAAAGTTCCATCTGTTGAACAATTTCTAAGTATTTTCAATAAGATTAATATACCAGATTTTTCTACAAATAGATTTAAGCCTGGATCTAGCGGCGAAGGAAGCCTGTATAAGATGCTTAGTGACCAGTCTGGTTGTGCGCCTAATACCGAATACTAATAGTCACTGTGTTTTCATTGCTTAAAAGCAATTTATTTCTTGTATTTTCAATGCTTGTATATCGGTAACAACTGGAACTTTAACCGTGACGAACAGGGATGGACAGGATTTTAAAGTATCTCACGCTGTGGCCGCCTCCGGCGGGTAAACTTCCAGCTTGAACGGTTTAAGCGGAGCGGTCACAAGCATGGGCTAAAACCATGGTCCCGCCGCGGGATCCCGCGACTGCGGGAATGCTTGTGGTACTCTTAATTTCATAAAAGCCCGATCATTTTGCGGTCGATAGTTTTTTGCCGATGGCTACGTAGAAGAACTGGTCATTTTCAGACTGCCAGGTGGCTACCACTTCAGGGACTTTTATGAAGGAGGTGATTTCCTCGCGGTACTGCTCAATGCTGGTATCCTCGTGCGAAGCTTTAGGTTGCGCGTTCGTGTCTTGAACGATCTTGACTTCACTTTTGGATTCTTCCTTGACCTCGATTTGGGCTTTCTCGATCATCCGGACCAATTCTCTGACCGCTTTGGCCCGCGCCACGGTCATGCGGCGCATCTGCTCTTTCGGGGAGTCAGCCCGCAAATCGGTCATGCCAATCGCGAATAAATATTTATCCCCGTTATAATCAACGATTCTAACCCCGCCGTTTTCGATGACAAAAACCTCAAGCCGGGAGAACGGAGCTTTAAACCCGGCCTCGCTGATGGCAAGATTCCTGCATTTGGCGATTGCTGCATCATCAGCGACAGCCGCAACCGAAAGAAACAGCCCCGCAAGGCATAGTAGTTTGATATTCATATATTCTCCGCATCAATGGTTTGGCGCTCTTTAACTTTAATATCGTTCTGATATTTCGCTTTGTTCTGAACCGCATCGCTCTTCAGGTTAAATTCCATCAGTCTTATTTCACCGCGGAGCAGCAGGTCTTTTTTCATCTTTTCAGCAAGATTTTGCAGCTCCCTGACATCGTCTTCATATAACATAACGTCAGACTCAAACTTCTTTTGCAGGCATTCCTTGTCCAGCTCTGAATTTATCTCATCCTCAATCCTGGACAAGTTCTCCGCGGCTTCCTGATCAAGCGGAGTCTGCCCGATTTTACTTTTCCACTCTTTCCAGCTTTCTACAAATATCCTCTTCATGGATGCTTTATAGTTGAGCAAAGAATCATCGGGGATGAAACTTCCATCCGGAACATCGGCGCGGGCGACAATATGCACATCCTTTACCGGAATGACCACTGAACATGAGAAACGGTCTTCCGCCGTCCGGCAATTTTCCGTTTTCATATTCGCAATTATCAATGCGGAATCTTTATCAAGCTTCAGCTTCCGACTAAGCGCGGTCAACGCGTATATCCTAGCCTTGTTTGAATTTATCCGGGCATTTTTCAACTCGGAAAACAACTTTACAGGAGCAAACGATACCGTCATGGAATACGCATACGCACCCGACTCCAGTTGCACCCGGGGATTGTACGGATCTTTGTCAAAGCTGATCTGCTCCATGGCGCAGGCGCACAGACACAAGGCAAACGCCATGGATCCTGCATAAAGCTTACAGAAAATCATTGGCGATATCTGAAGTCACTTTTTTCGACTTCAGCCCTGCCTGGTCCTGCGATACCGGAGCGGCGGCAAGGCCGTCTTCGCCGGAACCGGCGGTCTTATCGTTGTTCATTTTTTCTCTTAGCTCGCGTCCTATCTCGCTGAATTTTGGTTTCCAGCCGTAAATTGCAGTCATGGACTTCTTGTCCGCGTCCAGATCATAATGAATAAGCGTCAGCCCGCTAAGCACTTCAGATGAGACTGATTTAAACTTTGAGCTTTGTTTATCAATGGATTTGCCTTTTTGCAGCAGGCTGCTGCCGTTGCCTTCGGTCGTCAGCACCGTCTGATTGTCGCTGGTTTCCACAACGGTTACAGTCTCTTTCATAAACTGGACGAGAGATGCTTTGGCCGATTGTTCAGCCGCCTTTCTGGCCATAAGCTGAGCTTTGACCGGTCCCAGGACAGTTGATACCTCCGCCTGGCCGACAACCAGAAAAGATTCTATTGCGCCTTTGGCATCATATTTGATTTTATGTATTCCAATTCCCAGTTCTTTGATCTTCTTTAATTCCTGGTCCCGGGTACTGGTTTTATCCTGGTCCTGACTTGTTCCGATTAATCCGTACGCCATGATCGCCGATACTAAAACGACTTTTACAAACGATAGATTTTTCATAACAATACTCCTTGGATTTGTTATAATGTTACCCGGATTCAATAATTTGTCCAGCGTTACTAATCCTATTTTCAGTTTAATTCTTCTTAATCTGAAGTTTGGTTAAATATTCCTGCATGTTGAACAATTCACATTCTATCCGGTTGGTCTCTTTCAGCTTATCCAACGGGATTTCCATATAAAACGGGAAATAAAGGAACGGCATGAAATCACAGATTTCGGAGAAAATGTTTTCATTGCCCGCCGCCAGAAAAGAACTTCCGCAGAAGTATGGGGAAATTTCATATGATGGCGAAGGCGAAGTATAAAGACTGGTACCTTCAAAAGAGGCATTCTTCAGAAAGCTGTAATTAAAATCAGCAGGAAACGGGGAGTTATAACTGATTTTATTCTTCTGGGAAAACAGCGATGGAAATTTATTATAATCAAAAGACTCGTCAAAATAATCTCTTTTTATCAGCAGCCTTTTATTCCAGACCGTATCAATGCCGTTTTTCAACTCTACCATTAAGACCAGATCATTCCAATAATAAGGAGCGGTGGCTCGGAATAAGCTTGCATCAACTTTCTGTTTATCAATGGCGGCCAGTTCCTGTTTGTTGATAGTCGCTGCGCTTTTACATATCGTTCGCGGAATCGCGTAAAGAACAAACGTCATAATGCCTTTGTCGTAATCAATGTCTCTGACCATCCGGAATGGTGAACAGTCAAAGTCATAAATCTTCCAAAAATCCTGAATCTTCTGAAAAATCAGCGTATTGCAATAATACGGCCAGAAAACGCGAAGATTTCTCTTACATTCGTCAAGTCTGGAGGCCGCGGCCGAATCGCGTCTGACGGCGGCTTTCAGTTCCGGCAGAGAATTCAATTCTGAACGATATCTGGTTCCGCTGAAGGCGCTGTATCTGGGAGAGAAACCTAATTTCTGCAGCTCCCGCTGTTTTACCTTATCTTTTTCATCCGCGTAGTTCACCTCTTTAAAATAGACTTTGAAGATACATTTCCCCTTGCAGATTGAATCCAGCGCTTTTTCCGTTTCTTTTACAAACGCCTGATATTTTTGCGGGTCGGTTTCGATTTTAATGTTTGTAACGTAAAGACCTTTTTCCTCATTATAAAGCTTGACTTCAGAAGCGGATATTTTAGTTATCTTGCGCGGAAAATTCTGGAAAATATTCTGAAAAACACTTATCGCGTCTTTCAAGCCGTCCAGCTTGGTCGCAGTCTCCGCAAAAAGCGCATAACCACTGACATTCGCCTTGAAGGTGATCTGATTATTTTTCAGGGCCGACTCAAAATCGTCGATTACCACCACCGCTTCTATTTCAATTATCCCGCTGCTGAATGGAGTTGTCTTTAAATAATCCTTGATAAAGGCATTGCTATGGGTGATGATCCTGTCTTCGATGACTTCTTCATTCTTTACAATTTCCATACTGTCAACATAAACCCCGACCACCTTCCGGATCGCGTCTTTAAAGGCCTGCTTAAGTGCGTCATCAATATTCTCGCCCTGCCCTCTGGCTTTAACCCTGAAAACGCCGCTTTCCTTTGTAATGGCGGCATCAATATTGGGGATGCCGCTGCTTGCTTCTTTTTGAGCGGCGGCCGTGCGTTTGTCGGAAAAATTCACAAACTCAAAATAAGGTGCAATCGCATCATATTTGTAATTTACCTGGCGCCAGCTTGGTATGTTTCTGCTGTTTGCGGGTTTCGACTGCTGTCCTTCCCCGTTTGCGCCCTGAAGCTTTGCCTCTTCCAGCCGTCTTTTATCTTCAGCCAGCTTATAGATGGCGTCAGCCAGTCTTTTATAATACGCTTCTTTAAAAAAGATCCATCTGGACTTTAATGATATGTCATCCTGCTTATAACCGGCCGTTGTTCCATCATCCAAATCCAGTACAATCCGGTTTGAGTCTAATTTGCGGAGCTTGCCGGTTATTTTATCCTCATCATCATAGTCGCTTAAATACAGTTCCACCCGTTCGCCGGTTTTAGCCGGTTTATATTCTCCAATAATGGCAATGGCTTCTTTTATTAAAGCCTCATTTTCAATTTCCACCGCGGCAGCCGGAAAACTGCAAAAGAGGAGTAATAGTAACAGTTTTTTCATTATTGAAACCATGAATTATTGCGTCTGCTATTTTCCCAGGAGGACTACGGCCATGGCGGCTACGCCTTCTTCACGGCCGCAGAAGCCCATGCCTTCGGTAGTGGTGGCTTTAACGGAAATCCTGTCCGGCGCGCAGTCCAGCACGCCGGCCAGATTGGTTCTCATCTGGTCCACGTAAGGCTTGACTTTCGGACGCTGGGCGATAATCGTGATATCCAGGTTCATAATCTCATAAGTGGAAAAATGTTCATCGGAAATGATCTGCACCAGTAAATCCATGCTGCTGGCATTTTTGAATGCCGGATCGTTATCTGGAAACCATTCACCGATATCACCCAAAGCCAGCGCCCCCAGCATGGCGTCCATTACGGCATGGACTGCGACATCGGCGTCACTGTGGCCGAGTAAGCCGGCATGATGCGGGATCGTAACCCCGCAGAGGATCAACGGTCTGTCCGCGACAAACCGGTGAGCATCAAATCCCTGTCCTATTCTGTACATAATTTTCTCCAGTAGTATTTATATTCTTAAAAACCGGACCGCTCTTTAATACGCTTTGTCCGCTTTGAAATTTTTCAGCATGCTGTTGACATTTTCCCTTGAAATCAGATTCTTGTTATATAACTCTGTCATCGCTTTTTCCATCGTGATCATGCCGTCTTTGAAACTGGTTTCGATGACCGACTGCAGATGACTGGTCTTTCCTTCCCGGATCAGCGACTGCACCGCCGGAGTACCGAGCATGACTTCAAATGCCGCCACCCTGCCATGCCCGTCCTTGTGCGGGATAAGCCGCTGGGCAATGATTCCCAGCAGCGTTCCGGACAATTGCAGTCTGATCTGGTTCTGCTGGTGTGCGGGAAATGAGTCAATGATGCGGTCTACACTCTGCGGGGCGTTGTTCGTGTGCAGCGTGGCCATAACCAGATGCCCGGTCTCCGCAGCGGTCAACGCGGCCGCAATAGTTTCAGTATCGCGCATCTCGCCGACGAGTATCACGTCGGGATCCTGGCGCAGCACATATTTCAAAGCGTTGGCAAAACTCAAAGTATCGGCGTGAACTTCGCGCTGTTCAATTACCGCTTTGCGGTTCTGGTGAACGTACTCGATCGGGTCTTCCACCGTAATGATATGGCAGCCGTGCCTGGAGTTGATCCGGTCGATCAAGCTGGCCAGCGTGGTGGTTTTGCCGTGCCCGGTAGGTCCGGTAACCAGAATCAGCCCGTGCTTTTTATCCGTCAGATTGACGATTGAGGCGGGAATATTCAACTCTTCCGGAGTCGGTATTGATTTGGGAATGATGCGGATTGCCGTGCCGACGTTACCGCGCTGGTAAAAGCCGTTTACGCGGAAGCGGCACTGGTCAGGCGGGGCGTCCGCCGGAGAATCGCTGCGTTTGAGATATACGGTCAGCGCAAAGTCTATTTCGCGGTTCTCTTCAAAGTCCGCCCGCTGCCTCGGGGAAAGAATACTGAACAACAGCCGTTTAGTATCGGAGGAAGTCATGCTATCGGTGTCCATCGGCACCAGTTCGCCGTTAACCCGGACCGTCGGACGGCAGCCGGCGCTGATAAGCAGATCGCTGGCATTGTTGGCAACCGCCGAATGCAGCAGCCGTTTGATATTGATCTTGTCCGTATCGGATTCTTCCTTGCCGGAAAGGTCGCGAAAAGTCTCGATTCCACTTTCCATGCCTTTCGAAAGCAGCAGGAATTCATCGGCATTGGAAGCCGTGATCCGGCCGGTTTCTAGCGAGATTTTCCCGGACTTGTGCATTTCGCACAACGCCCGGTCAAAGGTAACCATACCGTCTTCATGGCCGCGGCGGATCGCTGTTTCCAGGTCTTTAAAATTGCGGTCAGCAATCAGCGAACGGACTACCGGCGTGGCACGCAGGATTTCCACCGCCGGAATCATGCCGGGCTGATCTTCCCTGGCAACCAGCCGCTGGGCGATAACCCCCTCCAGAGCCAGCGAAAGATCGTCAGCAGCCTGCCGCCGCAGATGTTCCGGGAAATGGTTGATGATCCTTTCCAGCGCCTGCACGGTATCCGCCGTGTGCACCGTGGAAATGACCAGATGCCCGGTCAGCGCGGCGGTAACCGCCGTCTGCATGGTGACCAGATCGCGCATTTCGCCGATGACAATCACGTTCGGGCTCTCGCGGACGACATTGGTCAAGGCCTCGGAAAAGGAGGTGGTATCGGCGCCGATTTCGCGCTGAGTGATCAGGCTTTTTATATCGTGATGAATATATTCGATCGGGTCTTCAATGGTGACGATGTGCTTTTCGTAATGATTATTGATATGGTTGATCATGGCGGCCATCGTCGTTGACTTGCCGCTGCCGGCTGAACCGGCGATCAGGACAAGCCCGCGGGGAAGATCGGATAATTCCCGGATGATTCCCGGCAGCTGGAGTTTCTCAAACGACAAGTCGCTGCCGAGCTGCACCGGACGGGCGACCATTCCCGGCAGCCCCTGCTGAATCAGAAAATTAATCCGGAAACGGAAACCCGCTTCCAGCGTAAACCCGGTATCGTAACTGCCGCAGGCATTGAACTTTTCTTCGGCCCCCGGCAGCAGCACTTTACGGCGGAACTCTTCGATTTCACCGGCGCTGAGGAGTGCGCCCTCGACCGGATGGACTCTGCCAAGCTGCCGGACATACGGCGGCTTGCCTGCCGAAATGAACAGGTCGGACGCTTCGGAATGCGCGGCGGCATTTAGTAATTCGATAATCCGCATGATTGCTTTACCCGTCTATCTGAATACTTGCGGTTGAAATATGTTCCTCTAATACACCGAATTGCAATCTTAAAACCAGTAAGGATTGCGGATTCCGTCCCCATTCCCAAATAATTCTCAAAATTACTCTTGTCATTGCTTGCTTTAAGATTGCAAATCGGTATAAGTATACAGTAAACCATGTAATCAATAATTCAAACTCAACGCCAATAATCGCAACGGAGTGAAAATGGGAACTAAAGTTACGGTCAGATTCAAGATGATGGAAGGGTGTGAAGACCTCAAACCGCAGCGGGCGCACCATGACGACGCCGCGTTTGACCTCAGGTCCAGAGTGGATATGGAACTGGTCACCGGACGCAGCCAGCTCGTGGCCACCGGTCTTTTTATCGAACTGCCCGTCGGTTTTGAAGCACAGGTAAGACCCCGCAGCGGACTGGCGCTGAAACACGACATCACGCTGACCAATTCGCCCGGCACCATTGACGCCGGATATCGCGGTGAAGTCGGAATCATCATGTACAACGCCGGACGCGAACCGTTCCACATCAAACGCGGCGAACGCATCGCACAGATGGTGATCTGCGAACTGCCGGAAGTGGACTTCATCGAATCCGACGAGTTGTCCGAATCCAAACGCGGCGCCGGCGGTTTCGGCAGCACCGGCAAACACTGAGCATATGACCAGCGAGTCCCATACTTATGGGACTTCCAGTCTTGGACATTCTGGACTGTTTCCAGCATATTTTGAACACCCCCATGCATTCTTTTTCATAACTTCTCTCGCCATCCTGTACCCCGAGTCGCTGGAGAGCAGTTGAGCATATTGCTTTTCAGTTTCCGTCATTGACTCCGTGTTTTAGAGAGTCGTTGAACATAACAACTTTTATATTGCAAACCACATTTCGGACAATCCGGACACTGAAGCAGAACCGCGTTCCATTGTTTTACTATTCACTATTCACCAGTCACCGGTCTGCGCCGGGACTTTTTTTGTAATGTAGCGCGGGCATTCCTGCCTGCGAAATGTCAGACAGGAATGTCTGACCTACATTAATTATTAAAGCTATCGCTTTTTCATATGAGACTTATTGTTGATTTATCCATGCAGCATTAATCCATGTCACTTCACGAATGCGCTTATTGCTCTTCTTGCTTCAAAACATGCTTGTTCGGAGGCGCGGCGGAACCATTTTACGGCTTCGGCGTAATCCTGATTGACGCCCCAGCCGTTGGAATAACACAACGCAAGATTATACTGCGCCGCCGCCACGTACTGGAGCTGTGACCTTATCACGCATTTCGGTTCCGCGGCTTTGCGGAACCACTTCACCGCTTCGGCGTGATCTTTGGCAACGCCCCAGCCATTGGCATAGCACAAGGCAAGATTATACTGCTGCAGCGGGAATCCCTTTTCAGCAGCCGGGATAAACCATTTTACGGCTTCAGTTTCATCCTGTTCAACCCCCGCGCCTTCCCGGTAACATACGCCAAGCGCAAATTGCGCCTTCATAAAGCCGTTTTCGGCGGCTTTGCGCCACCATTTCACCGCTTTCGCTTCATCTTTGGCAACACCGATGCCGTTGTCATAGCAGCAGCCAAGCAGAAACTGTCCGGCGGGATGCCGCGGTTCAGCGACCGCGACTTTATGCAGCCATTTGACTGCTTCGGTTTCATTCTTTGCGATGCCGCAGCCGTCGAGCAAAGCCAGAGCTAGTTCGTACTGCGCGTCCCGGTTGTCCTGCTCCGCGGCTTTACGGAACCATTTCACCGCCTCGGCATAACCTTTGACGACGGAGCTGCCTCTTAAGTAACACATTCCCAGTTCAAGTTGTGCAGGCGAGAATCCTTCCCTGGCATCTGTAAACAATTTTTTCACATCTTCTGTTTCCGCCATTTTTACCTTCTCCTTTGAAACTCTTTTTTAATCCCGCGACTGCGGGAAGGCATCCTGCAGTCGCGGGACTAACCCGATAGTCAGCAAGTCACAGAGAAACCCCTTTTTTTACCAAGAAAAACACGAAAAGACACGAAATAAGAACAAAAAACGGAGTCAGCGAATGCATGTATTTTCTTCATTACCTTCATGTTCACGCGCCTGCGGGATGAAAGGTTTTTCTTATCCTTTCTATCCTGTATATCCCTGTTAAAATACGCTTAAAGTACTTCAAGCTTCCAACTTGAACAGTCGCAAGGAGGGATGCTTGCGGTACTATTTAAAACACCGGCGCTCCCGGGGGAACTTCAAATCGGCGGTTTGCCGTATGTTTTTTGACCATACGGCAAACCGCGCTTCCCCTCTGTGCTCTCACGAGCGCCAACCTCTTCTTTACTCCATCTTCCCCCGAAAATTACTATCAACTGTTAACCATTTACGGACTTCAAGATCAACCGTTTCCAGCTTGCCGTCATTGCTGATATTTACCTGGCCGGAAAGCGATTCTTTAAAGTTAAGACGGCGTTTCCCGTTTGCGTCAGGCGCGCCGATTTCAAATTCTGCATTTTCCAAATGTCCGGAAATCTCTTCGCCGGTATTTTTACGGGATAAAGGTTTTCCAGTGGAAAAAAGCGGCATGGCGTTTTTCGCCTCCGTGATCAAGTTGAACCAGCGCATTTCCATCTGCGCCTCCGAAGCGAACCAGCAGATGCGGTGCAGTGAACTGCCGTGACAAATCACGACGCCTTGCGCATGAGCAGGACAGGCGTAATGTTTGACGATAGATTCCGGCGAAAAGTCTAATTGCCCAGTCAGTTTAGACGCATCTGCTTTTGAACCTTTGTCTTTACGTTTTACATCGCCGTAAACAGGATATACCGCCAGATCACGGCAGCCGATGGCGTCGCCCCAGGTTTGCCCCTTGAACGCGTCATCCAACAGATTAATGAAGGCCGCTTTTTCGGCGGCGAGTTTATCCGTGCATACGCCGCGCAGCAGACGGTATAAAACACTGGTTGCAATATGCAGATTTTTTCCATGAGCGCGTTCCCGCATGGTATCGCGGAATGCCATGATCGTGGCGGCGGAATACATTTCCCGGTCACGCCAGACGCTTAAAACCGAATTGTGCAGGATATCAAGCACATTATCGCCGCGCATCGGTTCAAACCAGCCGGTGCCCCTGGGCGAAGCATATGCTTCCAGCCGCAAAGCGGTTTTACGTTGATTTGCCGATTCTTCCGACACGCCTTTTAAAATCAGGCAGCCGCTATTCACGGACGGCGTAAAGACCGCCGCGTCATAGCGCGGCAGATATCCCAGTCTGATTCCGTTCTGCGAAAATACCGCCATTGCCAGCGAATCGGCAGGATTGTCAGGCTCAGGTTCCAGATAAAGTTGTTCGCCGGGCGCGGCTTCATCTTCGCAGTATTGCGTCCCGACGATCCAGGTGGGAACGTATCCCAGATACTGCCACGCTGATTTTTTAAATTTTGCTGTCATGGTCCACCCCATTTTCATTAACGTCAAGTTCATCGCATTCTATGGGGTAAATTATAACATCACAGGTAGGACATTTTGCGTCCTTGCAGATTTTTTGGCTGAAAATAATATTGAAAGCTAGGGAGTGAGGGGTGAGGAGTGAGGAGTGAGGAGTGAGGAGTGAGGAGTGAGGAGTGAGGAGTGAGGAGTGAGGAGTGAGAATTAAGAGAGAAGGCAGGGAACAAGGATAAAAATGAATATCCAACATAACAGCCAAATATTCAATATCCAATATTCAACACGGAATATCCAATGTCCAACTGAACAGCCAAATATTCAATATCCAATATTCAACACGGAATATCCAATGTCCAACTGAACAGCCAAATA
>CAIPAT010000420.1 GCA_903863035.1 uncultured Lentisphaeria bacterium
AAAGGATTTCTTTGTGCCTTTGCGCCTTTGTGCGAGAAATGGCTTTAATGGTTCTGCACAGGTCTGTCCAGATTGTCCAAAATGCGATTTCTGGAGGATTATCCCGCAGATGCGGGATCGTAACCGGGATCGGAACAAGGTTGTGACAGAGCACAACCCTCCAGAAGGCAAGCCCGTTGCGGAATATGTTTATGTTCAACGATACTCCAAAGTGTCGGAGTGTTTATGAAAACTGAAAGACGTTTTGCTCAACGATACTCCAAAGTGTCGGAGTGTTTATGAAAACTGAAAGACGTTATGCTCAACGATACTCCAAAGTGTCGGAGTGATTGTCTAAAATGTCCAAAATATAGATGGTTGTTTAATGAATTCAATAACTTTAGCACTTTAGAATTTTAGAACTTTAGAACTTGCGCAGGAGGTGTCCAGAATGGGGGGAGAACGGACGGAACGAACAAAACAGACAAGACGGACTGGGGAAAAATCCAATCCGTCCCATAATACCCATTTTAGAATTTTAGAACTGTTCAACTGCATTTGCGTTTCGAGGTATTGCCGTCTATACTAAATATCAGAGGATTTATTAAATCTAACCTTAGCGGATTGGAGCAGCTATGAAAATTCAAGCAACGCTTCTTTTAATGGCGGCGTTAATACTGTCTGGAGGTAAAATCATGGCCTACGAAGATATTTACAAACAAACCCCGTCCGGTGAATTTGAAATAAAAACTATACCTGCGGGAAAAATGCTCAGCACTGAAAGCAAAGCATCTTACTTTGAGTCTGACAATAACCTGTTCATGCGGCTGTTTAATTACATAAAGGCCGAAAAAATTCCGATGACCGTGCCGGTGGAAGCGGAAATTAATCCGGGAGTGATGCGCTTCCATGTCGGCAGCGAAGCCGCCGCCAAACAACACAAAGACACCAGTGAGGTGAAAATCATTGATCGTCCGGCAAGAACGGTCGCCGCGCTGGGGATTCGCGGTTCGTACAGTAAATCGAACTATGAAGAGGCCAGGCAGGAACTGGAGGATTGGTTAAGTAAAAATCCTGATTACGAAACAAACGGACAGCCTTATATGACCTACTGGAACAGTCCGATGATGCCTTTCTTTCTGAAACATGCGGAAGTACAGATACCGGTAAAAAAACGTACAACAAAGGTAAGCAGTATGAAACTTAACGCTCTCACGCCTGAAGAGAAATACGTCATTCAGGACAAAGGCACGGAACGCCCGTTCACCGGCAGATATAACGATGAATCCGGGCGCGGTATTTACACCTGCCGTCAGTGCAGCGCTCCGTTATACCGTTCGGACGATAAGTTCAAGACGGACTGCGGCTGGCCGGGATTCGATGATGAACTGCCGGGGGCGATCAAAAAGGTTGCAGACCCTGACGGCATGCGCACCGAAATCATGTGCGCCCGGTGCGGCGGACATTTAGGGCATGTATTCAAAGGTGAAATGCTGACGCCGAAAAACGCCAGGCATTGCGTAAATTCGATTTCAATGAATTTTGAGCCGGTCGATTCCGGAAAATTAGGTCGGGCGATCTTTGCCGGCGGCTGCTTCTGGGGCGTTGAATACTGGATGAAAAAACAACCTGGCGTGCTGATGGTCACTTCCGGTTACATCGGAGGCAGTAAGGAATATCCAGCCTATAAAGAAGTCTGTTCCGGCAACACCGGACACGCCGAGGCCGTCGAAGTGATCTATGACAAAAGCAAAGTCGATTTTGAGACGCTGGCAAAGCTCTTCCTGGAAATTCATGACCCGACCCAGTTGAACCATCAGGGGCCGGACTACGGCAAGCAATACCGCTCGGTGATTTTTTGCCTGGATGACGCGCAGAAGCAGACCGTCGTAAAACTGCTCGGCATTCTGCGGGAAAACGGTATCGCCGCCGTTACCGCGATCGAACCTGCCGGTAGATTCTGGCCGGCCGAGGACTATCATCAGGATTATTACAGCCGGAAAAATTCCGCACCCTATTGTCATGCCTATGTCAAACGTTTCCAGGACAATGTCTTGCGGCAAAAATAGTTTTTACGGCATTTTTTTTAACCGGACGGTCAAAGTTCGTCAAATCAAGTTATACGGCTATTTTTTTTCGGATTTTTTTCCGAAAATTTTGCCCTTAATTTTATTTAGACATTTGACGTATCCCCATTGATGATTTATTCATAAAGAGGAGGCTCTTTTGTTTGTTGTTTTCAAATGATTAAAAGGGCCTCCAATTTTCTTTATGAAACAAAAAAAGAATAATATTAGAATTAAGGGGGATACGAACAGTGTTAGTAGATTATCAAGATTATTACAGCGAAACAGACTGGGCTTTATTCAAAGATGAAGCAGATAAGCATGAAACTCCGTTTCTGATAATCAATCTGAATATATTCCAGCACAAATACGAATACCTGAAAAAGCATTTTCCGTATGCAAAAATCTACTATGCGGTAAAATCCAACCCTTCGGTTGAAGTTCTTGAACTGTTGCGCGACCTCGGCTCCTGCTTCGACATTGCGTCGATTTACGAACTCGACCGGGTTCTGGCGCTCGGCATTTCTCCTGACCGCCTGAGCTACGGCAATACTATTAAAAAGCTTAATGATATAAAATACTTCTATGACAAAGGGGTCCGTCTGTTTGCCACCGACAGCACCGCGGACGTAATTAATCTGTCCAAGGCGGCTCCCGGTTCAAAAGTGTTTTTCCGGATATTGACTGAAGGTTCCGATACCGCGGACTGGCCGCTGTCCAGAAAATTCGGCTGCCATCCGGATATGGCCATAGATCTGGTCATCCAGGCCAGGAAGCTGGGACTGGAGCCTCACGGCATTTCGTTCCACGTCGGCTCTCAGCAGCGCGATATCGGTACCTGGGACTCGGCGATAGCTAAAGTCAAATATATCTTTGATTTCCTGCTTGAGGAAGGAATCCCCTTGAAGATGATTAACCTCGGCGGCGGTTTCCCCGCAAATTATGTGGTTAAAACCAATCCGATGGAATCTTACTCTGAAGAAATCACCCGTTACCTCCAGGAAGATTTCGGCGAAGATCTGCCGGAAATAATTCTGGAACCCGGCAGATACCTGGCCGGCGAAGCCGGAGTGCTGGTCAGCGAAGTCGTTCTGGTTTCGCGTAAATCCAGGCTGAACGTTGACCGCTGGCTCTATCTCGACGTCGGCAAGTTTAACGGACTGATTGAAACCTGGGACGAAAGTATCAAATACCCGATTTACTGCGAAAAACGCAGCAGCAACATGGGCAATGTCATCATTGCCGGACCGACTTGCGACAGCCAGGACATTATGTATGAGAGCTATCTCTACAAAATGCCGATGAACCTGGCCGCCGGCGACCGGCTGTACTGGCTGACTACCGGAGCCTACACCACCAGCTATTGTTCGGTGGAATTCAACGGGTTTCCGCCGCTGAAAACATACTACGTCAAGTAAATTTCTGTTCAATTAACTTTGTGTCAGTTTCTCCCCGCCGGATTAAAATCCAGCGGGGTTTCTCTTTTTTACTGCCGCTTGTTTCCTGATTTTTCCCGGATATATTAATTCATAATTAGCTGAAGGAGGGAGAGAAAATGAAACAGGATACGGTTAAAACTAGCGTGTACATCTGTTGGATTACCGGATTTGTTTTGTTGCTGGCTGTAGGCTTTCTGATCAGCGCAATATTTATCCGGCCGTTACTGATTGCCGGAGTGCTTATCTTGTTAATTGCTGTTTTATGCTACCTGTGGGCGCCGGAGTCGTTTGAGATATCCGACGATTTGCGGTTAACGGTTAATTATCATTCCCGCGAAAAAAAATTCGGATCAGTTGTGAAGTGCTACCGGCTTACCGGAAGCTTTTGCTGCGTCATCAGATTATGCGGCAACGGCGGACTTTTTGCCGCGACCGGTTTGTTCTGGGACCGTAAATACGGCAAATTCCGGATGTATTCCACCAGCGCCAGTTATAAAGATTGCGTTATGGTGGAGACTGCGGATAAGAAAATCATTATCAGTCCGGAGAATCCCGATGCCTGGATTGCCGACTGCGCTTTACTTAAAATTCCAGGAAAATCAGACGGAGCATAGGTTATACTCTGCACCGCTGAAAATTTAACATCGATTGCGGGACGAGCGTCTTGCGGTTGCCTTTTTACGCTCCTCATTCAGGCAATATTCATATCGCCAGTCAATAGAGTAACAAAGACACAAAAGTTTTTTGTTTTAAATCAATAAAATCACTGTGTGTCTCCGGTGCTAATTAGACAACTCAGAGCGTTATTTATTATAAAACATTTCTTCAACTTTAATATCGGGGTGATGATAGCGTTTGCGGTTCGGGGAAATATTGCCGATCTGGATGGCATGTACCGGACACCATTGCAGGCAGGCCAGACACAACTCGCAATTGCTTCCCCATTGCGGCCTGCCGTCAACTAAACGGACATTGGCGGACGGACAGACCTTGACGCAAAGCCCGCAACTGATGCATTTGTCGTCCGCATGAAATTTCTTTACGTCTTTAACTGTGCCTTTGACGTAGGATTTGCTGGCCAGCGCAGTCAGCCAGTACGGCACGTACCACGGACTTTCGATTCTTTTGCTTTCGCCGGCTTTGACAATACTGGCAATTTCTTCCAGCCTGACTTCAGCGCGGCTTACTTTTTTCTGGCATTTTTCTTCCAGTTCGGCCCCGCCGAAAGGCAGATAATTGCTGGGCATGACCAGTCCGAAACCGGCATTCAATTTAATATCCTTTGCAGCCAGCGCCTTTTGCATCTGCTTCATGGCGCCGCCGGACATTCCGCCATAGTTGCAGATGGCGAAAATATAGGAACCGGGAGAGACTTTCAGTTTGCTGATGAAGGCTTTCACGATTTTCGGCATGCCGAAAGCGTATACCGGATAGATGATCCCTACTTTCTCCGCAGTAGAGACAATCTCCGTCTCATCGGTATAGGCGATTCTGGTCAATCTGGCATTGCCCAGTTTGCCGGCCAGTGATTTAGCCAGCGCCAGTGAGTTGCCGGTTCCTGAGAAGTAAAAAATCTCATTCGGCATGATTACCTCCTGTCAGTGTTTTCAGCTTTTATGTTTTAAACAGTTATAAAACGTCCGGAGCTATACATGAATTGAGAAGTCAGAATGTAATACTTAAATTCTGAATTCTGACTGAATTATTCCCGACAAAGTCAGCTTTAACGTTTGTCTTTGAAATGAGTCACGATATATTCACAGCCTTCTTCCAGCGAAGGCAATATCTTAGTGCAATACCTGACCATCCAGGGGCTGCAGTCTACAAAGGAGAATGGCGAGAAGGCGACCACAAATTTTCCGAGATCGTGCGCCGCGTAAAATACTTCCATGCTGGTGCCGATGCTGGGTTTGTTGTAATTAACCAGGATGATGTCGGCGTCCCTGACATCCTGCAAGTCGAATTCAACGATTTCATTGGCGCTGTCAACCTGGCGGTCAACAAATTTACGGCGCATCGGGTCCAGTGTGTCAAAATTCTTGCCGAGCAGCAATTTGGCTGATTCACGCCATTCGCGGGCATGCCCGGAGTGTTCATCCATAATCGGGCCGCTTAGATAAATAGTCTTCTTTTTTTTGATCATAATCAATTCCCCGTAATTTCAGATAATTATCAGAATATTAATTTGAACCATGAATCACTTTTTTGCAAATGCCTTTAATGCGAGCGGCGTAATATCAATGCACGGATGTTAAAATTAAGTTTGCGGTTTCGCTTACAATGAAATGGTGTTTGACTCAAATGGAATCGAAACGGAATTACGGTAATGAAAGAGGTAATCCACCAAGGTGTCTTTGCTGATCTTTTCTCCTGAAATCAGGCGTTCCAACACATTGATTGACTGACGCGCCAGCTCTGAAAAATTCTGTTCAATAGTGGTCAATGGCGGAGATGCAAACTCAGAAATCTTTAGCATTTCCCACGATATCAATGACATTTGCTTAGGCACTGAAATGTTCAAATCCCTAAGTACGTGCAATGTCTGCAATGCATAGTTCTCCCCTGAAATAATCATTGCTGTGACTTTTTCTTTTAGCAGTTCATTTACTGCGCCGTGCAAACCATCGACAAAGCCGTTTGGTCCATCGTGAAAATAGGCATTGGCAACATAGGCGTATCCTTCAAGATGGTGTTCCTTATTGATTGACAGAAACGCATTGGTTCGCAGTTTTGCGGCATGTTCTTCAGGATTGCCGATCAAAAGCAGACCAATTCGTTTATGTCCGTAACCAACCAAATGATTGACCGCCTGGCTGATTCCCTGAAAATCATTGGAGTAGACCGAATAGACTCTGTCCAAATGGCGCGAAACGGAATTCATGCAGACCATCGGCAATTTGCGCTCCCGCCCCCACTGGTAACCGACTTTACCCACAAAATCAAATGAGACGACCCCGCAAACCACGGAATCGGAAATGATGTCGAGCTCATCAGCCGAGACAATCTCCAATTTGTAGTTGCGCTTAAAGCACTCCAGACGGAATGCATTGATAACATTTACACTGTACCAGTCGAGCGGGAATGTGCTGATCGGCAGCGCCAGAGCAATGGTTCTTGTACTGCTGCACTGCTTATACCCGCACTCTTCGGCAATTTTAACAATCTTTGCCCGGCAGGATTCTGAAATTCCACCGCGATTATTCAGCACCCGCGACACAGTCGAGGGGGCGACTCCGGCAATGACTGCAATCGATCTGATATTAACTTTGGATTTTTTTCGCATAATTGAGTAATTTATTCCTTAAGAATCGAATTATCAAGTTTTGTTGCATATTTTTTTATTTTGTTGCGTAATTGTTTCATTACAAATAGTTTTTTATGATTGCTTTTTTTTAATATTCTTTGTATACTCTATAATAGAAGAACACTATGAATAAGGTCTTTTTTAAAGGAATAATATATGTTTTCACCAGAAGAGATTGTCGAGAAAATAAAATTCTATAAGTCTGAAGCAGATCATGCTCCAACGCCAAGAGTGCGCAAAGTTGAACAGAAACCGATGCGAATCCTTTCAGGCGGAATCGCCAGGACTACAGGCGGCCGCATATGGGCCACCTGGATCGATAACTGTGAATGTCGTTTCAGCCATCCGGTTGCCGGCTGGAGCGATGATGACGGCATCACCTGGACAGGTACCAGATATGAGATCAACGAATTAACCACGCCCGGCGGACTTTCGCGCAATAGCGATTGCTCCAACCTATGGCTTGCGCCGAATGGCGATTTATGGTGGATTTTTGATAACGGACTTGGCGTTTTTGATGGACAGGATGGAATCTGGGCGAGTGTTTGCAAAAATCCGGATGGTCTTGAGCCTGAGTGGTCATGCCCTGAATATATCTGGTACGGCCATGCAATCAATAAGCCGGTAGTTCTGCGCAATGGAGACTGGTTGATCGGATGTTCCTTCTGGCTGTATCCGACCGATGATATGATTGGAGTTGATTTTCCCTGCATTTGCGGCCATGAACTGGATCATTTGCGAATGGCACATATTTTAGCTTCAAGCGATCAAGGAAAAACATGGGCGCGTCGCGGCGGCGTTAAAGTCGAAGAGTGGTCTTTCAATGAACCGAATCTGGTTGAGCGGCAGGATGGTTCCCTTTTGATGTATCTGAGAACTTCGTATGGAATCGCCGAAAGCGTATCTGTTGACGGCGGCTGTACATGGTCGGAGCCGGAACGTTCAAAATTGATGCATCCACCGGCGAGAATCGCAACAGTCAGGTTGAAATCCGGCAAATTATTGATGATTAAACACGCCGCCTGTCAACAAAAGACCGAGTATAAACGCGAAAAACTTTCAGCTTACCTTTCGGATGATGACGGGAAAACATGGTATGGCAATTTGATGCTTGACGAGCGCTACGGCGTCAGTTATCCGGATGGTTTTCAAGATTCAAAGGGGCGCATCTATGTTATTTATGACCACGTGCGAACCGATGGTGAAATTTTAATGGCCGTATTTGAGGAGACTGATGTTATAGCAGGGAAAGTCATTTCGCCAAATTCCCGGTTGAAACAAGTCATTCACCGGCTGCCTGGTTATGTAGAAAACAACGACGAGTCATTTGTACATATAAAATTAATCGCAAACCAATAAAAATGAAGGAGATTTTCAAGATGAAAAGACAACGGAATTTTACACTCATAGAACGTGTGTCCAGGTAAGGTATCACTAAACTAGACGAATGAAATGTTTCGTCCATACCAATTGTCCATTTCAGGTATGTAGCCTAATCACTAGCCACTGGCTAACGCGTGAGGATAAAGTTGCGAG
>CAIPAT010000421.1 GCA_903863035.1 uncultured Lentisphaeria bacterium
CCATTCACCATTCACCATTCACCATTCACCATTCACCAGTGCTTATAAATAAAATCGTTAAATGTATTTTATCCGAGATTTAATCGTAACACCTAACACGTAACACGTAACACGTATTTCACACCATTCACCATTCACCATTCACCCGTTATGTCTTTTTACTAATTAGTGATTTTGTCAACAGAAATGGAGCAAACAGACTCAAATTAGGCTGTAAATTGCATTTTTGAAACTCATGATTTTGTGGAAGATAAATAAATGCCACTTTAACATGGATGGACAGGATAGACAGGATAAAAACATGGTCAGCGAATGTTTGCGCTTCACGCAAATATTTGCTGATTAGTCTTTACTCCTTTCGTGCTTTTGGTGTTTTTCGTGGTAAAAATGTATTGGTTTTTGTACCCCGTAACACCTAGCACTTATCCTTACAATCGCAGAAAAGGATAATTCCTCGCGCCGGTGATTTGGCAGCGAGTGATTGGCGATGCGAAGGGGGTTATGTTTTATGAGCGTGAAATTGATTTTCATTTTTTTTGCGGAGTTGCCCCCTTGACAACAAGCCGCGTTTGCATTAAATTCTATCATTGACAGCATAAGGGTTAATTTTAAATGACTGCTAAAGAATCTGAAAAAATAGTCAAAGAAATGAAGGCATACACTAAAAAAGTGACATCCTCCAAAGCCAAAGCACGCGCATTTCTGGTAAGCGCTGGAATTTGCAATGCTGATGGTAAACTGACGAAAGCCTACCGTTAATGTATTCCGTACTTCCCAGTTTTGTTCTTGGTTTTCATGGTTGCGACAGGAGTGTCGGCGAAGATGTTCTAGCCGATAAAACCCATCTGCTTCCAAGCGAAAACAGCTATGATTGGCTCGGTAGCGGTATCTATTTCTGGGAAAACAATCCTCAACGGGCGCTGGATTATGCAAAAATGCTCCAAGCTAATCCTAAACGCACTCATGGGAAAATAGAAGATCCGTTCGTGATCGGCGCTGTTATTGATTTAGGCCGATGCCTTAATTTGACCGAGTCCAAATCAATCGAAATTTTAAAACAAGGCTACAATTTATTATCTAAGTCCAGTCAGATTGCAGAAATACCATTACCGCAAAATGACGGATTACTCCGCCGCCTTGATTGCGCGGTAATCAACATGGTTCATAAATTCTACAGCGATGAAAATAAATCGTCTTTTGATTCTGTTCGCGGATTGTTTCTCGAAGGAGAGAGAGTTTATGATGACGCCGGTTTTTTTAAAGAGAGCCATATTCAGATATGCGTACGCAACCCTAATTGCATCAAAGGCTATTTTCGAGTCATCGAACCGGACTCAAATTTCCCGATTCCCTAACCCGTAACCCGTAACCCGTAACCCGTAACCCGTAACCCGTAACCCGTAACCCGTAACCCGTAACACGTAACACGTACCACGTACCACGTACCACGTAACACGTAACACTTAACACTTAACCCCCCGTTACAAAGTAAGCCACCGACGAGAACACGTTTACGAACGACTTGCTGAATGCTAAATTTCCTCCATTAAAAATATTAAATGCGCACGTACGGTTCCGTGCAGGGGGCTGTCCGAAAGGGCAGTTCCTGCCGCAGCCGTTTCTGGCGCTGACATTTTAAAGTTTTACCTACTAAACTACTTGTTTCATGGATGCAGTTTTTAAAATCTGCATCTATTTTCATTAATATCACTTTGTTGTTGTTTTGTTATCATTGACAAATCAGCAGGAACCAGTATATATATGATATAAATGCATAATGAGGTTATTAATAAATGCAGAATGGCGAAGTTAAACAAGTACAGACAGCCCAGTCCGGTAAAATCAAAGGGAGGGCCTTTGAAATTTATTTGGATTTATGCCGCTATGTCGATAATTTGCCTCCTGGCAGCCTGTTGCCTTCTTTGCGCGAATTGCAGCGACGTTACACCGCTAGTCAGCAAACTATTGTCGCCGTACTTGACCGGTTGGCAGAAACTCGCTCGCTACAACGTCAGCCCCGGCGTAAGATCCGCTTGAATCCGATAATATCCGCGCCGGAAGTCAATCATCATACTTCTCATTTGCGCTGGCTACCACAGCGCAATGTTGCCGCCACATTGGGTCTGGATTGTTCGCTTGCGCCGGCTTGGCAACCGATTATTGATAGTTTCAATCAAAGCAGTTCTCGGATGATTAAACCACATTATGTTAAAACGTTACCGGAACTGATTGAACTGACACAGCACGGCAACGTTGATTTTGCCTTGTTTCATGTAAATCCGATTTTGCAGGGCGAACTAGGAAATACTTTGCCTTTTATCGAATTGAAGGAATTTATCAAGACTCTTCATTTAAATGATTTTTATCCTGCGTTACAGATTATCGACCCAGATGGTCGACATTGGGGAATTGCCGCCAGTTTGACGCTGAGCGTGATTTTCAGTAATCGCAGTTTTGGACGGTTGCCATGCGCTGATCTGACATGGCAAGAATTGTTGCCGCATTTGCGTCAACTTAAAAATGCCAATCCAGAACTGCTCTATCCGTTTGAATTCAATAGTTATTCCACATTTCTGCTTAATCAAGGCGTGAAAATGGTTGATCCGGAAACAGGGGAACTTATGTTTACCGAAAAAAGTTTTGCCGATTCACTGGAGCTTCTGAAAAATATTCTTAAGGAAGGCGTCGCTCCGCTTTATTCCGAAACTTATTATAACCAGGCCGGCCGATACTGGTTTGAGAATGGTCAGGTGGCCGCAAAGGAAGATTGGTGGACCAGTATAAAAATCCCTCTACATCAGAAATTAGATGTGTTGCCAATGCCTGTACAGAAGGGAGTGGCTCGTTCCGTTCATTCGGAATTTTTCAGCATATGCTCAGGAAGCATGTATTACAGTATCGCCTGGGATTTTATTAAATTTGTTTTGTCCCCGGCAATCCAGCAGTTTTTAATAGAGGCAAGTGCGGTCATGCCGATACGGCGTCATTTGCTACCGCCTTATTTGTCTACGGAGCAATTTGAAGTCTTTGCCCAGGCACTCGAACAATGCACGGCCAAGCTGGAGGATTATTATCTGCCGGTTCAACTTCGCCTGATTATAGAAACCGGAATTGACCGATGGGTCAGATTCGGAGGGCCGCTAAGTGAATTTTTATGCGATATAGAGAAAAACTGCCGACAGCGGCTGGAACACCTGTCTGCATTTAAGAGCAGATGAACATTGAAGCGCGAATGGCACAAATAAAACAAAAAGGAGAATTTACAAATGAAAAGCAGATGAACATTGAAGCGCGAATGGCACAAATAAAACAAGAAGGTGAACTTACAAATGAAAAAGCGATTATCTAAGCTAAGATCAGTTTTTACACTCATAGAACGTGTGTCCAGGTAAGGTATCACTAAACTAGACGAATGAAATGTTTCGTCCATACCAATTGTCCATTTCAGGTATGTAGCCTAATCACTAGCCACTGGCTAACGCGTGAGGATAAAGTTGCGAG
>CAIPAT010000422.1 GCA_903863035.1 uncultured Lentisphaeria bacterium
AGCTTTCCCGTCTCGCAACTTTATCCTCACGCGTTAGCCAGTGGCTAGTGATTAGGCTACATACCTGAAATGGACAATTGGTATGGACGAAACATTTCATTCGTCTAGTTTAGTGATACCTTACCTGGACACACGCTCTATGAGTGTAAAATTTAGTTGTTTTTTCATTTTTAGATTCATTAACAGTTGTTTTTCAAAAACTTTTTTCATTTCTCAATTCCCTTTCTTTTTAATTTAAAAATTCAATTACCAACTTATTATCATTTGATACCCGCCTGCTCTCTTCTTTCAGGAACTATTAACTGAACTCTTAATTTGCGACCTTACCGGTCCTGTTTATATTGGGTACATGACTGGCGAACCTCAAGCGTCACCGTAAATTCCGGTTGAGAAAGATTTTTAACCGGCTTCGAGTTAATTATCTCGATAAGTCTTTCCGTGGCATAGGCTCCTGTTGCGGCGTTGTCATATTTGAGCGAAGTGATTCCAGGAGAAAGAAAATCAAAGATTTCGTAATTATAATTACTGATCATGCTCAGGTCTTTCGGACAGCTCATGCCGTACTTGGCCATTTCTTTTAAGATGCCCAGACAGGTCTGCGGATTGGTAATTACCGCCGACGGGCGCTGCTTTTCGGAAAAATTAAAATAATTGGAGAAGAAAATTGAGGCGGCAGAGGCATCGCATTTGCCGTCCGGGGTAAAAACCGAATGGATTTTAATGCGACCGGCCAGCGAACTTTGGCGGACATGATCTTCAAACTGTTCGGTAATATTCCGCGTATATTGACCGCCGCTATTGAGGAACATGACCTCGCGGTGTCCAAGCCGCACCAGGTATTCCAGTGCCAGTATCCGGCCGCGAAGCATGTCAGAACCGAACACCGGAAGAGTACTGCCATCGGCTTTACCGGTGAATCCAACCCTGACGCATGGAACGTTTAGTTGCTCAAACAGTTTCAGCATACCGTCGGAAATCGCGTTGCTGATAATCAGACCGTCAATACTCCGTTCGGTTACGCCGCGCGGAAAAACAAAATTAACGGTCTTTTCCGGGTTGCAGCAGTGTACCATTAAACTGTAATTATGCTTGCTGCAAGCGTCGTCAATCCCGTTGAGCAATTCGGCATAGAAAGGATTTGACCAGCGTTGCGCCGCGTATTCAGGAACGATGAATCCAATATTGTATGTTCTGCTAGTCACCAGCGCGCGTGCTGCGGCATTCGGGCGGTAGCCGAGTTTTTCCGCGGCGTCCCAGACCCGCTGCCTGGCTGCCGGTGTAAACGTTTCAGACTTGGGACGTTTGTTCAGAACCAGAGATACCGTGGAAGGCTGCACTCCAGCCAGTTCCGCTACATCTTTTAATTGTACTCTCATGACGCTTCACTCTGGTTAACAGTTAAGAAAAACGATTTACTTGATAAGTAGATTATACATCAAAAACAAATTATTGTCAATACGCAATTATCATATTTATTGGAATTTAATTTTTTATCAGGTTAATACAATATGTTTACGCTAATTTTTGCAGTAACATTCCGATAAATATTTTACCAGTGGAGAAAACAGCATATTGACAAAAATAATAATGTAGAGTATTATATTAGAAAAACGATTTTCCTGCATAATGCAAAAATCGCAGCAACGGCATGATAAGGATTTGTGATGAAAGAAAAATATTCCAGAAAAGTTCTGCTGGCAATACCCGGGGACTATGAACGCTTTGACGAATTGTGGACGACTGAATCTGCGGATTTGGCTGCCTCCCTGGATCTTCAAGTTCATTTTATGGACAGGACTCCTTTGAGTCTGTCCGGCTGGAATCAGGCGTTATCGGGTTATCCGTCCATAATCACTTCCTGGTGTACTCCGCCGCTGAACCGGGAGGTGCTGGACGGCAATAAGGACATAGCGCTGATTGCGCATGCGGCCGGTTCGGTCGCTGATCTGGCAGCGGAATTGCCGCGGTCTGACATTACTCTGACTACCGCTAATTCCATTATGGCCGCGTCCGTTGCTGAATGGTGCATGGCGATGACCTGGGCAGGCCTGGCTAATCTTCTCAAATATGCCAACTTCGGCGGTTTGCGGCCGCTAAACTGGAATAAAGTTACCGCCGACTTCCGCAATATCCGCAACTCGGTAATCGGGATTTGGGGTTATGGCAATATCAGCACTGAATACATCCGCCTTTTAGAGGCTTTTACCCCGGCGAAAATCATGGTGCACAGCAGTCATTTCCGTCCAGTAGAAGAGGACATTGAATCTGCCGCGCTGGAAGATATTTTTTTACAAGCTGATGTTATTGTTCTGCTAGCCGCGCTTAACCCGTTAAATGAAGGCCGGATTGACGCCAGTCTGCTGAGACGGCTTAAGCCTGGCGCCGTGCTGCTCAATCCCGGACGCGGCCGTCTCATTGATGAAAATGCGCTGCTTGATGCACTTCATCAAAACCGCTTCACTTATATCTCTGATGTATTTCACCAGGAACCGCTTCCTGACAATAATCGCCTTCAGCAATTTCCCAATGTCATTTTAACGCCTCATTGCGCGGGGCGGAATGCTGGTCAATTCGTTCCTGCGATGCTTCAGGAAGTGAGCAGATTCTACAATGGCGAACTCCTGAAGTATGCGGTTTCAAGAGAGCGGCTGAAAACGATGACCAGCAACAGGTTGAACTATGAATGATACAAAATCACAACTTCAATTTGCCACAGACCGTCTTCAATGGTGTTTTTCCTCGCTAGGCTGCGCCAGTTTAAGCCTGGATGAAATCATCGCCATGGCACAAAACAATGGCATTCCGGCGATTGAATTAAGAGCGGTTTCCGGTTCGCTGGATCTCGTCGCACTTTTAAATGAGTACAAAGCTAACGATCAGGGGCAATATCGCGCCATCACGGAATCCGGTATCATCAAAATGTTTGATACATCTTTTAATCTGGCGAAAGCAGAAGAAACTGATTTTGATTATATTCTGAAGCTGGCGATACTGGCTGATGAATTACGAGTCCCTTACTGCCGCGTTTTTGGCGGTTTTGAATACAGCAGAAACCCGCCGATGGACACTCTGAAACGCGCCGCGCAAGTTATGCAGCAATGGAATAAAATCAAAAAGACATATAATCTTAACTGCCAACTGGCAATCGAAACTCATGACGGCTTTTCTTCCGCAGTCAACTGCACCAGATTCTTCAATGTCACCGGACATGCGATACCGATAGTATGGGATTCTCATCACACCTGGCGCTATGGCGGAGAATCTTTTGCTGACAGTATGACGCTGCTTGGAGACAATATCGTCCATGTCCACGTCAAAGACAGTATTGAAACAGCAGCAGGCAAGATTGTTCATGTTCTGCCGGGACAAGGTGATGTCCCCATCAAATACCTGCTTGCATTATTGCGGGAAATGGATTTTGAATTCCCGGTATCTCTGGAATGGGAGAGATTATGGGAACCGGAACTGCCACCGCTAACCGAAGCTCTGACCTGCGTCCGCAACGTGTGGCTTAAGCCGTCTGCGTGATCTGAGTTATCCCCCCTTTATTTTCGGAAATGGTCAGCAGTCTGACCTCATTCTCCTCCACCCCGGAAACGCTGCTGGCCGAACGCCAGAAAATCGCCGAATTAATTGAGAAATTCGAAAATAACAAAGCAAGATAATCATCTTTAACAGTGATAGACAGGATTGCGGATTGGTTTTTTTCGCTAGGATTGACTGGCAATATGAATATCGCCTGAATGAGGAGCGGGAAATGGCAGCCGCTCGACGCAAAGCGGTTGCGATCTTTCGAGTTTGGATTCGCACTCTTCGAGGCCTCTACACCCCGGTATCGGTCGCCTCTCAGAATACGAACCAATTCTCAAAATCTTCGCAATCTATGTTATATTTTCAGCCGTACAGTGTATAGTTGTATTTGTCTATCCCAAGTCTATATTTATACGATTACTTTACTAAGGAGCTGTACAAAAATAACCTTTACATCTTCGCGATTCTTCCGAGTGCCTTTGGGTTTGCCGGTTCGTTACATACCTGAGGGTATGCGCCTTACCGGCAATTCCCAAAATCTCTTCGGGATATTTCGCGAGACTTGTCAAGTTTATTTCTTGACAGCTCCTAATCTTAAAACTTGGTACAAGTAGTTAATATTGTGAAATCTTTTGCCGCTGTCATTGTCGGAATCTTATCTTTGCTTGCTGTGTATGCAGAAACAGTATATCAATGCGAGTTCAAACCGGATCAACTCAAAGAGTGGAGTATTCCTCCGTTCGCTGCCATCGAAACAGTTAATGGCAACACGGTACTCCGGGTTACAGTCAGCCCGGAAAACGGCGGCGGCAAACAAAATTTTGTCAGCCGAAAGTTTGATCTGGCCCCTTATAAAAACAAGAGCTTGATCCTTAGCTGCAAAATCAAAGCAGATCAGGTTACGATACCCAAACAGACGTGGAATGGCGTGAAATTCATGGTAAATTTCCAGACCGGCGGACTGGAAACATGGCAGCATATTAACAATGTCAGGGGAACATTCGACTGGAAAGAGTTCTCTTTTTCTTCCCGGTACCGAACGATGCCCAAAACGGGACATTGTCGCTCGGCTTGCAGGACTGCAGCGGTACAGTCGGGTTCTCAGATATCAAAATAATCGCGGTTGATTTGCAGTCTCTCTATCCGACGCCGTCCGTGCCGGAAAACTTCAAGGCCGAATATACCAGCCGGGTCAGTGATATGCCCTGTTCACGCGGCGTAATGTCGCCGACCCAATACCGCAGGAGTGATCTGGAAGACCTGGCAAAATGGGGAGCAAACCTGATTCGCTGGCAACTGGTTCGCGCCTGGGGCAAAGCCGGCACCGATCGTGACCAGGCCGAATATTCCAAGTGGATAGACGGCAAAATAGCCGAGCTGGATCAACTGCTCACGGATGCCGGACGCCTGGGAATTAAAGTCGTGATAGACTTGCATTCGCCTCCTGGCGGGCGCTACGAAAATCGTAATATAGCAATGTTTTACGAAAAAGAATACGCGCAGCAGTTCATTGAAGTATGGGAACGCATGGCGAGAAAGTTTAAGGAAAATACTGCCGTGTGGGGTTATGATCTGATCAACGAGCCTGTTCAAAGTATGCCGGCCGTATATGACTATCTGACTATTCAGATTATGGCAGCCAGGGCGATCCGGCAAATTGATCCTGATGTTCCGATTATCATTGAATCAAACGAATGGGACAGTCCTGCCGCATTTAAATATCTTGGTCCGCTGCCCATGAAGGATATAATTTACCAGGTTCACATGTATGTTCCTGGAGAATTTACTCATCAGGGTGTGAACAATAACTGGGGTGAAACATCAAAAGATAAATTAATCACCTATCCCGGTTTGATCAGCGGCAAAGAATACAACCGTGAAACCCTGTGCAAAATCTTGCAGCCGGTCATTGACTTTCAGAAAAAATACGGAGTTCGCATATACGTCGGTGAATTCTCCGCCATCCGATGGGCGCCCGGAGCGGCGCAATATCTGGATGACTGCATTTCAATTTTTGATGAACACAACTGGGATTGGAGTTATCATGCATTCCGGGAATGGACCGGCTGGAGCGTCGAGTACAGCAACGTCTGGAATGACAATGTGCCGTCCGCCCGGGACACCGACCGCTAAAAAGTTTTGCTGAAATGGTTCGGGAAAAATCAGAAACTAAACAAATAATCCTTCAGTGCTTCAGAAGCAGACTTTGTTGTCATTGACTAAACGTTGAAGGTCGCTGGATGACAGTTCCTGGTAGCCGTGAGGTTCCATGCTGAATGACGCCCGTCCGCCGGACAGTTTCGGCAGGGCGCTGCTGAAACCGAACATTTCCGCTAAAGGCACTTCGCAGCGCAGATGTCTGGCACCGGCAATATTATCAATCCCCTGAATCATGGCGCGGCGCGGCTGCAAGTATCCGGTGATTTCGCCAATGGTCTCCTCCGGCGCGATAATAACCAGTTTCATCAGCGGTTCAAGCAAAGTGGTGCCGCCAACTATGGCCTGCTGCAGCGCTTCCAATACAGCCCCGGCAACAGAGCCTTCGGTAGTATTTTCCGGAGTCCCGCGGATATCCTTGACCGTCGCCTTGATATAAATCAGCGAGTAACCAAGGTTGCCGCCGGTTTTCAAACCGTTCATCAGTGTATCTTTAGCGGAGCGGACCCAGCTTGATGGAAGATTATTTTTGCCGCGAATGTCGGTTTCGACAATAATTCCCTGTTCGCAGTGTACGGGTTCCAGGTGAATATCCGCTTCGGTATAATATTCAGTATCTCCCAGCGTCCGGTCAAAAATTCCGGTAACGGTGCAGGCGTGCTTCAAGGTTTCGCGGAAAGCCACACGTGGTTTGCCGAAACGCGCGTCAATATGAAACTCCCTGGCGATGCGATTGGTGTTGATCTCCAGATGCAGTTCGCCCATGCCGGAAAGAATAAGCTGACCGGTATTTTCATGCCGCTTCATCTCCAGCGTGGGATCTTCACGGCAAAGCAGTTTAAGGCAGTCATGCAGACGGTCCTTGTCCTTACTGGATCTGGGTTCGATCGCAATGGAAATCACCGGTTCCGGAAAATCAATTTTCTCCAAGGCAAGCGGTCTGGACGGACTGCACAAAGTATCCCCGGTACCGGTATTCTGCGGACCGATGATCCCGACAATATCCCCCGGCCCGATCTTCTCTGCGGGTTCGACATTTTTGGAATATAAACGCAGAATCCTTTTTATTCTGACCTTTTCGCCGGTGCGGCTGTTCAACACCATATCATTGACCGCCAGATGCCCTGCATAACTTCTAAGATACAGCAGGTCGGCGCTGCCGCCGGCAACGACTTTGAACACAAGTCCGCAGAAATGATGATCGTGAAAGTCAACTTTTTCCGGCTTGCCGGTTTTCAGGCAGTTTGCCATGCAGAAACGGCGGTCTTCGGGGCTGGGCAGATAATCAATAATCGCGTCCAGCACCGGTTGTACACCAATATTGCGTTTAGCCGAACCGGCGAACACCGGACACAGTTTTCCGGCAATGACCTGCTTGCGGATTTCCCGGCGAAGTAAATCATCCGGAATCGCCTTTTCTTCAAGATAATATTCGGCGATGGTATCAGACAGTTCGGCCACCGTAGCTATCAGTTTTTCTCTGGCGGCTTCACATTCCGCAACCATTGAACCGGGGATATCCTCTTCCGTGACAATTGCGCCATCGTCCCCGGTGAAACGCAACGCTTTCATGCGGAGCAAATCAATTACGCCGGAAAACGTTGATTCATCGCCGACCGGCAGTTGAAACGCCGCGGCCTTAACCGCCGGAAATTTGGTTGTGATCTCATCGAATGTCCTGCTGAATGACGCGCCAAGCCGGTCAAGCTTATTAATGAAAGCGATTCCTGGAACATGATAATGTTCAGATTGCCGCCAGACTTTTTCGCTCTGCGCCTCGACGCCTTCCACACCGCTGAAAATGACAACCGCGCCGTCAATAACCCGAACCGAGCGTTCCACTTCGGCGGTAAAGTCTATATGTCCCGGAGTGTCAATCAAATGAATCAAACCGGAAGCTTCGGGCGATTTCCAGTTGAACGAAGCGGCGGCGGCGACAATCGTAATCCCGCGATTGCGTTCTTCTTCGAGATAATCCAGCACGGTAGTGCCGCTGTCAATGTCGCCGATACGGTAAGTCTTGCCTGAGTAGTAAAGAAATCTTTCAGAAAGGGTGGTCTTGCCCGCGTCAATGTGGGCAATTATTCCGATATTGCGGATGCTGTCCAGCGATGTGCTTTCTGACATTATATATACTCCCGATATTGAACCTGTATTCCGCAGTTGAACAATACATTAAAATAGCCGAATCCTGTTCAAGCCTGCGTAAGACTGAACCGTCGGCGAATCGCGAAAATATTGAAAATCGGAAATTACTTTTTGCTGAACCAGCGCCAGAACTGCCACCACTTGCGCACAGGTTGAGGAGCCGGGGCAGGCTTAGTCTGTTTGGGCTTGTTAGTCTGGGTGGAACGTCCCGGTTTGGCCGTCGCAGTTTCCAGCGGATTTGTGTATTTCGGAACTATATTATCAACCGTGCCGAAGCCGAAAGCATCGTCGATCTTGGGCATCATTCCAATATTAGAGCGGGAAAGCTTTACAGTATTGGTCACGGCCGGAGCTGCCTGGACTTTTTCCGCGGCAGTTTCCAGCGCCGGATTATGCTCGGCCTGTACCGCTTCAGCTGAAGCTTCTTCATAACTTCCCGCAGGCGATTCCTGGATATATTCCTGTTCAGCAGCCGGTTGCTCTTCCACCTGTGGCTCATCGAACTGAACATAAGGGAACGTAGCGTGAATTTCAGCCTCACGGCCCGGAATCGGGGCGGGAACCGCAAAAATAGAAGCACAAATAGCGCACTCTACAAGCTGCCCGGACATTTCAACCGGCACTTCATAGACGGTCTGACATTTGTAACATTGAACCTGCAATATTTCCGCCATAGAAACCTCAAACAGCCACAGCCGCATTAAAAGTTAAAACTTCGAGTATTTCACAGAATATTTAAAAGAAATCTTTAAGTCTACAATTTACCTCAAAATACATCTTTGGCAAATTCATTGCGGATTAAAGTTTAAATAATTTTAATGCACAGAAATTACAGCATGCGCATTAAAGCAAAAAAGGCCGGATTACCCGGCCTCAAAAAAACTCCGATCATCAATCGTTCATTTCCTGGAACTTGCTGCTTTTGCTGCGTTTGCGTTCCAGTTCACTCAAAAATACTTTACGCAGACGAATATTCTTCGGGGTGACTTCGACCAGTTCGTCTTCTTCGATATATTCAAGAGCCTGTTCCAGACTAAGAATCCTTGCCGGCGCGATTTTCATATTGCGGTCGGAGCCGGCGGCACGCATATTGGTAAGCTGCTTGGCTTTCTGAACGTTGACAACCAGGTCGCCGTCTTTGCAGTGCTCGCCGACAATCATGCCTTCGTAAGTATCTTCGCCGGGTTCAATAAAGAACGTACCGCGAAGCTGAAGACCGTCAATCGCGAACGGCACGGCTTTGCCCTGGGCCATACTGACCATCGTGCCGTTATTACGACGCGGAATATCTCCTTTGTACGGAGTATATTCAATGAACCTGTGGGATACGATGGCTTCGCCGGCACTGGCTGTGAGCGCACGACTGCGGAACCCGATCAAACCGCGGGTCGGAATATGAAATTCAATCAACTGACGGACACCGCGGGATTCCATGTGGATCATTTCGCCTTTGCGGATACCGGCAAGTTCAATCAGTTTTCCGGCAGATTCGTCCGGCACGTCAATCGTCAATATTTCCAGCGGTTCGCATTTTACGGCGTCAATCGTTTTGAAAATCACGTGCGGGCGGGATACTGACATTTCGTAACCTTCGCGACGCATTGTCTCAACCAGAATGGAGAGATGGAGCAGCCCCCGGCCGCTGACCTTGAATGCATCATTACCGAACGGTTCCACCCGCAGCGCAACGTCGCGTTCAGTTTCTTTAAACAACCGGTCACGGAGATGACGGCTGCTGACAAATTTACCTTCACGTCCGTAGAACGGAGAATCATTTACTCTGAAGACCATGGATACGGTCGGCTCGTCAATGCTGATATTGGGCAGAGCTTCCGGATTTTCCGAGTCGGCAATGGTATCGCTGATATCAATATCTGTAATGCCGGAAATACCGCAAAGGTCGCCGCAGGTCACAGTATCGGTATCACGGCGGGTGAGCCCGTCGAATACAAACATCTGTTTGATGAGCGCCGGCTTAGAGGTGCCGTCGCGTTTGATAATGGTCAGCGACTTGCCTAAAGACAAAGTGCCGCGATAAACGCGCCCGATGCCGATACGTCCGACATAATCGGAATAATCGAGGGTCGCCACCTGCATCTGAACCGGGCCGTCAATCATCTTTGGGCCTGGAATGTATTTAACAATCGCATCCATCAGCGGAATCATCGAATCGCGGGGATCGCTCAGGGAATAGGCCACCCAACCGGACCTGCCGCTGGCGTATAATACCGGAAAATCCAACTGCTCTTCAGTAGCGTCAAGTTCGCAAAAAAGATCGAAAACTTTGTCATGAACTTCTTTCGGGCGGGCATCCGGCTTATCAATCTTGTTGATAATGACAATCGGTTTCAAATTCAATTGCAGCGCTTTATCCAGCACGAAACGGGTCTGCGGCATCGGGCCTTCCGCAGCGTCAACCAGCAGCAGCACGCCGTCAGCGAGTTTCAATACGCGTTCCACCTGGCCGCCGAAATCGCTGTGGCCGGGGGTATCAATAACATTGATCTTGATATCCTTATAAATAACACTGATATTTTTCGCGAGAATGGTGATCCCGCGTTCACGTTCCAGGTCGTTGCTGTCGAGAAAACACTCATGAAATTCCTGGTTCGCACGGAACAGTTTGGACTGCTTTATTATTTCATCTACCAGCGTTGTCTTGCCATGGTCGACGTGGGCGATGATTGCTACGTTTCTGATGTCCTGCATAATTTCCTTCAAATCTCTCACGTAAAATTGTTTTTTTATTCTACAAACCGGATAATATAGCATACTTTTTAAATTATACATCACCCGCATTCATAAATCTCACAACATTCTAATATTAAGGAAAATACGTCAGCAAATTAAAATGGGTAAATATCTCCGTAATTTTATTCAGAATATCAGGATTAAAACAATTAAACGATATTTCCAATTCCGTACTTTACCGTTGGAGAAGTCTGCGCATGGCTTCTCTGGCGTCTTCGTTGCCCTGATCGGAGGACAGCCGGTAGCATTCAATGGCTCTGGCTTTATTTCTTTCTGTTCCGAGTCCGTTTTCATACATTGCGCCCAGACTGTTCAGTGCCAGAGTATCTCCGGAGTCAGCGGCTTTGCGATACCAGAACATGGCTCTGGCATAGTCCCTGGCAACTCCCTCACCGTTTTCATACATATATCCCAGGTTATATTGCGCCCGGACATTGCCCTGATCGGCGGCCTGCTGATACCATGCAACAGCTTTTACGCTGTCTTTCTTGACGCCGTCTCCGTTGGAATACATGACTCCAAGATTGTTCTGGGCAACATCATACCCCTGCCCTGCGGCTTTAAGGAAATACTCTACGGCCTTAGCCGGATTCTTTGGCACGCCGTCGCCGTAGGAATACAAAACCCCAAGCGCAAACTGTGCCTCTATCAATCCTTTATCAGCGGCTTTCTGATACCATTCCGCAGCTTTGGTGAAATTGCGGTTCACCCCGTCGCCTTTATCATATAAACTGCCGATGGTGAACTGCGCAACCGGATGGCCTTTGTCGGCGGCTTCCTGGTATAACTCCATGGCTTTGGAATAATCCCTGGATACGCCGTTGCCGTTAAAATACATCCGTCCGAGAGCAAACAACGCCCCGGCATCGCCTTTGGCAACAGCGCGCTGATAAAAATCCACGGCTTTAGCAAAATCTCGGGGAATACCACGGCCCATCTCATTCATGCCGCCAAGCAGCGTCAGCGCTTCACAGGAACCTTTTCCGGCCGCCTGTAAAAAATATTCCGCCGATTTACCATAGTCCCTGGTCACGCCTTCGCCATTCTGATACATTTTACCGATACAACACAGCGCTTCGACATCGCCTTTTTGCGCGGCCTGCTGAAAACATTTAATTGCCTGGGCAAAATCCTTATTAACGCCCTCACCCTTCAGGTACATTCTGCCAATTGAGCACAACGCTTTAATCTGCCCTTGCGTTGCAGCCTGCCGGAAATATTCCGCAGCTCTGGCGCAATCTCTGGGAACACCTTCGCCGCTGTAATAAATATTGCCCAGCAATTCCTGTGCGGCGGCATCGCCCTGATTGGCGGCCAGCTGCAAATATATCGAAGCTTTGGCATAATCTCTGGCGGTGCCACTGCCGTTATAGTATATCATGGCCAGCGTCTTCTGCGCCGGAATCACTCCTGATTGCGCGGCCTGCTGGTAATATTCAAATGCCCTGGCCTGATCTTTATCCACGCCGTCACCATTGGCATATAATGTTCCGAGCAGATATTGAGCCTGAGCGTCACCTTGCAACGCGGCACGCTTAAACCATTCAACCGCTTTACCTTTATTCTGGCTCACGCCCAGTCCGTTATAATATAATTCTCCTGCTTTACAGCGGGCGGCCGCATTGCCCTGTTCGGCGGCTTTCTGATAATATTCCAGCGCCCTGGCATAATCCCGGTTCACTCCCTCGCCGTTGGCGTAGATATTACCCAGCAGGTATTGAGCTATGGCAAAGCCTTTGGCCGCGGCCGGCTGCAATAGAGTCAGCGCTTTTGCGTAATTTTGAGTTACGCCGCAACCACGGTAATACATTATTCCCAGCGTCAGCTGCGACCGGGTATCACCGGTGGCGGCGGCTTGATTGAACAATTCAACAGACTTGGGGTAGTTTTGAATAATCCCTTGTTTCATGACGACCATGACACTCAGCAACGGCAGTACGAACGTATTCCCATCGCCGGCGGCGTCACGTAAATATTCCAACAATTTGTCGTCATTTTTAGGTGATTCTATAGTTTTTCCAGAAACAATCGCGAGTTTCAATTGCGCCCGCAGATGGCCTTTTTTATCCGCCTGCTTCAAATATTCGATGGCTTTAGCATTGTCTTGAACAACGCCTTCGCCTCTATAATACATACAGCCCAGGACGAACAGCGCGTCATTGTTGCCGTTTTTCGCCGCGTGTTGAAAATATTCCACGGCTTTGACAAAGTCCTGAGCGACGCCATCGCCTTTGAACGACATGATCCCCAGCTGGAAAAGCGCTCCGGGATGCCCTCTTCTGGCCGCCATCTGAAACCATTGCGCCGCATCGGTTTTATCCCTGGCGATGCCCTCACCGTTGAAACTCATACACCCCAGTTCAAACTGCGCTTCAACCAAACCTTTTTCCGCAGCCTGCTGGTAATACTCCACCGCTTTTTCAATATTTCGGGAGACACCAAAACCATTCAAACACATGATTCCCAGGTCATATTTGGCTTCCGCCAGCCCTTTTTCCGCAGCCTGCTTGAAGTATTCCGCGGCCTGCTCATAGTTTCTGGTTACGCCATAACCGTTATAAAACATAAATCCCATAGCGCATTGTGCCTCAGGGGAGCCTTTATCAGCAGCCTGTTTGAATAACTTGAATGCTTTGGCGTAATCATACTTGATGCCGTCACCGTATAAATACATGTTGCCGGCGGTTAGCTGCGCATCCAAATTGCCCGCGGCGGCGGCCTGCTCGTAGTATTGGACTGCCATAACCTGACTTCGCGGAAAAAAATCACCGTAATAGTGCATGGCTGCCAGTTTCAGCTGCGCCTCTGTAAATCCCTTTTCCGCTGCCTGCTTGAAACATTCCACGGCCATGGCGGCATTTTGAACGACACCATTGCCGTCATAATACATCATACCAAGCTCAAATAACGCCTCGGCATGTCCATGTGCAGCCGCCTGTTTATAGTGTTCCGCCGCTTTTTCACAGCTCTGGGGTATCCCGTTGCCGCGATAATACATCAAACCCAGCTTGTACTGTGCGCCGGTATGTTCCTGCTTCGCGGCTTTCTGGAATAATTCAAATGCTTTCCTGTAGTTCTGGGTTACATCCTCGCCGCTGAAATATATGGCCCCCATCTTATATTGTGCTTCGGCATAGCCTTGCTGGGCCGACTTCTGATAATATTCAAGGGCTTTAGCATAATCCTGCGCTACACCGCTTCCGCTATGATACATTGCTCCAAGATTGTATTGCGCTTTCGGATCACCTTTTTTAGCGGCCCGCTGCACATCCTCGAAAACGCCGGAATTAACCGCATTCACCGCCAATATCAATAATATAAGCAGGCTTGATTTTATAAATCTTAACATTCGTTCTTCCTCATAATATATGCAAGATTGTTAATGTTAGCACATTTTCCTCAAAACGCAAAATCACATTCTCATCCCGGGGTACAAAAATCTGAATCTTTGAAAAAAAGTGCCTTCCTGCTGGAAAAAGCATGCATTCCGGACAATATTTATTGTTTTGCTTATACAATAATAATATCGGACCATCAAATGCAGGAATATTTTTTAACCGGCTTCAGCAGTTATCAGATGTGGATGTTGTGCGTATGCGCGTTTATGGTCGGCATCAGCAAAACCGGAGTACCCGGCCTGGGCATACTGGTAGTCTCAATGATGGCAATGTCCTTTCCCGCCAAAGCCTCAACCGGCTTATTGCTGCTGATGCTTGGCGCAGCGGATATTTTCGCGGTCGCATATTACCGGCGCCACGCCCGCTGGAAACTGGTGCTAAGACTGCTGCCGTGGGCGCTGGCCGGCATCGGCGTCGGTTCCATCGTCCTCCGCTATATCAATGACGAACAACTGCGACCGGTCATCGGTTTTATCATTCTGGCGATGCTGGCGATAAATTTCCGGCGTTCACGCCATCCTGCTGACACTGCCGGGATGCCGCATCAATGGCTGTTCGCCGCCGTAATGGGCTTTACCGCCGGATTGACCACGCAGATTTCCAATGCCGCCGGTCCGGTCATGGCGATTTATCTGCTGGCAATGCAACTGCCCAAAAATGAATATATCGGCACTGGAGCCTGGTATTTCCTGATATTGAACTGGCTGAAAATCCCTCTCTTCGCCCTAGACGGACGCATCACGATGTCGGCAGTGCGCGCCGACCTGGCCATGATCCCGATTCTGGCACTGGGTGCCGGCATCGGCATCCTGATCCTGCACAAAATACCCCAGAAATGGTTCGAAATAATGATCCAGATATTAGCACTGATTGCCGCACTAAGGCTTTGCTGGTACATTACCGACTTTTTCTAACCGTTTAAAGCAATTGAAAACGACCGGGGCAGCGGCAAAATAAATAATTACCATATAAAGCGCCTTATCTCTTTTCCTGGATTTTGATGTCGGCGGAAGAGATTCCGGTCCAATCGACAGGCAGCGGCAGCATCACTTTGAACACTTCTCCCGGCAGCGTTTTCGATGCCGGATAATAGCCATATCCGAATGGAATCAGCCAATAATAATTTTTATTATTAAAGGATGCATGCGCATTTATCTCGCATTCATAATTAATTTTTCTTTTAAGTTTTACCGTACAGACCAGATACAGCCGTCCTTCCTGACTTTTATCCAGTTTGGCTTTAACCTGAAAATCATCGTTCAGCTCCGGCATGACCATAGTTTGGCCGGATACTTCCCAGTCTTGTGGAGAAATCGGATTAACCGGCTTCGGATATTTGTTTTTTGCATCTTTTTTAAATACAAAGAACTGATGATTTTTATATAATTTGAACCAAATCAGACCATAGTCTTTGTTATCCAGCATCGCATTATGAAATAGCGACGATCCGTCCAGGCAGTCGCTCAAATCATATATCCGATATTCTTTATCAAAGCTTACCGGAAACACCTGATTCCTGATCATAAAGTGGGCGGCAACTCTTTCAGATGCGGCCACAGCAATATCCGGCGGCACAATTTTTTTAATCTCATCCATTACCGGAGTACAGTCCGGCCTTTGAGCAACAGGCTTGAAAGAATGACAACCATAATAACTCAAAGAGTAAAAATAATTAGCCAGCAGGGAGGACACTATCAATCCCGCGATCATCGCACTTGCAATATTTTTTCTATCATGGATCATATCTTTTCTTAACAATCCCAACATGAGAATTTTAGTCCATGAAGTAAGCTTTTCATTTCTCAGCACCGCGACAAGTCCCAGAACACAGGTAACGGCAATCATTGCCACGGTTTCAGATTGATACTGCAAGCACAGATTTATAACTTCCTGGTTATTCTGAATGAAAACAAACAATAACTGCGGCATGCTGCACAACAGCAGCAGCGGGCGATTGAACGCTACCATAAACGAAGGGGCCAGCAGCAGCAGCATGACCGCTAGATTTTTCACGGTAAAAAGACTGCCCCAGAATGCATACGGCTTTATGATCGGGGAAAACATGATTTCCAGGATTCCGGAACCCAAATGGCAGTAGCGCTCCTGAACGTAAATATATTGGGTCACCCCGCAGGCGGGAATAATTAACTTAATACAGATGATAAAAAATACCGCGCCGATGACAGCATAGATAATGCCGTCTTTCTTTCTGCCGGATAGAAACTGCACCACGCCCCAGCCAACCCAGAATACGCCGACAGTCTCCTGAACCGTCAGAGAATAAAGAAATATCAGGAATGCAATCATATATCTTTCACGTTCGTAAAAGACATAGAACAAAATAAACACCGGAATAAACAGATAAATGACATGGAATCCGTAAAAGATCGAAATATTCAAATTCGACAGCGAAGGATAGAGCAAATACGTCATTGCCAGACAAAATGCGTATGGCGGACTGAGTTGCCTCGTTCTGGCAAAATAGTAAATCAGCATCGCGCTTCCCCAAAGTGTAAGCGCACCGAACACGACAGTGGTGTATGGCGAACGAAACAGCCATATGAGCGGAGTAAACAGTACAAAAAATCCGGGCATGAAGTGATGGGAAAAGAAATTAATGCCTCCGTGCCAGTTGGACAGGAGAAAATTGCCGTCAAGTGTATTGGCGGCGACTTCAGTAAAAATCCCCCAGTCGCCAAAGCACAGGAATTGCACTTTCAGCGCGACATGTGCCATGTAAACCCCGCAGGCGGTAAAACCGGCAGTAAATAGCACCGTCAATAAAAGCCATAGCCTGTATTTGCCTGGAATTGCTATTTTCGCCGCAAACAATGAAACTGGCAGAAGCAATGCTGTGCGGCAAACCGTGATCCCGCTCAGTAAAATAAACACGATTATGGAAAAAATATTCAAGTCAAAAAATAGAAATGGAATGTAACATATCCATGGCAGCAATGCGACTGCAAACATTCGCGGCAATTTAACAATTAATGCCGTGAAGATTAAAACCAGCGGTACGATAACCAATGGATAATATCGCGAGAATAAAGGGGTTTCATCGGCAACGACCTTTAAAAACACCATATTTGTACTAAAGCATTTTCCAACAACTTGAAATATTGCAATGCCGACAATCATGCCGAGTAAGCCAACAACAAAATAATCCGGCAGACGTTTGAGTTTTTTGCAAAATAAATTCACAGCTATTCCACAGAAATAAAAAAAATTAAAGTTGACGGACTCGCGACACATTTATTTTATCAGCAAACAAGGAGTATCTGCGACGAATTCATGAAAGAGTAAAATAACTGCCTGATCCAAGGTCTTCAAGCTGATTCCAGGAAATTTAATTCCAAATTCACTTGCATCATTCCGCCATTCCGGTCAGGCGTTTGAAGTTGCCGGCAAGCACGGCTTCTAGTTCTGGTTCGGTCAGATGTTCGAACAACACCGCCTGAAGATTCATGAACGGATTGCATATCGGGAAATCCGAACCGAAAAGGATTTTGTCCCTGCCGGCCACATCAATGCCGTAACGCAGCATACCCCAGCGGAAAAGTCCGGTTCCGGAAAGATCAAGATAGGCGTTGGGATGGGTTTTGATGAACTCGAACCGCTCTCTCATTTCCTGTCCGTCGCAGGGATGGGCAATCACGACTTTCAGCTTCGGAAATTTCTTGCAGATGATGCCAATTTCATCGAATGCGGATGGATGGATATTTACCGGTATTCCAAGCTCCTGAATCAGGTCGTAAATTTTAAACATACCATCTCCAAGATATGTTTTATAGTCCATGAAATAACCGACAAGTTCGCCGACCCACCGGACATTCTCCCGGTGGTATAGCTCTTCAATCTCCCGGCATGATTCTTCGGGGCATGACGGAAGAACATGGATTCCCGGAATGAAGAAATCCGGATACCGTTTTCTGAATTCCAGCGCCTCGCGGTTGAGCGCCTTGATCTGGTCGAATGACGGGCTGGTCAATCTTTTTATGACCGAACCGCAGCACTTCGCGATTCCGGCACGTTTCATTTCTTTGACGAAAATATCGGGAGTTTCAGTTCCCGAAAACCATGCAGTATTGGTTTCCTGACTTAAAAAAGGATGAATATGGCAGTCAATAATTTCAAATTCCATGATTTCCATAACCATTCTCCTGAATTCTTATTCCTGATTATAATTGATTTTACTGGATGAGATAGTTTCATGCCGCCCGGCTGCGCTAAGCATAATTCCGAATGCGATCAATGTGGACAGCAGCGAACTTCCGCCATAACTTAACACCGGCAGGGTGATGCCCGTAGCCGGCATCAGTGTGACATTGACGCTGATATGAATCAGCGCCTGTACGGCGAAAACTAATCCGATGCTCAGCACGAAGACCTTGCGGAATTCCGTTTCCGCCTTGAGTGATAGTTTGAATACTGCCAAAACAAGGATGCCCATCACCACCATCACGGGAAAAGTCCCGATGAACCCCAGCGATTCCGCCAGCGAAGCGAATACCGAGTCACTGTGGGCAAGAGGCAAATAGGAATTCGCCCATAACGCCTTACCCCATTTCATCCCCCACAGTCCGCCGCGCGCCAGAGTAAATTGAAACTGGCGGATATGCCAGCCGAACCCCAGCGGGTCAAGCTCAGGATTCAGATAACCGAGAATACGGTTAAATAAGTAAGGGTTGAAATTTATAATCCAGCCGGCAGCGGAAAACAATGTTGCAGGGACCAGCAGCAGATGCCAGATGGAACCGTTCATCAGCCAGTACACGATAACGAATCCGGCGATATATACCAGTGCCGTGCCGAAATCCGGCTGCAGGGCAATCGGCAGCACCCAGAGCAGAGTTATCAGCCCCATCCCCGCAAACCGCTGCATTCCAGGCCGGAATTTGGCTCCGAAATGGCACAGCGACAGAATAAAAAAACATTTAGCCAGTTCCGACGGCTGGATAAAGATGTTGCCCACCATAAACCAGCCTTTCATGCCGTTGATTCTCACACCGAAAATCAGCACCGCCAGCAATGGGATGTAAAACAGCACAGTCAAAAGCTCAACATTATCCTTGTAGACAGAAAACGGAACGCGTGCGCAAAGCATCATCACGCCCATACCGAATACCAGCCACAGCAGTTGCCTGCCGACAAAATAGAAAGGCGAAACAGCATACATCGTAGCATTATAAATTGCCAGGCATCCCCACAGCCCCAGCAGGAACAGAAGGCCCTGGATCAGCATTGCCATCGGGAACACCGATGATTCTCCGGGAACGGCGGCAAAGTATTTATCCAGTATTTTCATTTTGCTCCAAATTTATCTTAATTATTTTTAATTTCTTCGAGGCTGACATCGAGTTTAACATCATTGCCTGGAACTGCTTTACGCTTAAGCAGCCAGGTCCCCTGCACCCAGTTTTTATGCCGGTCCAGCATTACTTCATAAATGCCGCAAGTACCTGCCAGAATGTTGTCATAATCTTTTTCAATGCCGCTTACTCCGAGCTGATTGCCTTCTTTAAATTCAACCCGCCCGATATAATTTCTCACTTCCGCATAATCCACGACTCTCCGCTCGGTTCTAGGGAATATTTTCAGGTCAGGAAATTTAGTCAGCAATGGCTCCAGCGCCAGTATTTTTTCAGGGGAAATTTCGCGTTTCAGCAGAAAATCAGAATCTTTCACCCGGTGAAGCGCAGCGTCCGGAAAAATCTCCGCGACCTTGCATACCACCATACTCCTGATATTCGGGTCGTCTTCCGAACTCATCAGATAAAGGTCAAAGTATTTTTCAGACCATGCCAGCACCCGGTCATTTTTATCAAGTATCCTGCCGCGTCCGGCATAATATGTGCCTTGCCGGACCGCAATCTTATTACCTAGTTCAATATATTTCTGACGGGCAAACACCGAATAGTAAAAGAACCAGCAGGAGGCCAGAACAGCCCAGATCAAGATACACCATAGGAGCCGCGCAGCCTGTAGTTTAAAATTGTCGCTACTGTTTTCCATGCTTCAGCCTTGATTTCCGTAAGCTTTTATCTTGAACTGCTAATATAATTTGAATTCAAACAGAATCAATCTATTATTGGAAATCTTCCGTATCGCGGCAGCATTAAACTTCAACAAGGGCAGCAGAAAAAACCGGCAGGAGCAACATTGCAGACAACAAGAACCGCCATAGCGGTTCTCAAAAGAATTATTGCCCCAGCGCTTTCATTGCTTCAGCGGTAGCTTGCGCCAATGAACTATTGTAGACAGCAAAAGAACCGTTAGAGGTGGTTACGGTCTCGTCGGTTGGATAGATATAGCCGGACCAGTGAGTTCCCTGAGTACCGTTTAAGCCTTTCACGAAGATGCTGCCATATTCACCGTACAGCAATGTCCTGTCCGCCGCCTCAGCATAACCGATCGCACCGTTATTGTGCGGCCTGATTGCAGTAAACCGGACATATTTGCGCTTGCTGAAAAGGAATGCCTGAATATGGTCAATCTGCTTTGAAAGCTCCTCATTTCTAGCTTCCATCGCGGCATTTGCAGCGGCTTTCTTCAAAGCTTCCTTGTAGAACATATTCTGGTATTCCAGAGCATGTTTTTCAAATTCCGCAGCCCTTATTTCAGTGTAACCGAATTCTTTACGAATATCTTGCGGCAGATCTCTGAAGTCCAGGCCTTTGACTACAGGGGTGCCGTCAGGTTTTTCATAATATATGGTAATTCCTACAGGCGAAGAATTGGTAATAATAATATTCTTGTATGCGGCTCCGTCCAGAGTGGTAATATCCCGTGCCGAAACCATTGAAATCATGCAAAAGGCAACTAAACAGCAAACAGACAGCTTCATTTCAGAACCCCCTCTGGTTATTCTATTAAGGTATTATAATAATTCAGCATGAGCTGAATCAAGTACAATTCACAATATCAGGAACCATCAAATTGACGCCACCACCCAATGCTGACTCACTATTTAGTTAGACTGTTGCCCTATAGCCAGCATTGCGTCAGCAGTAGCTTGTGCCAATGAACTGTTGTAGACAGAATAAGTGCCGTCAGTGGTAGCTATCTTCTCATCTGTCGGATAAATATAGCCGGACCAGTAGGTTCCTTGAGAACCGCCCAAGCCTCTTACGAATATATCACCGTAATCACCGTACAGCAATGTCCTGTCTGCCGCTGTAGCATAACCGATCATGCCGTCCTTGTGCGGTCTGATTCCGGTAAACTCGACATATTTGCGTTTGCTGGAAAGGAATGCCTGCACATGGTCGATCTGCTTTGAAAGCTCCTCGTCCCGTTGTTCCACCGCGGCATTGGCGGCAGCTTTTTTCAAAGCGTCCCTGTAGAGCATATTCTGGTATTCCCGAGCGTGTTTTTCAAATTCTTTAGCCTTGACTTCAGTATAACCGAATTCTTTCCGGACATCTTCCGGCAGATCTCTGAAGTCCAGACCCCTGATCACGGTCGCACCATTCGGCTTATCATACATTATGGTAATTCCTACAGGCGAAGAATCGGTAATAGTAACATTTTTATATGCGGCCCCGTCCAGCGTGGTGATATCACGAGCGGAAACCATTGAAATCATATAAAAGGCCATTAAACAGAAAACAGACAGCTTCATTTTAGAACCTCCGCGGTTTTATTATTGTATAATAATAATCAGCCGTAACCGCAAATCAAGCACATAACTCGGCAAACCACCCAAAAAAATCAAAAAAAAGGAAAAGAAAACAACATTTAATAGTATTCCGCTATAATAGCACTCTTGAAAATCAGCATCCCTGAATTAATTTTAAGTCACTACAGATTGACAGATTCGGTTTTATTCCGAAGATTAACATTTAACAGGGAAATAAATAATGCAGAGATTTTTAATAGCAGGCATGGCGTTGTTGTTTTTAACCGGATGCATGAGTGTAGAATATCAAGGCAAAAATTATCCTCCGACCACTGATGTCAAAATTTACGAGAATAAAGAAAAAATCCCGTTTGACTATACCACCATTGGCAAATGTCGCGTAGCCGGGGACTATAACAAATACTCGCAGGAAGATATTTATGCCGCGCTGATTAAGAAAGCCAAAGAGGAAGGCGCTGATGCTATCCTGATTTATGCCTATCAGATTGTCGCCGCAGGCAGCGAATCTGAACGCTCCCAGGATTATATGAGTGTTTGGTCAGACAGCTCAAACGAAACGTCCGGCTGGAATCAGTTACAAAAAGACTTTGACGGCGGATACGGTGAAATCGGTAAAAATAAAGACAGCCAGATTTATTCTAACACTTACAACCGGATCGTCAGAGCATGGTTCCTGAAATATTATAAGAATATCCCGGCAACAGATAAGAAAGACGCGGCAGCTGAAAATAAGGCGGATACCGCGACACCGGCAACACCGGCAACACCGGCAACACCGGTTACATCGGCAACGAATAAGAACGATTCTGCGAATACCGCCACTAAAGCAGATATTCCTGCACCGGCATCACCGCCTGTCCCTGCTGCGCCTGCAAAATAAAAGTAATAATAGCAGAAATACTGTTCGTCTATTCTTAAATTTTCAGCAGTGTAGAGTATAAATAAATTCGTAAATCTGTAAAAAAAAACGCCCGGCATTTAATTCCGGGCGTTTTTTATTGTCAAAAAGCAGATACAGCCGCTTATTTCTTCTTAGCGGCAGCTTTGATTTTGACTCTTACTTTTGCTTTCAATCTATCCAGATACGCTCTGCGGCGTATTCTTTTTTCGACCTTGTTGTATTGCTGAGCCATAAAAAACTCCTTAAATAAAGTTATATTTCAGTTATAATAAGATATTGAATTTAATGCTTTTAATCATTTTTTCAAATGAAATAGTCTTGAAAATCTAAAGATAATATTAAGGATACTTTTAAGACTCATTAATCGGCATCTGTTTTTATGAAAATTACAATTAAATAGATTTCCATTTGAACATCCGGCCACTATGTTATGTCTATAATTGAAAAGCAACCTGAATGGAGGTCGTTCATGCACCGTTTTTTTGTTTTAGCGTCAATCGCAGTGTTCTCATTTTTAACTGTTACCACAATGGCAGCCGAAGTGCCTGTACTGATAGACCGTGCGCAAGCTATCGCAGCGGCGGCCAAAGTATCAGTTAAGGATTATCCGGATGCGGATGTCGTGCTGATTCATGATTATGAGAAAGCATGGTACGAACCGGATGGTACCGGCTACACCGTCGAAGAAGTCTACGAGAAAATTCTTACCGAAAAAGGCAAACGAGAAAGTAACACGCTGGATTTATACTTCCATAAACATTACAATACGGTTGAAGTGCTGAAGCTGGAACTCATCAAACCGGACGGGCGGACGACTGTAATTGACATCCCGGCTAATTCCAAATCCATGGTTGATTCATCGCAGATGGGCTCGAACATTTACGACCCTAACAGCCAGATACTTAAAGTAACAATACCGGATCTGCAAATAGGCGATATTGTTCATCTCATGACCAGAGATACAATCATCCGCACCCGGATCAAAGACACCTGGAGCGAGTATTTTGTCCTCCAGTCCACAAACCCGCTTCTGCGCTACGACATTGAAATCAGTGCGCCGCCGGAACGTCCTCTGGCTCGAAAAATGATCAAAGATGAAGTAAAAGACACCATCACCGCCTCTCAGAAGGAAGTTGACGGCAGGATAATTTACCGTTGGACTGCGACAAATGTTCCACGTATTTTTGAAGAGCCTAATATGCCTCCATACTATACGGTCTGCCAGCGGCTGCTGGTAAGCACTGTCGCCGACTGGTCGGATATTTCAAAATGGTACTGGAAAATCAGCAAGGAACACCTTGACAAAATCACTCCGGAGATGAAAAAGGCGACAGAGGAAATTATTAAAGACCTGAAAACACCACAGGAAAAGATTGAGGCTGTTTTTCAGTTTGTATCGAAAAAGATACGCTACATGGGCATCACCCCGGAAAATGTGGCTCCCGGCTATGAGCCGCATGACGTAAATATCACCTTTGAAAACCGCTACGGGGTCTGCCGTGACAAAGCTGCGCTGCTGGTGGCAATGCTGCGTGCGGCTGGATTCGATGCCTTCCCGGTGCTTTTCTATTCCGGGCAGAAAAAAGACATCGAAGTGCCCAATACCTATTTCAACCACGCAATCAGTGCGGTTGAGCTGGAAAAAGGCAAATATATCCTGATGGATTCCACCGATGAGGCCACGTCTGAATTGTTTCCGTCGTATCTGTGCGATATGAGCTATATTGTGGCGCGCCCTGAAGGCGACACCTTAAAAACGTCCCCGATAACTCCGGCTGAAGAAAACATGCTGACCATAAAGACCGTCGGCAAAGTCTCGGCTAAAGGGGAATTCACAGGGACTGCCATCCTGGATTTCAAGGGGATCAACGATGGAGCTTATCGCGATTTCTTCGGACATTCCAAACCTGAACAAATCCGTGAATTTTTCGCATCCCGGCTGAAAAACGCTATTTCCGGAGCTGAAATAAACTCGTTAAAAATCACACCTGAATTGATGTCAAATGTTGCGGTGCCGCTACAGGCGGCAATCAAATTCAAAGCGCCTGATTTCCTTATTCAAGGCAAAAATGACACTATGGTCGCGCCCCCATGGTTCGGTTCCAGTTTCGGCGTCGTAAATTTTGTCCTGGGCTCCACCGGACTGAAAAAACGGTTGTTCCCGCTGAAAGTATTTTCCACCTGCGGCATTCAGGAAAGCTTTAAAGTTGAACTGCCGTCCGGACTCGTACCCGAACTGATGCCGAAATATCAGGCAGTTGACACCCCGCAGATTAAATGGGTACGAAATATCAGTTCTTCCGGCTCAGCAATTGAAGGCAGCAGCATTTTCCAGGTACGTACCCTGGAATTTCTACCACCGCAGTATGATGTGCTCAAACAACTGCTGAAAGAGATGGAATACCAGAAACGCAAAATGCCGGTATTTCGCCCGGCAGCAACTGACGGACAGAAAAACATGGCGAACCCGGCCTATGAAGGCGCTGACGCAATTCTTTTGAATCACGATGTAACGATTGACTTGAAAAGCAAAAGTGAATGGACTTTCACCGAAAAGGTAACCAAAAAGATTCTGACTTACGCAGGGATGAAGAACAATTCAGAACTGAAGCTTTCATACAATCCGGCCTGGGACAAAGTCTCCATTACTGATGCGATAATAAAAAGTCCGGATGGCTCGATCAAAAAACTTGAGAGCAAAGAGTTGAATCTGATGGATGAACCATGGAGCGGGTCCGCCCCGCGTTACCCGGCCGGCAAAATACTGGTCGCCAGTCTGCCGGGAGTTCAAACCGGAAGCGAAATCCAGTATACCATAACAAGGGAACACAAGGACCGCCCGTTCTTCGGCATTATCGGACTGTTCCGTAATTTCGATCCGATAGCCAGGAAAAAGGTTGTCTTAACCTATGACGGAAAATTGCCTGTCAATATTTCTCCGGCGCCGGAAGGCGTCAAAGAATCGAAAGATGTCAGTAACGGCAAAGTCAGGATGACCTGGGAAGTGGAAAATGCACCGGCAATAAAATCGGAACCGGCACTGCCGCCGGTATGGAGTTTTGTGCCATCGATCTTTATCTCGACCGGAGACTGGAAATCTTACGGAGTCGCCTCCAGTGAAGTACTGGAAAAAGCAGCGGCTGACCAGTCACAGTCTGCGGCTATGGCTCTTAAATTAACGGAAAAGCTCAGCAGCGACACTGAAAAAATCCTGGCAATCCGCAATTTTGTTGCTGAAAACATCCGTCCAATCGGCCCCGGATTCGATGACCTGCCGGCTTCATGCGTTACTCCGGCCGACAAAGTTCTCGCCGACCGTTACGGCAATGGAGCGGACCATGCCGTACTGCTTTGCGCCATGCTCCGGGCTGCCGGCCTTAAAGCGGAACTGGTACTGGCTTCCGGATTCACCGGCCTTCCTGGACTTTTTGAGAAGATCGAAGAATATCCGCAGTTAGTCTTTGGAGACGTACTGGTACGTGTTAATTACGGTAAAAGCTCCATCATCCTGAATGACACCAACCAATATGCCTCGCTGGGAACCAGTCCGCATAACGGCAAATATTGCCTGAATCTGGCCGACGGCAGCATTGACATTATAAAGACCGGCAAGGATTTTCAGAATTATCTGAGAACCGTGTGCCTGATCAAACTCAAAGCCGACGGCTATGCCGGAATTGAAATTTCCAACTTGTTCTTCGGCGGAAACTTCGGATCCGCCAATCAAATGTTTTCGGAATTTACCCCGGAACAGCGCAGCCGTTATTTCCAGCGAGCCGTAACTGACATTTCCCAGTCCGCCGTTCCTGCCAAAGATTTGACCGCTGATTTCAAGTCTTACCCCGGCAGACAGTCTATTGCTGTTGACGTCGAACGTTATGCGGTACGGGATAACGGCTTATTCTACTTCAACCTGCCCGGCAATATGCTTAGAGGAATTTTCGCCGCCGGCGAGGCAACCAGGATCAATCCTTACTTCCGTTCTGAACCGATGAGACTTTCCATGCAGTATGTCATTGATCTACCTGAAAACAACGCGTCCATAAGGCTGCTTCCGCCTGATATCAAGTGGACATGTCCAGGTGACGGCGGTACTGTTACGGTAAAATCCACCATGCTCACCACCTCTAAGATACTCATTTCCTGCACGGTGAATCTGCGGCCATGCATCCTGAGTCCCGAAGAATATCAGAAACTGATCAGCATTCAGGCACGACTGTCCAATCCGAATATGAATATCGTGATGATTTCCGGACTGGGTGATCAACCCGCGGAGAAAAAATAATCCTGTAATCGGCACTTGACCATTCTGCACATCACTGTCCAGAATGGCGTTGCCCATGCTTGCAGTGACGGTTGCGGCAATTTTTCTTGCTAAAATGTGCGTTAAAATCTCGGATGCGTATTAAATATTTACATATTTCTATATATTTGCTAATTTTTATATTTTCATGTAGTAAATTAAATAATATTTTATTTGATTTGATTCGTACAGTAGCAAGCTTAGGAGCTGTCAAGAAATAAACTTGACAAGTCTCGCGAAATATCCCGAAGAGATTTTGGGAATTGCCGGTAAGGCGCATACCTGAAGGTATGTAACGAACCGGCAAACACAAAGGCATTCGGGAGAAGCGCGAGGATGTAAATG
>CAIPAT010000423.1 GCA_903863035.1 uncultured Lentisphaeria bacterium
GAGAGTTTAGAGAGCTCCTGAGCCGGGAGATTGTCGGTTTTTCCGCCAATCCCGGCAGTATGGACTGTATGGACAACATGTACAGCATGGAGGTCCGCTGTCGCGGAGATTCCGGAGAGTTTGGAGAGCTCCTGAGCAGAAGATGATTCCGGACAACCGTCCGATCCGGAGAGTTTGGAGACATCCTGAGCTGGAATGTCTTCGCCGCTGCGGCCGGCAGAACTAACCGGGCAACCGCCCGTTCCGGAGAGTCTGGAGTCCCGTTGAGCTAACCAGTAGACGATTGCCTTCAGATTTGGCGGAAGCTGACGCACCGTGGTTTTGCGGAGTCTGCCGTCATGGTAGAGTTCAGTCCTGACGGTACAATCGCCCGTCGCGATTGCCAGCAACTGACTCCGCAAAAGACTGTAACACTGCCTTCTGCCGCTGTCCAGCGCGGCGGCGAATTCCGGAAAATGTTTCTTATAATTATAGAATGAGGCCGGCGAGATGCCCAGCCGTTTGGCGATTTGGGAATCAGTATCGCCGGAACTGGCGCAGATTTCTGCTCTCGCCGGAAAAAGTTCATCATCATACTTTAAACTTGTCGCGGCATTGCCGCTTACAGGTTTTGGATTTGGCAACCCGGCGGGTTTTTCATCGGCATACTGTTTGTTCCGGTCCAGCCAGTAAATGACGGCTTTCAGATCCGGTGCCCGCTGCCGCACGGTTTTGATTTCGCGTCCGCTGTCACTGTTTCTGACGGCGGTGACAAAGCAATTGCCCATTGCCAGGTCCAGCACTCCTGTTTCCATGCCGTCGTCAACCGTTTGCCGTCCGAGAGCGATTGCTTCAGCGAATTCAGGAAACTGCCGCTGATAGGCGTAAAACGTTTCCGACCCGATTTTCAGGTTGGCCGCGATTTGACTGTTGTTCATTCCCTTTGCCGCGTATTCCCCGGCTCTTGCCGGAAAGCTTTCATCATACTTCAATTTCGCCATTTTTCAGTCTCCATTTTTTATATTTTGCCAGGCGTCGTGCATCTACATATAGTAAAATTGTCAACTGAAACTACCAATATAGGCTCAATAAAGCCACTTTTTCCGTTTTTTTATCTCAAATAAAAACACGGAAAAATAAAAATTCCAAAATTAAGGAGCTGTCAAGAAATAAACTTGACAAGTCTCGCGAAATATCGCGAAGTGATTTTGGGATTTGCTGGGGAGGCGCATACCTGAAGCTATGTAACGAACCGGCAAACACAAAGGCATTCGGGAGAAGCGCGAAGATGTTAAGGTTATTTCTTTACGGCTCCTAAGTATTTAAAACACCTGAAATAAGAATTATTACCACTTATTTTACCGTATGAAGAAAGAATTTGACAATCGTAATCTCAACGAAGCGCTGTAACTGCCTGGCACAATGCTTAAGTGACAGAGCTAAAGGCATTTATACACTGGCAGTTTGCGGCGGGTCGGCGCTTATTGTTATGGGCCTGACTAAAGATAGCATAATTTACCGTGCTTTGAAATTGGCGGCTAAGATTTCTGCTGCCGGCGGAAATCGCGGGGGCTGATGCCGAAGTAGGCGTGAAACTGGCGGTTGAAATTGGACAAGGTCGGATAACCGGATTTCAGCGCAATGGACAGGATATCTTCAGAGGTGTGGCGCAGCATTGCCGCTACCGCCTCCAGCCGCAGCCGTTTGATGTATTCCTGTGGAGAATATCCGGTGGCGGCATGAAATACCTTGCGGAAATTGGACACGCTGTAGCCGCATTTCCTGGCCAGCATATCCATCCCGATATTTTCATGGTAGCGCTGAGTGATCAACCTGATTGCCGGAGTGACCATTTCCAGCTTCCGCCGCGAAACCGGACCCGGAGCAAAGGAGTCGCGCCTCTCCGACGGCAGGATCCGGTGCAGCCGCACCATCATCGCCCAGACCAGCGCCCGCACCAGCGAACAGTATCCGTCTTTGCGCTGCTGCAATTCTTCGATCACGGTGCGGATAATGCCGCAAAGCTCCGGATGTTCCGCCGCCGCCAGGACATTATTGAAATCGGGACCACTGAGCAGTTCGGTCTCCAATACCGCCGCATCCTCCCGGACAAACCCGGCCAGCAGCGCAGCCGGAGCGAGATTGACAAAATACCAGTCGGTCACGCTGCCGGGCGACCCCTTCATCGTATGGAGTTCGCGATGATTGATGACCACGGCGTCACCGGCCCGGAAGGTCCGTATCTTGTTTTCCACAATGAAGATACCAGATCCGCTGTAGCAGCAGCCGATCTCAAGGCAGTCATGCACATGCGCCTCAATCGGCACATCCGCACGGAGGGTGTGATCCGGCGCCGCCACCGGAAAGGCATCGTCCAGCCGGATCGGGGCAAAAACCGCGTCAAGTAACTCTTTTGATTGATTAAGCATAGTATTTTTATCGTTTTAAGGGAGAATATACCTTTTAGATTAACTATAGTATATACAGGCAATAAAATCAACTGTTATTAATTCAATTACAGGAGCAAATCATATGAAAGCAGCCGTTCTTACCGCCACCGGGTTTCAGATCAACGAAGAAAAAATACCGGAATACGGTCCGGACCAGATACTGGTGAAATCATCCGGCTGCGGTGTCTGCGAAGGCGATGTGTTCCAGTACATCACCCGCATGAACAACCCGGAATCCAGGCAGGAATTTATCCGCATGGGTCACGAAGGTTCCGGCATCGTCGCTGAAACCGGCCGGAATGTGACCGGATTCAAACCGGGGGATAAAGTCACCGCGCTTGGCGGCGACTACGCTGAATACTTTGTCACCACTCCGGACAGGCTGGCCATAGTTCCCGACAGCATCGAGTCAAGCATGGCCCTGGGCGAACCGATTGCCTGCTGCATGTCCGGCGCGCGCCGCTTCGGAGTGAAAATGGGTGACCGCGTCGCCATTATCGGCGCCGGCTACATGGGGCTGACCTGTATGCAACTGGTTAAACTGCAAGGTGCTGCGGAAACAGTGGTTTTCGACCTGCTCGACTGGCGGCTTGAGAAGGCCGGAAGCCTCGGCGCCGACGTTGTCATCAATTCAAAGGACAGGACCCCCGCCGAACTGTTAGCGCAACTGGGAGAATTTGATGTGGCCATTGAAGCCACCGGCGTACAGGCTGCAATCGACCTGGGCACCGAATTGCTGCGGCATCACGGCACCCTGAATCTGGTCGGTTACCATCAGTCCGGCGGCGGCATCCGCCAGATTGATATGAAAACCTGGAACTTCAAGGCGCTCACCGTGATCAACAGTCATGTCCGCAACGAGGCGGAAAAGCTGGACGCCATGAAAGCGGCGCTGAAGTTAATGGCACAAGGCAAACTTGACACCAACGCGTTAATCACCAATTACCGGTTTGCCGACATCAATCAGGCGTTTCAGGACCTTAAAGCCCGCAAAGAAGGCCTGTACAAAGCCAATCTGATATTCTAAACCGCGGCCGGAGAACAGAACGATGACAATTAAAGTTGGATTAGTCGGCGCCGGCGGGATGGCGGATTTTCATATCCAGGGATTTCGCCAGGCCGGCGCGGAAGTCGTGGCGGTGGCGGATCAGGACCGGGAACGCGGCCAGGCCCTTGCCGCCAGAACGGGCATTGAGCTGGTATGCGGCAGCTTGAAAGAACTGCTGGACACGGTAAAACCTGATGCCGTGTCAATTATCACTCCGAACAAATTTCATCAACCGCTGGCGATCGAAGCGCTGCGCGGGGGAGTCCATGTTTTCTGCGAAAAGCCTCCGGCGCTGAATGCCGGCGAGACCCGCGAAATGCGCCAGGCGGCAATCGCCGCCGGCAAAACCCTGATGTTCAACTTCAACAACCGGGCGCGGCCGGAAGCTTACGCGATGATGGAATACATCCGCAACGGCGATGTCGGACGGATTAACTCCTGTCAGGCGGTGTGGATGCGGCGCACCGGCATTCCCGGCTTCGGCGGCTGGTTTACCACCAAGGCGCTGTCCGGCGGCGGTCCGGTGATAGATCTGCTCCATATGATCGACCTCGCATTATATTTCATGCAGTATCCTGAGCCGGAATATGTAATGGCGCAGACTTTCAGCGACTTCATCGACAACAAGGCGTTCAAAGGCCCGTGGGGCATTCCGGATGTGGCCGGCGGCGTGACCGATGTCGAGTCAGCCTGTCACGGCTTCGTCAGTTTCAAAGGCGGCCAGGTGCTGTCCCTGCGCAACTCGTGGGCGGAAATGATCCGGCAGGAGGAGGTGTCTGTCACATTCCAGGGGCGGAAAGCCGGCGGCATGGTGCAGCGGCTGTTCGGCATTGACGGCAACGACGATACCAGCATTGATTCCTGCGAGCTGTACGTTCAGGAAAACGGCCGTTCAGTAAACCGGCGCATCATCGTTCCCAGGGACGAGTCGATGGGACGCATCCGTTCGGCGACAAACTTCATCCGCGCCCTCCAGGGCGTGGAAGAGCCGTTGAATCATATCGATGAGGCCGTCAAACTTATGCAGATCGTTGATGCGGTCTACGAGTCGGCAGCTAAAGGCGTTCCGGTCATGGTCAAATAAAAACGATGAACCGCGGCGTAAAATCAGATCGCGGTCAGTTGCCAGAGAGTTTTGACGGAAGATGTTGATAAATCAGGAGTCTTTTTATGCAGAGTTCATTACCGGAAGCGCCGGCGGCTTCCAAAGTTGCCGGTGAAGTTAAAACATTTCATTGCGGAACCCTGGTTTACACCCAGGCCGGTCTTGTTGCGCTTTTCGGTTTCCTGCTATGGGGTGACTTCTGCTGCATGATGATGCAGACGGTCATCCCGAGCATTCTGCCCCTGAAACTCAAGGCGCTCGGCGCTTCGAACGTCCTGATCGGGGTACTCCTCACCAGCATCTTCCCGATCTTCGGCGTGTTCATCTCGCCCTATCTCAGTTTTAAAAGCGATTATCTTAGAACCAGATGGGGCCGGCGCATTCCGTTTTTCGCCTTATCCATTCCTTTTGTCTTCATAAGCATAATGCTTCTGGCTTTTTCAGACGACATCTCCGCGTTTCTGTATCGCAGCTCCAGCCTCATGGCGATGCTCTCGCCGGCGTCAGCGGCAATTCTGGTCATTGCGGTGTTTGTCGTGTCTTTTCAATTTGCCGATGTAATGATCATGTCCGTCTTCCAGTACATCTTCAATGATACTGTTCCGGTCATGTTTATCGGACGTTTCATGGGTCTGATGCGGATTGTCGGCGGGATTATAGGCTTCCTTTACAACTACTTCATTTTCAAATACGCCGAAACCAACAGCAAGGAGATCTTCATCTGCACGGCATTCATATATCTGATAGGAATAGGCATGATGTGTCTTTTCGTGAAAGAGGGGAAATATCCGCCTGTCACCGAAAAGGAAAAAAATAATTCCCGCGGCTGGGCAGGTTTTAAGACTTATTTCCGCGAGACTTACTCCTGCAAATTCTACTGGACGAAATTCATCTACAGCACCACCAGCGCCATGGCCTGGGCGGTCGGCCCCTTCTATGTCTTCTATTACAAAGATCTGGGACTGTCGCTGGAATACATCGGGAAGGCGGCGGCCGTAGGCTCCGCCGCCGCCATTGCGGCGGCATATTTCTCCTCCATCTTCATTGACCGCTGGCATCCGTTGCGCATAATGACCTATTCTTCTATTTTCGCCGTTGTTTTTTCGGCGGCCGGCTGGGTGTGGCTTTTCGTGACGCTTTCGCCAGATGCGTTCTTCTGGCTGTCCATGATGTTCGGCGGACTGATTGGCGCTTTTCATACCACCCTTGCCGCGCTTGCCAGCATGCCCTTCAACATCCGCCTGCAACCCAAATCCCGTTACGGACAGTTCTGCTCCGCCGAGTCCATTTTGCGGAACGGCTGTACGATTGCCGCCGGTTTTCTGGTCGGCCTCTTCTTCGACTCCCTGATGTGGCTTTTCCATGGTTCCGGTTACGCGTACCGTTTCATTTTTGTCTGGGTGCTTTTCTGGCTGATTGTCTCGGCGGCAGTCATCGGCAGTCTCTACCGCCAGTGGCATGCGCTGGGCGGCGACTTTCACTTTCATCCCCCGGCCCCCTGGTCTGAGACCGGGTTCGAGGAGATGGAGCAGGCTCCTTACGTCAGCATTCAGACCCGCTGGCTGAGCTACGCGCTTGTCGTATTCCGTCTGCTGATGCTGCTTTCGATAATTTATCTGATTCCGCTTACTTACTGGCTGTGGCACATTGGCTGGAGTTTTGATTTCAAGTGGCATCTTTTCGCAATAATCCCGGTTTCGATAGTGATTTACGGCGTCTGGTCATTTATTGAGCGCTCGATAAGAGCTGACGTCGCGCGCTGTCTGGCCGGGGAAAAGCCGCTTGACGGCATTCCGCATCACGGAGTATTCCTGCTGAAAGCCTGTGCGCTTCTCCTTATTTTCTTTGCCTGGACCGGCATGACGATTATGGCGGTCCGCGGCGGACTTCAAGGCGGCGTGATGGTTTTCGGCATCGGCAACCTGATCACAAATGCGCTGGTGATCGGCGCGGTGCTTGTTCTACGCCGCCTGGAGCGGGGATATGACCCGATGCTCAATTACGACGGGCGCAAGGAAGAGTACGCCGCCGTGGTGATTAATAAACCGCCGCCGGCAAACAATGAAGACGGAGCAGGAAACGACGATGGCGGAGAATTGCCGGTGACGGCATAATACGCGGCCCGGAGTTAAAATATAAAAGGCATTGCAAATAACCGCAATCTGACTATTTCAAAACAGTTCGCCATCCGCCGGGGCGGCTTTTTTTGACGCCTTTTTCAATGGCTCCGGCTTTGCTTCCTGCAGACCGTAGAGCCAGGCGATCTCTTCCGGCCAGAGTGACGGGTCAATCGTTTCCAGTACCAGGGGAATGCTGTCAAACCGCGGATCCTGCATGATCCGGCGAAAAACATTTTCGCCGAGATTGCCTTTGCCAAGGTTCTCGTGGCGGTCAACATGGCTGCCAAGCGATGATTTTGCATCATTTATGTGCATGCCGCGCAAGTATTTAAAACCGATATGGCGTTCAAACTGCGAAAATGTCCAGTCAAAACCGTCATCCGTCGAAATGTCGTACCCGGCGGCGAAAGTGTGACAGGTGTCAATACAGACGCCGACCCGGCTTTTATCCTTGACCCCGGCAATGATGGCGGCTACCTGTTCAAAGTTGTAGCCGACATTCGTACCCTGTCCGGCGGTGTTCTCAATGACGGCGGTCACGGAATCGGTTTCCGTCAGTGCCCGGTTGATCGCGGCCGCAATCCGTTCCAGACACTCCGCTTCGCTGATTTCGCCTAAATGACTGCCGGGATGAAAGTTGAGCAGGATCAGGCCAAGTTGCTGACAGCGAACCATTTCGTCAATGAAAGCATCCGTCGCCGCCCGGTGTTTGACATCGTCAGGCTGTCCGAGATTGATCAAGTAGCTGTCATGCGGCAGGATATGTTCCGGCAGATAACCAAATCTGACGCAGTTGTCTTTGAACGCCTTGATCTCATCAGCGGCGAGCGGCGGCGCTTTCCACTGGCGCTGGTTTTTGGTAAACAGGGCAAAACCTTTTGCGCCGATTTCCGCGGCGTTATCCGGGGCTTTATGCACCCCGCCGGCAGTGCTGACATGCGCTCCGACAAATTTCATAAAATCCCTCCGTCATTTATCCGTCATTTATGTAAGTTTTTGTTTGTAAACAATTAAACAATTTTGCTATACGTGGTATTTTAACTGCAGTTCTTCGGCGGACGGGTCCAGATAATACTGCTGAAGAAGGAATTCGCTATTGTATTTCCGGGTATAGTGCCGGAGCAGCGTCAGCGGTGACAGCATCGGGAACAGGCCGTCAACATAGCCGTCGATTAAATTCAGCAGTTCCTGCTTTTCATCCGCGGACAGATTCGTTTTAAAATAACCCATGATATGCATCATGACATTGCGGTTTTTTTTCGGGGTGACCTTATAATCCAGCGCTTTCATCAAAGCTTCCAGATACCGGTTTTTTACTGCCGCCAGATTCTTGCGGTTATATCCGGCGACAATCTGCCCCAGCACTTTAACGCTGTCGGAGGAATGAGCCATCAGCATGTATTTGTGGCGGCTGTGAAACTCCACCAGTCCCTGTATTGAACCATCCTTTTCCTCATATTCCCGCCAGCGGCTGAAAACCATGATCTTATCGATAAAATTTTCGCGCAGCACATTGTCATTCAGCCGTCCCTCCTCTTCAACCGGAATCAGCGGAAAGCGTTCGACAAATGCCCGGGCGAAAAGTCCGACGCCCTGCTTAACGGGAATACCGTTGTCGCCGAATACTTTTACATTATATCTGCCGGAACTGGGCGATTTGCTTTTAAAAATAAAGCCGCAAAGTTTTTCTTTGTCCAGCGCATCCAGTTTATCTGTCATCCAGGAGTTCATTCTATCCGTCTGGTCGATGCCGGTATGAATGGTGACCAGGCGCGGAGAATCAATTTCGCCAGCCAGGTGCATGGCCTCCCGCGGAACCGGCAGACCGCATTCCACTTCCGGGCAGACTGCCGTAAATTCGGCAAACTGTCCGAGAATATCAACAATATAGTGATCTAATTTATGCTGCCCGTCGTAACGGACTTTTTGACCAAGCAGACAGGCGCTTACACCAAGCCGGATTTTTCGCATGAGTATTGTTCCTTATTTAAGATATTCCTTAAACTCCCGTGTCGTTTGACTGGCACTTTGCTGGAGTATTGCGGCGACTTCCGGTTCGATTACCAGTGCGGCACCTGGCAGCAGCCGGATTTTATTGGTCAGAATCTCCGGATTTAGTTCTAGAATTGCGGCGCAGAACACACAAGCGGTCAGATAACTGCCAAGTGCCGAGGGATGGCTCAGGTCAGGATCGTACAGCTCGATGTCGGGATTTTTTGCCATAACAGACTGCCATGCGGGGCCTGCAGGAAATATCTGCGCATTGATCCGCCTGGCCAGTTCGATATAAGCACTGTTAATACTATTCTGGGTTTCCGGAAGGAATTTCCTGGCCCAGGAGAGATACAGCACCGCCTGAACTTTTTTTGATGTTGTTTTATTGAACAGCGCTTCCCCTGATGCGTACATTTTATCCGGCTCATCCAGCGGACGGGTGCTGAATTCCTGCATTACGACATAATCCCACTGCTCCCGTTGCACTGCCTGGACTGTCTCCGGATTATAATAGTGCCATTCCAGAGATTTGCCGCCGGAAGTGACGGCGGAAACTTCCAGTGTCATGCCAGCTGATTCCGCCATCTGGCGGACCATATCCGGCAGATTGTTGAAAAAAGTATAACTGTTGCCAATGAAAAGGATTTTTTTCGCGCTCATAATACTATCTCCTGATAAAAGCTTATGAATAATATTGTTTATTTAACGCTTTTTCCAATAAAATCTCGAATGTTATCACGAATATAATTTAGAAATGCGTTTTTATTGGAGCCCAACTCCCTTACTTGGTGCAAGTTTATCCAGTCAGTAGTTTTGCCGTTAATGCTTACAGCCAGAACCACCGCAGGAGGAACCGGCTTAAACTCCTGCATCAATCGATCTTTTTCAGCAGAATCCGTATCAATCACTTTAACCATTACACTGCCGTTCTTGAATTCCATAGCAAAATCGTGTTCAACCGCCTCTCTGACCAATGATTCCCAACGCTTGCCGCTGTCAGGAAAACAATACACCGTCAAGATTTTTTTAGTTTGTGCGGCATCCGGCGTTGCGGCTCTCAATTCCGGCCCGTCAACAGGCGGGGCAACTTCAATGGCTTTAATCGCAGCAGATTCTTTTGGGGTTTTATCTGTGGTAAAATGAATAATCCCGGCAATGGCGATTACAATCAGGAAAATTATGACCATTCTGCGGATTCTATTCATTTTCTGTATCCTTTGCAAATTTTATGATTTCTTCGGGCGAAGGAATTCTGCCCGGTACTTTTACTTTTCCATCAATCACCAGCGCCGGCATTGACATCACTTTGAATTTCATTATCTGAAACACGTCCGTTACCTTTTTCAGTTCAAATTTGAACCCGTTTTCATTTAAAGTTATTTCGGCAAGTTCAGCAAGCGTTTTACACTTCTGACAGATTGTTTTTGTAAAATAACCAGAATATATGCAAAAAACAATTTTAAAAGAATAAAATTCTCTTTTACTTTTCAGTTCGGGATCGGGTTATAACTGGTAAAAAGCATTATTTTTGCTTGATTTTCCGGCATTTGCTGGCATTATTATAGCTCGCTGATTTTTTGTTTTAACAAACTTTTTTATAGAAAGGTGGAAATAATGGCAGTCAGTTTTAAAGATCTGGGCCTGGTCAATTCCAAAGAGTTGTTTGCCAAGGCAGTAAAGGGCGGATATGCTATTCCCGCTTATAATTTTAATGACATGGAACAGCTGCAGGCGATCATCATGGCCTGTACCGAGACACAGTCTCCGCTGATTCTACAAGTATCCAAAGGCGCGCGCAGCTATGCCAATCAGACGCTGTTGCGTTATATGGCCCAGGGTGCGGTTGAATACGCCAAGGAACTCGGCAAAGGCAAGTCCATTCCGATCGTTTTGCACCTCGATCACGGTCCGGATTTCGAAACCTGCAAAAGCTGCATTGATTACGGCTTCTCCTCGGTAATGATCGACGGCTCGCATCTTTCTTTCGATGAAAACTGCGCAGAGACCAAGAAAGTTGTTGAATACGCTCACGCTCACGACGTTACCGTTGAAGGCGAACTCGGTGTTCTTGCCGGCGTTGAAGACGATGTTCATGCAGCAGAGCATGTTTATACCCAGCCGGAAGAAGTTGAAGAATTCGTAAAGCGCACCGGCGTTGACAGTCTGGCAATTGCAATCGGCACTTCTCACGGTGCTTTCAAGTTCAAGCCGGGTTCCGATCCGAAGATCAGACTCGACATCCTGCACGAAATCGAAAAGCGTATTCCCGGGTTCCCGATCGTTCTTCACGGTTCATCTTCCGTTCCCCAGGAACTGGTCAAGATCATCAATGAAAACGGCGGAAACCTCAAGGATGCTATCGGCATCGGTGAAGATCAGCTCCGCGAAGCCGCCAAGTCCGCAGTCTGCAAGATCAATATTGACTCAGACGGCCGACTGGCGATGACCGCAGCCATCCGGAAAGTATTCCATGATCATCCGGAAGAATTCGACCCGAGAAAGTATCTCGGACCGGCGCGTGACGCCCTCAAACAGCTCTATGTCAATAAAAACATTAATGTTCTCGGCTCTGCCGGACATGCGTTTGATTGATCTGAGCATTTCAAGGTTGATTCAGAGAGCGGGTCCTGCGGCCCGCTCTTTTTTTTGGACTCCGCTGACCTGGTTGCAAATACTGCCGATTCCTCTATATTAGTAGTTGTGTTTGATAATTTTACAGAGGATAATAACGTCTGATGCTTGATCCCGAAAAAAACAACAGTGCGGTGCTGCCGGTATGGCAGGAATCGTTCGAGGTGAGGTACAGCGAAGTTGACGTGAATGGACGGTTGAAATTACGCGCCCTGGCGGATTATCTTCAGGAAGCGGCGGCCAGGCATGCCGCTAATCTTGGCGTCGGCTGTGATGATTTGGCCAGACAGAATCTGCTTTGGGTCTTGTCCCGAATCGCTATTACGATTGAAAATTACCCCGGTCCCGGCGAGCTGTTAAAGATTAAAACCTGGCCCAGATCTACCGAAAAACTTTTTGCCATGCGCGAATTTACAGTTCACGGGAAAAATGGCTTGCCCGTCTGCCGGGCATCCAGCGCCTGGCTGCTGCTCGATGTGAAAAGTTTCCGACCAAAAAAAATAGAGACGCTGGATTCGGCAATTCCGCGAAACGAGGATAAACCTTTTCTTATAAAAACCCTGCCCAGGATTAAGCCGGTTGAATGTGCGAAAATATTTACGCAGCAAATCAGGCCATCCGCTATTGATGTTAATAGACATTTGAACAATGCAGAATATTTCGCGCTGGCACAGGATGCTGTTGCCATGCAGGCGGACAACGGTTTAACCATCCGTGAAATTATTATAAATTTTGTTTCCGACTTGAAATCCGGCGAAACAGTAACAGTTTTTACTGGAAGCGCCTCCGTCATCAGCAATTATTACGTGGAAGGCCGAAACGAGTCCGGCGACATAACATTTCAATCGGAAATAGTTTTGATGTAAACGTTGGTCTTAAATTACATCAAATGCTGAAAAGTGTTTTTTTATTTTATAATGCTATATTTATAGTTATACGCTTCCACCTGTAAAAATATAAGCGGAGAATGAGTTATGAAAAAGCTTGCTGGACTGTTTCTCTTAATAGTGGCATTTTTTTTGCTTTCCATTCCGGCTGATGCCGCGAGTAATTACGGCAGGAGTTCTGCGGATATGGTTTACCAAAGCCGGGTCGGTCCAAACAGTCAAAGCGCAAAAGAGGATAGGGCGCTGCTGAAAGACTTAACCCGTTATGATCCTTACATGAAAGACCAGTTTATTCCCAGTTCCAGCATTTCTGGCAGTTCAGGACGTTCCAGCAGTACCAGGGTCGGCTATCAGATGGAGAAGCTGGAAAGTCTTAATAGCGGAGAATTGACTCCGGAGCAATACAGGGCAACCATGCAGGATTATATTCATTCCAGAGAAAGCACTCCTCAAGTTAAAAAAACCGATTTTAAATATGGGCCAAGAGCCCCGGCGACGCCGGTCGTCGCACCGAAAACGTCGGATACCGCGATAAAAAAGACTCCGGACAAAGAGAGAAAAAAGAGCGAACTCAAAAATCCCATAGACGAGTATCTTGATAAATTAGCGGCAAAACAAGACAAAGAGAAAGAATTAAAAAGCAGTGCCGCCGCGGCTAAAGATGAAATCAAAAAAAGTGATGTTCCCGCAGAAAAACAACCGGAAATTAACAATAAAATAACTCCGTCCGAAAAAGCAAAAGATCAAACCGTGAAATCCGGGAATTCAGACACCAGCAGTTCTACGGTCAAACCTTAAGGAGTTGTTAAGAAATAAGTGGTATTTTTATACTGAAGGTATCCGGGAGAAATTCCGGCTTCGCCGATGAGGAGCAAAGCTGTAGCGCTTTGTAACGAAGCGGCGGATCCGAAAGTTCCCCGGAGGACCAGTAGAAAGTGCCAGTTATTTTTGAACGACTCCTAAGCGCTGAATTAAAAAAATATGCGGATAATTTAATAACTGATTTTAAAATTTAAATCAATATTGAGGATTGATTTATGAATATTAAAATCTATTGTTATACGATTGAAGCCTGTTTTGCACTTTTTGACTGAAAGTTTTTATAAATCACTTGGCAATGATTTGAAAATAGTGTTTCCGGTGCTAATTTTTAGAGTTTTATTGTAATTTTTGTTTGGGCAGTTTTTTGTTTTTAATTTACAGGAGTTGGCAATGAAAATAGTAAATATTATTTTAAGTATCTTGATTCTTCTTCTTGCGATTGCCTCGGCGGTGTTCTCGTATTTTCTATTTGAGAAGCGTGAACAAATGGTAAAGGGCTGGGAGAAGATGGCTGTAATTGTCAATCAGACATCTGCTGAACTGGACAAAGGCAGCGGCACAAATATTGCAAAGTTACTTTCTCCTGAACTGCTCTGTCATGAAAAATATGCCGAATTGGACAAAAATCTCACTCAATTGACACAGCAGGCGCAGAAAGTAGTTCAGCAGCGCGATGATATGGGAACGACAATTAAAAAGATCGCAACTGTCACCGAAATGAAGAATATTCCCAATTCTGACGATTTCATGAAAATTGATGCTTATGCTGTAGCTAAAAAGAACGTTCTTGATTGGGTCACAGAATCAAAAGAACGCCAGGACGGTACAATTAAGATGGTTTGTGACACCGCTTCCAGACTTGGGGTTTCCCTGACGGCAGATGCTCTTAGAACACCGGAGTATTCCAGTGAGTTGCGCAAATTAGACACCAAAATTATGGCAGTACAGTCCAGAATCGGTAGTTACAATGACTGTTTTACACAGCTTGCGCAGACTCTCGGCAGCGGCAGCCCCGATTTAAGCGACAACTCATATTCAAGCTCGATTAAAAGTATCTCTGACGCGGCCCATAAAGTAAAAACTGATTTGAGTTCCGCCCAATCATCCCTGCAGAAAGCCAACAATCAGCTGGCATCCGCGCAGTCAGCCGTAAAAGGTAAAGATTCCAGCATCCAGAACCTGCAGAAAGACCTCAAGGGCAGAGACGATCAAATTGCCAAATTAAAATTGATTATTAATCCGACCGGTACTTTGAAGGATGATTTTAAACTTTGGACAGAAGGCAGCCCGGAAGCCAGAATGGCCGTTCAGGGTAAAATCATAGATATTAATAGGAAGTACGGTTTCGTCGTGGTTGATCTTGGCACAAATACTAAAGTCGAACAGCCTATCGGCAACAAGGTCAACCCGGTCAATCCTAAAATCACCAGTAACATTGATCTGGTTGTTGCCCGCGGACTTGAGGGCGATAATACTCAATATGTCGGCAGAATTAAAATCGTAAAAGTACATGATAACTGCTCAATTGCTAATGTTATTCCAGGTTCTACAGGAGATCGCGAAGTTAAAATCGGCGATACCGTTTACTTATCCAGTGACGCAGTTGCGGCAATGAGCAAATAAGGCAGGATTCCTAATGTTTAATTCAAAATATTACTTAGTGGTGATTGTCATCGCGTTTATGGCTCTGGTTGGCTCTGTAGGCGTTCAGGTGCTGGAAATGAAGGAATATAATCTTTTCAATTCAATATCAAATAGATTTTTCAAAAAAGCTCAGACGGCTGAAGTGCCTGCGACCAAAAAAGCAGAAGTTGCCGACAAAGCAGCGCCTGCTCCAGCAGATAAAAAATAATTAAAGGTTATTATGGCGCAACAGTTGCATGCTCTGAAATCGGACAACTCATTCTTTTTATATTTTTTCCCTTGTTTATTGTTGCTTCTGGTTATTGTCATTGCCGGCGGGTGCATTACTGAAGAAGAAAGACGCGGATACAGCAGTCTTCCGCAAAACCGGCCCGCAGACTGGGAAGACCGTCCATATGGAGACCTGCGTAATTAAGCCTTTTTTTTCGTTCCTTCCCTTGCGATAACAGAAATAATGGCTATTTTATTCAGACTTAAATCGGGGTATAGCGCAGCTTGGCTAGCGCGTCTGCCTTGGGAGCAGAAGGTCGAGAGTTCAAATCTCTCTGCCCCGACCATTTTATGCAAAAAATATGCAAAATAAAATTTGCATATGTGCCAATAGTAGCATATTTTAGCACCTATTATATTATTTTTATAGTAGGTGCTAAAATGCCAGTCTACAAACAGAAATCCAAGACGCAAGACGGACTCAACAAAGAATCCGAGTTCTATCATTACCGCTTTATGATAAAGGGTAAAAACCACAACGGCGTATGCAAAGGCTGTACGACTGAGGCCGATGCCAAAAAGTTTGAAAAAGACATTAAGGCCGAAGCTCTTCAACTGTCAAAGCAAAAGACGGTTACTGCTTTAGTGGAAAACTATCGTGACATCTTAACCGGCGGAACTCCCATACTGCTGGATGATGCTTATGAACTGTCCCTGAATAAAACCAGAAAGCGTCAACCATCAGAATCGCTTAAAAAAGCCAAGCGGATTTACTGGCTGGACTTTGTTTCTTATATGCACGACAAATACCCGGATATCATCAAGCTTGCCAGTGTCCAGACAACCCATGCCGATGCTTACATTAACCACCTGAGGACAAAAGGACGGTTCAACACAGAAATTACATTTAAGAGTAAAAAGAAAACCTGTACCTACCAGTCCAAGGAGAAACTGTCTCCGCGAACCTGCAATGTTTACCAGCATACGCTGGCGGAAGTATTCAATAAACTACGTACAGATTCCGGTCTGATTAATAATCCCTTTGACGAGATAGAAAAGCAGGACAATGAATATGAAAGCCGGGAGGCCTTCACAGAAAAAGAACTGGCCTTAATCAGGGATAACGCCAATGACTTCGTCCGGGCTATCTTTAGTGTAGGGATTGCGACTGCACTGCGGGAAGGCGATATCTGCACTTTAAAGTGGTCGGAGATAGACTTCAAAAATAAACTTATTACCAGAAAAATGAAAAAAGTGCGCAGGTACGTAGAAATACCGATCATGCCGCCGATGCTGGATTTCCTGCTGGTGCAAAAGGAAAAAGCTGGAGATAGTGAATATGTGCTGCCTGAACATGCCGCAATATATCAATCAAACCCTTCAGGCATCAGTGCCAGAGTTAAGAAATTCCTTGAAGGCTTGGGGATCACCACTACGAAAAAAGTCGAAGGTCGGGACCGTGCAGTCTCAATCAAGGATGTCCACAGCCTCCGCCATTCATTCTGTTATTACGCAGGAATTTATGGTGTTCCGTTGATGATTGTCCAGTCCATCGTCGGCCACATGACCCCGGAAATGACAAAGCACTACCAGGCGCATGCAACCAGAGAAGCCAAGCACGAAAAAATGCTTCAGATGCCTGACTTTATGGGCTTGTCCGGAGTGAATGTAAAGGCATTGCCGGCATCTGAGATCGACCAGCTGAAGGCGCAGCTTATTGACCGCGTTAACGCCGTAAACAATATCGACTCAATCAAAGCGGCTCTGGCAGTTCTGAAAGATTAACGTTCACGGTGAGGCGCAGCGTCTACAAATTTACATTTAAAAGGTTTCCTTTTTCCTCAATCTATTTGTTGGTTTTTAGATGTTTCTCCTTAAAATCCCCATATTTCATGGCATAATAACTTGGTGGCTTCTTTTATATAAGGAAATGGTCCGTGAGATAAGCCAAAAGTGGGTCATTTCCGCCCTAATACGCTGCACAGCAGACAATTTCAAAAAACTCTTAGTCATACAATTTCACACCCCTCTTTGGGGAAAGCCATTTTCATGGACTTTGGCGCCTGTTTTGGTGTCTTTTGATGCCAGGCGTTGGGTATTACCTTAAAATTCCCCTATTCCCCGGCATAATATATGATAGACGCCTTAACTTCTGCTGCCTGACAGCGGCAGGCTTTAAAGCCTTTTCTGTATCTGCAAACTCTCCAACAACCACCCAGATGGAGGAATTTTACCATGCTTTTAATCAGTAAA
>CAIPAT010000424.1 GCA_903863035.1 uncultured Lentisphaeria bacterium
CCATTCACCAGTCACCAGTGCTTATAAATAAAATCGTTAAATGTATTTTATCCGAGATTTAATCGTAACACCTAACACGTAACACCTAACACCTGACTCTCTTGTCTTTTTACTATTAGTGATTTTGTCAACAGGAGCGGAGAAAACAGGCTCAAACAGGGCTGAAAAATGCATTTTCGAAACTCATGTTTTTTGGTGAGAATCTGCAAAAAACATGAATCGAATAACAACCCGATGCTGAAGGCATCAAACGTTTATAGTCTAAAAGGACGGGGATTGTTCGACCCTGAACCGGATCGCGGATGTTTTGGTTAATTTTTCTATAAACCTTTTATCCATCAGGGATATAAAAAGAGTTGATTCCTTGTTTTTACAGCTTACATTAGGAATCGTTTGTAATTATGTAAATGGATCAACTTTTGAGGATAAGCGTAACATGGCTCTCTTTCAAAATTCAGTAATCAATAAATATCTGCAAAAACTGGACCGGCAAGTAATAAATACCGCCTATGCCAGATTCGACAAGTCTTTCCATGATCCTGCCAGACAGGAAAATATCCGGAACAGCAAAGAAGAACAATATCAAGGGGAGTTCCTGATTGATTTGTTCGTGAACATTCTCGGTTATACCAAAAATCCGTCGCCCAAATATAACCTCACCACTGAATATAAGAATGTTAAGGACAGCAAAAAGGCCGACGGCGCCATTCTAATTAATGATGCGGTAAAGGCGGTAATCGAACTTAAAGGAACCGAGACTACGGATTTAAGTAAAATTGAAAATCAGGCTTTCGGTTATAAAAATAATCAGCCGGATTGCGCTTATGTCATTATTTCCAATTTCGAAAAACTCCGGTTCTATATCGACAATGCCATTGAGCATATCGAGTTTAACCTGTTCACCCTGACCGAGACGGAATTTGAACTGCTCTATCTGTGTCTGGCGTATGACAACCTGAAACAGGGCATTCCGAAACAGATCAAGGATGAATCGCTCAGCCAGGAAGGCGCAATCACCAAAAAGCTGTACAATGATTATTCTTTATTCAAAAGAGAGCTGCATCAGAATTTAGTTAAGCTGAACCCCGGTTACGAACCCCTGGAACTTTTCAAAAAATCACAGAAACTGCTGGACCGGTTTTTGTTTCTGTTCTTTGCCGAAGACCGCCTGCTGCTGCCCCCGAATTCCGTAAGATTGATCTTAAGTGACTGGCGGGACTTGCAGGACCGTGACGTGGAAATCCCGCTGTACGACCGGTTCAAAAATTATTTCGAATATCTCAATACCGGCTACAAAGGCAAACGATACGAGGTCTTTGCTTATAACGGCGGACTGTTTAAACCCGATGCAATTTTAGATGCAGTAAAAATTGAGGATGAATTACTTCACCGGCACACATCCAAATTATCCGAATATGACTTCGGCAGCGAAGTGGATGTAAATATCCTCGGACATATCTTTGAAAATTCCCTGAATGAACTCGACGAGATCAAAGCGCAACTGGCGGGACAGGCTGTTGACAAAACCCAAACCAAACGCAAAAAAGACGGCGTTTTCTACACCCCGAAATACATTACCAAATACATCGTTGAAAATACCCTCGGCAGACTGTGCACCGAACAGAAAGCCGAACTGCAAATCAATGAAGACGACTACACCGGCGACAAGCGCAAGAATAAGCAGACCCGGCAGACATTGAGCGATAAGCTCACCGTCTACCGGAACTGGCTGCTGCAACTGACCATCTGCGACCCCGCCTGCGGATCCGGCGCGTTTCTCAATCAGGCGCTGGACTTTTTAATTAACGAACACCGGTATCTTGACGAACTGCACGCCAAACTGTACGGCGACGCCATGGTGTTAAGCGATATTGAAAAAAGCATCCTCGAAAATAATCTGTTCGGCGTGGACTTGAACGAGGAAAGTGTGGAAATCGCCAAACTATCGTTATGGCTGCGCACCGCCCAGCCCAACCGCAAGTTGAATGATTTGAACAACAACATTAAATGCGGTAATTCCTTAATTGACGATCCGGCAGTCGCCGGAGACAAAGCCTTCAACTGGCAGCAAGAGTTTCCGCAAGTCTTTGAAAAAGGCGGCTTTGATGTCGTCATCGGCAATCCGCCGTATGGAGCCACAATCAATACTTCAGAGAAGTTACATTATAACGCTAATTATAAAACACGCTTTCCAAACTATGATACTTATGGGTTATTTTTTGAAAAGTCATACCTATTATTAAAAGATAGTGGATTTTTGGGGTTTATTACGCCCAATACTTATTTAGTAATTGAAAATGGAGTTAATCTTAGAAAGCTATTATTTGAAAATTGTCGGATTATAGCGTTTCTTGAAACTTTCAATGTTTTCCCAGATGCTGTAGTCGAGCCAATGACAGTAATCCTTTCAAAAGATTTACCCAAATCTGAAAATTTAATATCTTGTTTTTTGTTACCTAGAGGTGCCGTCTTGTCTCAACTTGACTTGAGTAAATGCCCTGTAATAAATTTTTTGCATTGTGATTTATTTGAGAGAGATGATTTAATCTTTAATTATAGAGCTACTGAACAAAATAGAATACTCTCAAAAAAGATTTCTAAAGACGCAAGACATTTTAGCGAAATAGCAAAAATAACTGCTGGAGTAAAGCCATACGAAAAGAACAAGGGAAATCCACTGCAAACATCTGAAATTGTTGAGCATAAACCGTATACCGCGTTTCAAAAAAAAGATGATGATTGGTTAAAGTTAATTAGAGGAACGCAAGTAAATAGATATTCATTAAATTGGGATGGGGAATATATTAAATATGGAGAATGTCTCGCTGCTCCAAGAAATCCAAATTATTTTTATAATCCCAAAATCTTTATTCGCAGAACTGATGATAAAATATTATCTGTGTATGATGATGAAAAAATAATAGGTCTAAATTCAATTCATTGCCTGCAATCTATTAATGATAGCATTTCATTGAAATTTTTGCTCTCTATTTTGAACTCAAAATTAATTAATTGGTATTTTCACATTCACAATTTTCATATGGTTGGAAAGCCGCTAGCAGAAGTTAAGGTTGTATTTATTGAAAGATTGCCTGTAATAATTCCTCAAAACCAAGATTCATTCATCGAAAAAGCCGATTTAATGCTTTCCCTGAATAAAGAATTGCAGGAAACCTCGCAAAAATTCCAGCGGACCCTGCAACGCAAATTTGAGCTGGCGGAATTACCGGGCAAACTGCAAGAGTGGTATCTGCTTTCGTATGCCGATTTTATCAAGGAACTGGGCAAAAAGAAAATCAAGTTGTCACTGGCGCAGGAAGCCGAATGGGAAGAGTATTTTGTGCAGGAAGCGAAACGCGCCCAGGAATTAAAAGCAACCATCGACGCCACCGATAAAGCCATAGATCAAATGGTGTACGAGTTGTACGGCCTGACGGAAGACGAGATAGGGATAGTTGATGGGGATGAGTAAAACAATAGTAGCAATTAATGTATAGGAAAAAACAGAAAACAGGAGGGCTATGTCAAACTTTATTATATTTGCGGCGAAAGATGAAGATGCTATTAGGCATTATAATGAAACTGAGCATGAATACCGGACGAAATTTGAAAGAGATCGAGATAGGATTATTTTCTGTAAAGAATTTAGAAGATTAAGCGGTAAAACTCAAGTTTTTGTTGCTGGTTATGATGATAACATTAGAACACGACTTACCCATACATTAGAAGTTGCTCAGATTGCAAAAACAATAGCAAGACATCTCAATCTCAATGACATATTAACAGAGGGCATTGCGTTAGGGCATGATATTGGACATACCCCCTTTGGGCATGTCGGAGAAAGAACATTAAACTTAATCGCAAATGGATGCGATGCTCTAAAAAACATTAATGATTTTATTCCTCCAGATCAACAAGGCTTTAAGCATAATTGGCAAAGCCTAAGAGTTGCCACAAAATTAGAAAGAATTGACAGGAGTTTCCCTGGATTGAATCTCACAGATTATACCTTATGGGGAATCCTCAACCATAGCTCGTTGGAATATAAAGAATGTTCTTATTTTAATGAAAGCAGATGTACGTTAAAACATGAGCACAATTCATGCAAGAAAAATACTTTTTCTCTAAAATTCTATGAGAATTGTAATGAATATTTGCGCAAAGAATCTTGGACAATTGAAGGATTGGTCGTCAATTGGGCAGATGAAATAGCCCAACGTAATCATGACCTACAAGATGGAATTGTGTCTAAAATTGTAGATAAAAATGAATTGACGCAAATTCTCAAAGAGACATTTGGCTCATTTTTGACAGAGGCAGAAACTAAGCAATTAGAAACAATAAAGGCAGAAACAATACAGAGTTATTACATTGCTCAAATATCTAGATTTATCACCAACATTTACGTTTCGAGATTGCTGGAAAATACGAAAAATAATATGAGATTAATTAAAGACAAATATCAATTGAGCAGCTCAAATAATTTTTATAATAATAAAGATGCAATAAGAATTGAACGAGAAATTCCCCAAATTGTATCATATCAGAGTGAATTTGAAAATAAAGAAAAAGAATTTCACTTATTTCTTAAAGGAAGAATTATTAATTCAGGTCAAGCTCAAAGAATGGATGGCAAGTCCAATTATATTATTTTGCAATTAGTTAAGGCATTTTTAACTAACCCCCAACAATTACCCGACTCCACTATCATATCAATTTATAGAAACTCTAGTAATTTTGATCTGGACAAGGCATTAGAGAAAATACCACTATCCGAAGTGACGGCTCAAAAAAGAAATGAGCTGCAAAGAGATTATCATAATCACAAATTGGAAGGTTTTAAAATTGCTTTGCTAAGAACAATTTGTGACTATATTGCTGGAATGACAGATCAATACGCGTTAGACCAATATGAAATGTTATATGGAGGAACTAGATTTAGAAACACGTAAGTTTACACTGTTAAACACAAACTCTTTAGGAAAGAACTGGGCAAAAAGAAAATCAAGCTGTCGCTGGCGCAGGAAGCCGAATGGGAAGAGTATTTTGTGCAGGAGCGAAACGCGCGCAGGAATTAAAAGCAATCATCGACGCCACCGACAAAGCCATAGATCAAATGGTGTACGAGTTGTACGGCCTGACGGAAGAAGAAATTAAGATTGTAGGTGAAGAGATTGAGTAAAGACACCAAGGCGAAAGTTTTACACAAGTGAACTTTGAATCAAATTAACAAAGGATAGCATTTTTATGATAAAAAACATATCAATAAGAAATATGGCGACTTTTAATTTTGTAGGGCAAAGTCTTGATACGCTAAACAAGATTAACTTCATATATGGTGCTAATGGTAGCGGGAAAACTACTATTTCCAGGTTAATTGCCAATCATGTTGAATACGGAGATTGTTGTTTAACGTGGGAAGATGATCGACCTTTAAAAACGCTTGTTTACAACAGAGATTTTATTAACTCCAACTTTAATGCAAATTCAGAGTTAAAGGGAATTTTTACCCTTGGGAAACAAGAAAAAGACACACAGGAAAAAATTAATTTTAAAAAAGAAGAACAGAAAAAAATTGAAGATAATATTGTGGGATTAGATTTAAACTTAGAGGAGCAGAAATCTAACGAAATTACAAATGAAAATAATTTTAGAGAACAATGTTGGGCAATAAAAGGGCGGTATGACGCGGATTTCTTAAAAGCGTTCGAAGGAGTCAGGAATAGCAAAGAAAGTTTTGCTGAAAAATGTAAGCGCGAACGAGACAATCATGCCGAATTATTGTTTTTTGAAAAGCTAAAAGAAGAAGCTGAAAATATATATAAAAATACCACGGGGAAAATTTCCTTTATCAATTTGCTTGAATATTCGAATTTAGAGACTTTAGAAAAGAATGACATTCTCAGAGCAAAAATTATAGGCAAGGACGATGTTAATATTTCCGCGTTAATAAAAAAATTAAATAATAGCGACTGGGTAAGGCAGGGAAAGTCTTTCTTGCAGGAAAGTAATAATCTTTGTCCATTTTGTCAACAGAAAGCACCTGATGATTTAAGCATGCAATTAGAAGAATACTTTGATGAAACATATTCTCGGCAAATAGACCGGTTAGTATCTCTCAATGCTCAATATGAGAATTATATAAAACAGAAAATGAGTATAATTCAAGAAATTGCATTGCAAGATAATAAATACATTGATAAGGCAAAATTTAATGACTATCAGGCTGTAATAGATAGTAAGTTTAAGGGAAATTTATTGCAACTATCAAAAAAATTAAAAGAACCAAGTCTGGTAATTGAATTGGAAAGTTTGATTCAAGATTTTGATAAAATAAAACAGGAAATAGATTCAATAAACGAAAAGGTTAAAGAACAGAATCGAATTATTGATAACCTTACAAAGGAACGTAGCGAACTATCAAGAAAGGTATGGCGCTTTATCATTGAGGAACTAAAAGGTAATTTAAGCTCCTATGATAAGCAAAAAGATGAGATATCGAAAGCGCTGAAGGGCTTAAACGATAAATTGGGAAATAAAAAAATAGCGCTAAATAATGTTATAGACGAAATAGTTGAATTAGAACAAAAAATCACAAGTGTTAAACCAACAATTAATGCAATAAACAAAATCCTTTCCAGCTTTGGATTTGCAGGTTTTTCACTCAAAGAACATGAACAAAAAAAAGGGCATTACCTTATTGTCCGAGATGATGACAAAATTGTTGAAGAAACGTTAAGCGAAGGCGAAAAAACGTTTATAACATTTCTATATTTTTATCATTTGATTCAGGGAAGCGTAGAAAACAGTATAATTACCGAAAATCGTATTGTTGTTTTTGATGACCCTATTTCAAGTCTTGACAGCGATGTCTTGTTTATAGTAAGTAATTTAATAAAGAAGATTATCTATAATTGCAGAAAAGATTTTTGTAACATAAAACAAGTGTTTATTTTAACTCACAATACATTTTTTTATAAAGAAGTAACATTCAATAATCTCAAGAAAGACAAAGATAAGCCCAAAGATGAAACTTTTTGGATAGTACGTAAAGAAAATAATATTTCCAAGGCGAAAAGATATAATTCCTGCCCAATAAAAACATCTTACGAATTACTTTGGTTAGAAGTTAAAGAGAAAAAAGATACCAATGGAGCGACAATCCAAAATACGCTAAGAAGAATCATTGAATATTACTACAAAATTCTAGGAGATTTTGGTAATTTTGATCAAATAATAAATAGCTTTGAGTCGGAGGAAGAACAAGTAATTTGTCGCTCATTAATTTCATGGCTGCATGATGGGTCTCACAATATAAATGAAGAAATGTATGTTGATAACAATCCAAATTCTGTAGCGCGATATTTAAATGTTTTTAAGGGAATTTTTAAACAAACCGGGCATGAAGCTCATTATGAAATGATGACTAATAAATTTATTGAGTGATGCATAATAGAATAAGATGACCTATGAATCAATAAATTTGGTAACATAGATAAATGCAATTCGTAAAACATGCTAAAACAGGAGAATTTGTTATGGACGAGATGAGCATACAATACAACACTAGCCAGCCAACAAATAAACCGCCTAAAACCGTTTACATATTAGGGGCAGGATTTTCACAACCTGCATGTGTGCCACTTCAAAAAGAAATTATTGGGGAAATACTTAAGCTTCGTGATGAAAATTTTGGGGAGAAAGACGAGTTAATTAAATTATATTTACATGAATTAGAAAGCTTTTTAGAAAACGAATTATTCATTAAAAGAGCAGACTTTGGAAACATTGCCCTTGAGGACATTTTTACTCCTATTGACAGATGTATCATCGATGGTATTTCTTTCCGATCTCATGATAGTAAGGATTTGGTAGAGCTAAGAGAGAAAATTTATTCTCTTATAATTATTGCAATCATTAATAAATTAGAATCATCCAGGACATCATCCCAATCCTCTTATATTGAAGATTTTGCAAAATACTTGGTAACACAAATGAAACCAAGAATGAAGGACAAAGATCACGACCCAGTTTCTGTGATCTCAACGAACTGGGATATATTATTGGATAATTTTATTAAAAGTGCTATTAAGCAAGGCGCTAATATAGGAGTTATTGACGATGGCGTTGACGGTGTTGTTGACTATTGTTGTTATATAAGTTCACTTCCTCAAGAAGATAAAACTGAAGATGGAACCATTAAGCCAGGGCTTTGGGCTTTAGGAAAAGGTGGCTATAATGTAAAACTCCTGAAATTGCACGGTTCTATGAATTGGCTTAATTGTCCTAAATGCCAAAGATTATTTGTTGCATTTCACGAAAAGATAGCTGAGTATGGAATTTATAAAGACAAACAATGTCACCATTGTGCAAAAAACTTTAAAGAGGAGAATGCTGATTCAAGCACTTTACGTAGCGACCTAATTATGCCAACCTTTTTGAAAGACTTAACGAACTTTCAGATTAAACTGATTTGGCAAAATGCAGGTGTAGAGTTATCAGAGGCAAGCAAAATTGTTTTCATCGGCTATTCATTGCCTCAAGCTGACTATGAATTAAGACAACTGCTTGCACGAATGATAAGACACGAGGCGGAGATTGAAGTTGTCTTGCAAAGCGAAGATATTGAAGATATTGAAGATATTGACAAGCGAACAAAAATTAAAAAATCTTATGAAGAAATTTTAAAAGAACAAACAAACATAAAAGACTCTAACGCAGACATTCTCAAAAGATATAGAACTTTTTTCGGAAAACGGAAAGTTACTCCTATTCCTAAAGGAGTTGTGAACTATATCAAAACACTTAGGTGATGAGTCAGTCATTACACCAATCTTTATATAAAAATGGTACAAGCTGGGGCAAAGCTCAAAAGACGAAATAAAGATTGTGAAAATTATAACAAAAATATAACGATGGGATATTCGAAATATGGTTAAAAATAAAGAGAAAAACAAAGTGTTAATTTGGCCTTGGGCTGTAGGCACCGCTGTTATTGTATTTATTATGTGGGGCATTTCAGGGTTATTAATCTGCAACTATGCCACTACATGGACTGAACGTGGAACATTTGGTGATATGTTTGGTGCGGTTAATTCATTATTTTCCGGCCTGGCGTTTGCTGGCGTAATCATTGCCATTTTTCTGCAACGCAAAGAGCTTGAACTTCAGCGCCAGGAATTAGAACTGACCCGCGGAGAATTTGAGAAACAGACCGAAGAATTCGAAAAGCAAAATGATAACCTGAATGTTCAACGTTTTGAAAACACTTTTTTCAATATGTTGAATTTGTTGAATGAGATCGTAAGAAATATTGCTAATGGAAATGAGCAAGGACAAACAGCTATAATCATGTATAGGAACAGGAGTTTAAATGAACAGTCCGGTCCTTATATTCGTCATGGCAATAACATTATTTTTGGCAATGCCTCTAGAGAGGACAAGAAAGATATCGTGTCTAGCGGAATTAATGATCTGCGCTTGGAACAATACTTCAAAGTGCTTTACACGACACTAAAGTTTATAGAAGAATCTAAATTGATCTATAAAGACAAAAAACGCTACTCAAATATTTTGCGTTCGCAGCTGTCGAAAGACGAAATATATTTACTTGGCTACAATTGCATAATAAAGGCAGATTTCATTCTATTCAAAATGTTGTTAGAAAAGTATTCATTTTTAAAACATCTGCCTCCAGACATGCGGAGTGAATTGTCACAGCAGGACAAGAAAGATTATACCAGTTTCTATCATCTGCGAGCATTCGACAAGAATGCAAAATTTCCCAAAGAATATCTGGATGAAGTAGACAATAAGTTCAAAGAACTGGAGATTGAAAATTTTATCAATTATGAAGAGATACATGATATAGATCTGGAATGGTTAAGTAATAAAGCATACATTGCTTATAATGAGGCTGGAAAATATCTGGATAGATATTCCGGGCCTGTTACCGGCGGCAGGCCAGCCCGGCACATCCTGTATGATTTTTGCTCTGATTTCTGGGAAAAGTCAATTAAACTTCTCGGTCAGGAAGGTCCGTGTATTTGCTGGCATCAACTGGATAAATTTTATGAAATGGACAAGCATCCGGAGGCATTAAATAAATACGGCATGGTTTTATCTGCTTATAAGATACTATGCGCGGCAATTCCGGAATCAGACAGAGAGGCGGCTTTCAACGCAATCTTCAGTATCAGCAAGGATTACATGAAGTCGTATTCTGAAATCAGTCATATTCTGGCGATGAAATCTGCAAGGCTCAATACGCAGATTGAGAATAATGAGAATCTCAGCGAATCAAAATCCGGGAAGAAACTGATTTCTGAAAATCTGATATACAAAGAATGGCTGAAATTAGGACTGGATGATGTTAAGCGATTTGTGGAAAATTCAAACAAGAACTCAGATGGCTGGCAGTTTCGCGAAACCTTGTACATGCTTTTGACATTATATATTGTCAGCAAATATGATAAATGGGGCGGCGCTGAATCCGCCGCGTGAATTGAGAAATACCGGGATTGTGGAGGGGGAGGATAAATAGAGTACCTCAAGCTTCCAGCTTGAGAAGAATCGCGTCCCGCAGTCGCGGGATCCCGCGACTGCGGGAATGCTTGCGGTACTTTTGGGGGAGAACGGCTTGACGGAAGCGGAAATCTCGCAGTTGCGGGACCGATCGTAGATTGAAGAAGAGCATGAGTTCTAAAATTGAAGAAGTCAGCGGGAAGTGTTAAATTGTTGGAGTCGTCAGTAAGCAATTTTGGGAATTTTATATTATGAAGATTGGGCAGGAAAACGAAACTTTAGAGTTTAAAAAGAGCACCGGAGAGCTGAAGGAAGGCATTATTTCGATAGTTGCCATTATCAACAAGCACAACAGCGGAGATATCTATTTTGGGGTACGGAACGACGGTATGGTGACCGGACAGGACGTTTCGGATAAAACGCTTCGCGATGTCAGCCAGGCGGTATCCAATCATATTGAGCCGAAGATTTTTCCGCAGATTGAGCATGTGATAATCAACAATCAGAATTGCATTCATGTCGCGTTTTCCGGGGAGCATGTTCCATATTTTGCTTATGGCAGGGCTTATCTGCGGGTTGCCGACGAGGATAAGCTAATGCCGCCCAAAGAATTGGAGCGTTATATTTTAAAGAAGAACAAGGCGCTTGAAAAATGGGATGCCGGAGTTTCTGACTGTGCGCCTGGCGATGTTAGCGAAGACGCTTTAAAGGAATTTTTAGAACGTGCGAACATAGCGGGACGTGTTAATTATGTTTACACAAATAAGCGGGACGTTTTAAATAAACTCGGGCTTTTAGTTGGGGCCAGGGTAATAAACGCCGCCAAAGTTTTGTTTGCCAGTTCGCGAGATTTAGAAATCCAGATGGCAATTTTCGCGACCATGGAAAGACTTACGTTTAACGATATCAAACGTCATTCCGGCAATGTATTTGAGCTCATTGATATTGCCGAGAAGTACGTCAGAAATAACATCAAATGGCGGGTTGAGCTTGACGGCTCTATTCACCGGCGTGAAATTCCGGAGATTCCGATGGAGGCGGTGCGCGAAGCACTGGTCAATTCATTCTGCCACAGAGATTATCAGGTTTCTCAGAATAATGAAGTGGCTATTTATAAAAACCGCATTGAGATATACAATCCGGGGGCCTTTCCAGAAGGTTTGACCCCGGACGACTTTATTAAAGGCTCAGAACGCTCAATCAAGCGTAATCCGAAGATTGCGCAATTAATGTACTATTCGAAAGATGTGGAAAGCTTCGGCACCGGATTGAAAAGAATAACCCAGGCCTGCGAAGCAGCTGGCGTGAAAGTGGAATTTCAATTGTTGAAAGCCGGATTTATGGTCGTTTTTTACCGTTTAGAAAATGCGAAAGCCGATAAAAAAGCCGATAAAAAAGCCGATAAAAAAGCCGATAAAAAAGCCGAGAAAAAGCAGCAGCAATATCATGCTAAGATTATTGAGTATCTGAAAGTCCGTGAATTTGTTACGAACTCGGTTGCCCGTGAAATGTTGAAACTTGCCGCGTCCACCACCAAACGTGTTTTGGCTGATATGGTTGAGCACGATTTGATTGTTGCAGAAGGGGAGCGCAGGACTAGAAGATATACTTTAAAAATGATGCCGCCGCAATGAACAATTTTTTTCATCCAAAATATCTATTCAATCCCGGCGATTGGAGAAAAGCGGGTTCTAAAAAGATAGAATTGGTGTATGCCTTATCCGGTTTGACGGAAACGGAAACTAAGATTGTCGAGGGCAAGTAATCTCACGCGGAGGGTGCGGCGCGCGGGATAAAACCGGATTTTAATTCCCCCGAATTCGAGGGAATTAAAATTACAATCGGAGTTCAAAATGGTAAAAATTAAATCATTAAATAATTCAAGTTTTAACCCCATCGAATTCGACGGGTTTAGAAATTAAAACGCGCATTTTATCAATGATGGCGTCGTTTAGTCTGAACGCCTGAATAAAATAGCGATAGTGGAGGGGAATGATAAATAGAGTACCTCAAGCTTCCAGCTTGAGAAAGAAATAGAGTACCTCAAGCTTCCAGCTTGAGAAAGAAATAGAGTACCTCAAGCTTCCAGCTTGAGAAGAAGAATCGCAAGCAAGATGCTTGCTGTACTATTGCTGAACTATTAAACAAAATTCATGGTAGAAATATGAAAAAAGAGTTAATCATCGAACTGTTTGAGAAATTTGAAGGGGCCTGTTATCTTGCCAATAATCTGGAGTGCTGGAGCGCCAGAGAATTGCAGGAGATATTGGGCTATGCGGAATGGCGTAATTTTCTTAAAGTGATAGACAAGGCAAAAGCGGCTTGTGAAAATGCCGATGTCAAGGTATCAGACCATTTTGTTGATGTCAACAAAATGGTCGAACTTGGCAGTGGATCTCAAAGAGAAATAGATGACATAGCCTTAACCCGCTATGCCTGCTACCTGATTGCTCAAAACGGGGACTCTGCAAAAAGTGAGATCGCTTTTGCGCAGACCTATTTTGCGGTGCAGACCCGGAAGCAGGAAATAATAGAGCAGCGGCTTTTAGATATGGACCGGGTAATTGCCCGTGACAAGCTGACAAAATCCGAAAAGAAACTGTCAGGCATCATTTACGAGCGCGGCGTTGATGAAATGGGTTTTGCCCTTATTCGCTCCAAGGGGGATCACGCGCTGTTCGGCGGTTTCTCCACCAGCGCCATGAAGCACAAACTGATGATTCCCGATGGCAGGCCATTGGCAGATTTTTTGCCGACGCTCACCATCAAAGCCAAAGATTTTGCGGCAGAACTTACCAGCCATAATGTCATAGAAAAAGACTTGTCCGGCACGAACAAGATATCCGATGAACACGTGGAGAACAACAGGGCGGTTCGCAAAATGCTGATTGAACGCGGAGTAAAGCCGGAAGCGCTGCCGCCAGCGGAAGACGTAAAAAGAATTCAGCGAAAATTAGAGTGTGATGAAAAGAAATTGCTCAAAGAGATAAAGAATAAAAATTAGCAATGCCTTGCAGAATGCGTTGGCAGAATTTCAACAGCGAACAAGCCGGACGCCGGCATAAGTATGCGTTGTACGGCCTGACGGAAGAAGAAATTAAGATTGTGGAGGAGAATGATAAAGAAAGTACCTCAAGCTTCCAGCTTGAGAAAGAGAATCGCAAGCAAGATGCTTGCGGTACTTTGGGGGGAAGAATCGCGTCCTGCGGCAGCGGGATCCCGCGACTGCGGGAATGCTTGCAGTACTCTTTAGCAGCCGCAAAATCACCTCGGGATATTTCGCGGGACTTGTCAAGTTTATTTCTTGACAGCTCCTTAATAATTTTAGCGGACATTTTTACTTATCATTTTGGATTTGAGAGGAATCAGTGTTATCTTAAGGTCTCTGTAAACAAGGGGATTTTAAAATGAAATTTTTGAAAAGTGCTGTTTATCTGGTTTTGGCTGCAACAGTCATTCTGATTATCGCCGGCTGCAAAACGCCGCCGCGCCCGTCCGCGGTCAAAGTTGGAGTGATCCTGCCCATGTCCGGGGAGTTTGCGCCCTACGGCAAAAAAGTTTTCTTCGGCATAAAACTGATGGCGGATGAGATTAACCTCGGCGGCGGAATTGAAAATCGCCAAATCGATCTGGTGCTGATCGACAATGAAAGCAAAGTTGAAAAAACCGCGGTAGGGCTGAGAACGCTGGCGGAAAAAAAGATTTTCATTGTGATCGGCGCTTATACCTCTGCGGACACTTTTGCTTTGAAGCCGGATGCGCTTAAGTACAAAGTCACGGTGATCTCGCCGATGGCCACCAATGATCTGATAACCGAGCGCAATCCATATATTTTCCGGACCTGCTTCTCTGACTCTTTTCAAGGGAAAGCCATTGGCCGGTTTGCGGTTCAGAAAATGCAGCTGGACAAGATCGGGGTGATGTTGAACATTGATGAAAACGGCACTTACAGCCGTGACCTCGGGCGCGCCACTACCGGCGAAATCGTCGCTTCCGGCGGTAAAGTGCTTACCGTCGAAGGCTACTACCGTAAATCAGCGACTTATGTTCCGCAACTCCAGAGTATTCTTAATGCCGGGGTCAACGGCATCTTTATTCCGTCTTATGCCGAAGAGGCGGCCGTGATGATCAACGAAGCCAGAAAACTTGGCTATCAGGGTTACATTTTCGGCGGGGACGGCTGGGATGAAGATGCTTTCTTCAATCAGCTCGGAGCAACTCCGGGGCACTGTTTCTTCGTGTCAATGTTCTCCGCCAGATATGACAGCCCGGAGACACGTCATTTTCTGGAGAAAGTACGGAAAGAAACCGGCGGCAGGGAGCCGGGGGTTTGTGAAGCCCAGGGCTATGATACCATGGGCATTGTCGCCCAGGCTATCCGGAACAGTGTTTTTGAGTACGATATCCGCGATGCGCTGCACAATATTAAAGACTATCCGGGAGTTACCGGCAAAATCAGCATAGACTCAGACAGAAACGCGATTAAAAACCTGTTTATAAAAGAAGTTGTAAAGAAAACAGACGGGTTCTTCGGACCCAGGCTGATTGCAGTAATAGATCCTGCAAATGGTAAAAATGGTAAAAATGGCCCAAATGATCAAAATTAAGGATTAGGACACGTGAACAGTTACAATGTTAAAAAGATTGCCGGTCCGGCAGATATTGCCGCAGACTGGGACAGTGCGGACTGGAAGAATGCGGAAATTATAAAAATCAATAATTTCCGTCCCGAAGGCAGCGCTCACCGGCCGGAAGTTGAATGCCGGCTTCAGCATGACGGCAAAGGTTTCTACGGACTTTTCCAGGTTAAGGATAAATATATCCGCTGCGTGGCAACCGAGCATAACAGCAGCGTCTGCAGAGACAGCTGCGTCGAATTCTTTGTAGAACCGCCCGGCGGACAGGGATATTTAAATTTCGAATTCAACTGCGGCGGCACAATGCTGCTTTATTATGTAAAAGATTGCACCAGAACAGACAAGGGGTTTAAAGAGTATGCTCCGGTGACTGAAAGCGAAGCCGCGGCAGTGAGGATTTTCCACACCATGCCGAAAGTCGTTGAGCCGGAAATAACGGAAGCAAAGACCTGGCGGCTGGGATTTTACATCCCGTTTGCCCTTTTCGAATCGAAGATCGAAGGTCTGAAAACGGCATCCGGGCAGACCTGGCGCGGCAATTTTTATAAATGCGCGGACAAAACATCGCATCCGCACTGGGCTTCATGGAATCCGGTTTCCGTGCTCAATTTTCATCTGCCCGAGTGTTACGGCAACATCGTTCTCGGCTGATACAGGCGGAATTGACGGCGTTCGGCAGGAATCTCTAATCCAGTTCTTGACTGAACGCCTTGATTTTCAGGCTGAGAATCTTTCTTTTGTCGGCCTTGAGAACTGTGAAGTGGGCGACCCCTTCAATGTTCAACGCTTCGCCGGCTTCGGGTATTCTGCCGAACTCGCCGCAGACATAGCCGCCGACAGTGTCAACATCCTCGTCCTCGGGAATTTCAATTTCGAGTATTTCATTTACGTCGCTGATCAGGCTTCTTGCGTCAACAATAACCGAACCGTCTTCCATTTTGACCAGTTCCGGTTCAACGTCTTCCTCGGAATCGTATTCATCGCGGATTTCTCCGACAATTTCCTCCAGGATGTCCTCCAGAGTGACGACGCCGGAAGTGCCGCCGTATTCGTCAATAATAATCGCAACGTGGATACTGTTGTTCTTGAACTCCTTCAGCAGGTCGCCGACGTTTTTAGTTTCCGGCAGAAATAACGGTTTATGAGTAAGCTCTTCAAGCTTTTCGCATTGCCTGGAGTCGTCCAGAAAATCCTTTGCATACAAAATGCCCTTGATTTCGTCAATATTGCGCTGATAGACCGGAATACGGCTGTGTCCGCTGGAGACAAAAGTCTGTTTTGCTTCTTTGATCGTTGCGGTAGACGGCAGCGCAATCATATCAACCCGGGGCGTCATGATTTCCCGCACCGGAGTGTAGTCCAGTTCGAAGATACCCTTTATCATGCGTTTCTCATCGTCTTCCAGCGATTCTGAACCTGCCTCCTCGAAGTCCTGTTCCACCAGCGACATAATTTCATCTTCGGCCGACGGCTTGTCTTCCGCCCATTCTTTGTTTCTCCAGCCGGGAAGTCTTTTTTCCACGAACAGCATCAGGATGACGACCGGGCTGAAACATGTAATGCGAAGGGCGGCAATCAGCGGCATGGTGATGTTCAAAATCTTAATATCCAGGCGGCTGTTAATGATACGCGCCAGTTCTCCGGCAAAAATCAGGAAAAGCAGAATAATACCGGAAACAGTGCCAAGGCGCCACGCAACAGGCATCCCCGGCTTTATGTCATAAGAAACCTGCAGGGCTCCCATTCCAATGAACGCTGTCAGGAAAAACGCCAGCAAGCCGAAAACGACGTTGAATTCATTCTGCCGTTCCAGCCAATTCTCCAGCTTTCCGGCCAGTTCTTTGTTTTCCGTTTCAATGCGTCTGATCCGCCCCCTGCTCAGGCCGCTGAACCCCTCCCAGGCGCAAAGCAGCCAGATGAAACCGATACAGACAGCGCATAATAATTCAAAACTCATATAAAAATTGACTCCGTTACTTAATACAATTTAACGCAATTTCTTTTGAACTCAAACTAGTTCTTTAAGATTATTTCAGGCGGAAGGGAATATCTCTTCCAGCGGGAATTCGCATCGCAATACCGCCATGACTTCCTTTTCCCGCCGCCGCATTATTTTTACAGAGGCCGGATCGAGATCGTCCTCTCCTGCAGCATGAAGAAAACCATGAACAATGTAAAGCGTCATCTCTCCGGCGTAGGAAGAATCTTTTCTTGCCGCGCCTTCCCGGAAGGCGACATCGCCGCAAACGACCAGGTCAACCCCGGTATCACCCGGCGCAATATCCCCTTCATCAAAGTAGCTGAAAGTTATCACGTCAGTCGTGCCTTCATGCCGGAGGAAGTTCCAGTTGATGCCGGCCATGGCTTTGTCCCCGACAAACATCAGGTTGGCAACCCAGTTTTCTGACGCATCCAGGCCGCTAAGCGCCGCGGCTCTTTCAAGCATCCTTTTTATCAGTTTTCGGCTCGGCGGGGGAAGCGTTTTTACTTTCCATGAATATGTCGTCTTCATCGGTCTCTCCGTCTTTCGGATATGCAATCCGGCTATGGTACATCGTGGTCAGAGTTTTAACAAAGCTGTCTCTTATTCTGGCGAGTTCGGCAATGGTCAGTTTCGCATTGTCCAGCTGCCCGTCTTTAATCCGTTTACGAAATATCTCCCAGACCAGAGTTTCAATTTTGTTCGGCGTCGGCTTGGGCAGGGAGCGTGATGCGGCCTCGCAGGCGTCGGCCAGACTGATTAGAACCACTTCCTTGTCCTGCGGCAGCGGCCCGGAATAACGATATTCCTGCTCGTCTACAGTTGAGCCGTCATCTTTAGCGTCCTCCAGCGCGCGCTTGTAGAAATAGTAAACAATGTCAGTGCCGTGATGCTGCTGAATGGAATCTCTGATTATTTTTCTTAGATTGTACTTGAGCGCCTGGTCAATACCTTCTTTGACGTGGTTCTGGATGATCAAACTGCTCATCCGGGGATGCAGTTCGCCGTGTTTTTTATCCGCATTAATGTTGTTCTCTGTGAAATATTCCGGTTTTGCCAGTTTTCCGATGTCATGGAATAATGCTCCGACCCTGGCTTTGATCGGGTTGGCGTTGATTTCTTTTGCGGCATATTCCGCCAGCGTGGAAACCATCAGGCTGTGGTAGAAAGTGCCCGGAGCCTCCAGCTGCAACCGCTTAAGCAGCGGATGATTATAGTCAGACAGCATCAGCAGCGACATATTAGTGCTGATATTAAACACCATTTCAAAAATGAAAATCAAAATCAGCGCGACAGTCGCGGTGGCAAATCCGTTAATGAAAGAAACCCCGGCGGACCATAAAAGCATTTTCGATCCGGTTGACCATAAATGCATTTTCGATTCCGCCTGGATTTGCCACAATAAATTGAAATCCAGTATCCATAAGGAAATGAATACAATAAATACGCTTCTAATAAAAAATGAACGGTAATTCGCGGCATTTCTTACCACCAGCGCAGAAATACAGCAGATAACCAGTCCTTCAATGGCAATATCTAAAGAATTGCCCATGATCATGGCAGTAATTGCGGCAGTGAAAAAACCGACATATATTGCAACCCGCAGCCCCAGCATCGCCGCCAGCAGAATGGCGCTCAGCGCCAGCGGAATGGCATCGTTAACCAGGCCGGGCGGAATTCCAAAGTTTGAGCTTAAAAAGTAAAAGAACTCCGCAAACACCAGGTTCAGCGTAAGTGAAACGACAATGACTGCGGCGCACAAGCATAGTTTCTGGTTGCTTTTAACTACTTCCGGATGGATATGAAACATATAAAGACCAATAAAAATCATCAGGAATAAGCTCCAGACAAGATCCCGTATGGCTTCCTGTGAAGAAAACCGGTCCTGCAATTTTTGCTGACCGGTTTTTTCGTAAGATTCGAGTAAATGAAGCTCTTTTGCGGTTATGACCTGGCCTTTTAAAACCAGCGGCTGATATTTTTTAATCTCAACCATGGACGGGATCACCTGTTTCTCAGCCTCTTTCTTCTTTATATCAGTCAGGCCGGGATCAAATGCCAGATTGCCTTTGCCGCCGATAATCGCGGATGAGGCTTGAATAAGCGCATTGCGTATTGCCGGCCGGTTAGAGTTGGAAGAGTAATACTTAAGCAGCGAGTCAGACAATTCAGCGGCGGCATCCTGCGGAGTCAGTATTTCAATTGCCTGTTTAGGATAGCGGTCTCTGCCTCGAGTATCAATAATCCTGATTTGCTGTCCGACTTTATAGCTTTCTCTTTCTTTCTGGCTGAAAATGCCTTGTCCGAGAATCAAGTCCAGCTCCCGCAAATAATTTTGCCAAAGCGGTTCATCCTGAATCAGAGAATTAAAAACTTGAACCGAATTATCATCCAGCGCTGCAACCAGATTATCCATAAGCTGCTTGCCGGGAATATACTTAATTTTCTGTTTTTCGTCATTTACCCGGGCCTTTATTGCAGCGGAAAAATCTTCAGCATTTCTGACGCTTTGTTTAATTTCATCTTCCGAAATCTTGAAATACAGCGGAACCACTTCCGCCGCCAGGTGCTTTTTCTCCAGTGTCTTGTCTTTATCTTCATATAAAAAATCGAAATCGGCAAAAAAGGTTTTAGGCGCCTGCTGCTTTAAAACCAGCGGCATATTGCCACTATGATGGGTGGGGAAAGATAATAATCCTGCACAAAACAGCCATAGAATGGACAGAATTATAAATCCGATTACTTTGGAATGGTCGGCCGCGGCAACCAGCCGGCTGTCTTCAGTGCGCCGCTTTCTGGAGCCGATAAAACCGTGCTGTCCCAGGCGCCTCCGGCTGAGCATTCGACGAATAGGATTTTTAATGAATGAAAACATAACTGCCCTTACATCGCCTGCTGATATGCGTTAATGATTTTTTCAACCAGAGCATGTCTTACAACATCCCGGGAGGAGAACTTGCAAAATGCAATTTCAGAAATATTCTGCAATGTCTTTTCTGCGTGAATCAAGCCTGATCTTTCATGCTTTGCCAAGTCGTTCTGGGTCGGGTCGCCGGTAATTACGCATTGTGAATCGTATCCAAGGCGGGTCAGAAACATCAGCATCTGCTCTTCGGTGGTATTCTGCGCCTCATCAAGAATGACAAACGCATTATTTAAAGTTCTGCCCCTCATGAACGCCAGCGGCGCAACCTCAATGATATTCCGTTCAATTAAAGAAGATGCGTCTTCAAAAGAAATCATATCGTAAAGCGCATCGTACAGCGGACGCAGATAGGGCAGTATTTTTTCTTCAAGATTTCCCGGAAGAAATCCAAGACTTTCACCTGCCTCTTTGGCCGGCCGGGTGAGAATTATACGACTGAATCTGCCTTTAAGCAATGCCGAGACCGCCATTGCCATCGCCAGATACGTTTTGCCGGTTCCTGCCGGGCCTGTTCCAAAAACAATATCCTTTTCACGGATAGCGCGCAAATATTCCAGTTGAGCTTTACTGCGGGGAATAATATCGCGCTTTTTCGAACCGACGGGAATTCTTTCGGCGAAAAGCAACTTTAATTCAGTGTCGCGGTGATCCCGGAAGGCTTTAAGTATCTGGTCAAAGTCATTTTGATCCAAATGTCTTTCACGCAGCAAGTAAATGCGCGACAATTCATTCAGGAATTCTTTTGCTCTGTCAACTTTTTCACGGGAGCCGGAAAGTTTGATCCAGGAGTCACGGGAAACCAGCGATATTTCAAGCTGATCCCCGGCCTGTTTTACATTTTTATTGATATGTCCCGCGAAAACATCGTTCAGGGACAGGCCATTTTCAAAATAAAATTTATCTTCAACAGCCATTAAAATATTTGCTTTAGCGAACCGGAATCTGGAGTTTCATGCCCGGGATTATCCGATCAGTCCCTTTCAGTACCTTCTGATTGGCTTCTTTGATCTTAGAAGTACTGGTTTTAAACTTCTTGGCTATTTTGGAGAGACTGTCATTTTTTACAACAGTATATGTTTCCATCTTGCCGGCAGGAGCTTCAGGAGCTGCAGTCTTCGCGGTGTCAGCGCCTTTGTCATCTGTAAGTACAGGAGTAGCGGTTACCTCGGGAGCGGGAGTAGATTCAATAACAGCGCCTTCCGGAGCAACGGCCGGGGTCGTTTCGCCAGTAGTCGCGCCGCCGGGAGTTAATACCACTTCGCCCTTATCAACCGGCGTCGGGTTCAAGATTTTATCCGGGGGAATGGTCTGCGGGGGGGTCCATGAAGAGTAATTCTTTTTGACATATTTTTCCCAGCGGATTTCTTCCTCTCCCATCGGTTTCTGAGCCAATTGCGGAGCACAACCAAAGGTACCGACTAAAAGAACACAAGCCATAAAATAAAAGGATCTCATTTCTATTTTGCCTCCCTGCTAAAATTATTATTTTTTTCGGTTAATATTTTCCGAAAATATCTGAATCGCACTTGTATATAAATCTGCGAAATCAGTTTCTTCTATTTACTATACGTCAATTAGATATCAAAGCAAGAGCTGATAATGTTAAAAATCTCAAGCAAAATCAACTCAATTCGCTAAAATTACTCAAAACGCTTGAAAACGATTGCTCCGTTGTGCCCGCCAAACCCCAGATTTGTATTGACTGCATATCTGATTTTTCTTTCTTTTGCGGTATTCGGAGTAATATCCAGATCGCAATCCGGATCCGGAGTTACATAATTAATCGTCGGCGGAACAATTCCGGTCTGAATCGCCTTTACGCAGGCAATAGATTCAAAACCGCCGGCGGCACCCAGTCCGTGGCCGGTCGTTCCCTTGGTGCTGCTTACAGAAACTTTATATGCATAATCGCCAAATGCCGCTTTTATAGCTTTGGTTTCAAATTTATCGTTAAGCGGGGTGCTGGTACCGTGAGCATTGATGTAATCAATCTCCTCCGGGTTGACTCCGGCATGGCCCATTGCCACTTTCATTGCTCTGGCCGCACCCGTTCCATCCGGATCCGGTGAAGTAATATGATAAGCGTCGCCAGTCGCGCCGTAACCGACAATTTCAGCGAGAATGTTGGCTCCGCGTTTTTTCGCATGCTCAAGTTCTTCCAGAATCATCACGCCGGCACCTTCCGACATGACAAACCCTTCACGGTCGGCATCGAACGGCCTGCTGGCATGCAGCGGGTCGTCATTTCTCTGGCTCATGGCCTTCATGGAACAGAAACCGGCAAATCCGAGCTTGACAATCGACGCTTCGGTACCGCCGGCAATCATTACATCCGCATCGTTGCGTTTGATCATCCAGAATGCTTCCCCGATGGAATGGCAGCCGGTCGCGCAGGCGGAAACTAAACCCATATTCGGGCCTTGAGCTCCGTAACGCATGGACAGATTGCCGGAGGACATATCAATAATCATCATCGGAATCAGCAGCGGCGATACTCTGGAGGGGCCGCGTGAATCTAAAATGGTATTTTGTTCGGTCAGGATTTCAAGTCCGCCGATTCCGCTGGAAACCAGCACGCCGACTCTGGTGCGGTCAATTCCGCTGCCGTCAAGCTGCAGCGGAAGTCCGGCCTGAAGCATGGCTTCGTCAGCTGCCGCTACTGCGAACTGGCAGAACAGATCAAGGCGTTTGGCATCTTTAACGGGCATATATTTGGAGATATCGAAGTTTTTGACTTCCCCCCCGATATGAGTGCGGTATTCTGAAACGTCGAAACGGGTGATTTGACCAAGGCCGCAGCGGCCGTTGACTACAGCATCCCAGAATTCGACCACGGAATTACCCACGCAGGAAACTATACCAGTTCCAGTTATAACGATACGCCTGTCATTCATCTAACTAACCTCATGTCTCTCTTCGCGTTAATAAAAAAAATGGGCCACGCCAGCATGTGAAGTGACCCATCTTATAAGACTTCCGGAAGCTTATTCCTTGCTCTTGCTCTCGATGTACTTGATGGCTTCGCCAACAGTAGTCATCTTTTCGGCATCTTCGTCAGGAATATCTGAGCCGAATTCTTCTTCCAGGGCCATTACGAGTTCAACCTGGTCCAGAGAGTCAGCGCCAAGGTCTTCGATGAATTTTGCATCAATGGTGACCTGATCTTCTGAAACGCCAAGCTGTTCAACAACGATTTTCTTTACTTTTTCTGCAACTGAAGACATTTGGTATCTCCCTTTTTAGTTTTCTTATTGTTCTGGAAATAATCTTTTACTATTATTTAATTATCCAAGTCGTCTTTTACAATGCGACAATATTCGAAAAAATCAAATCCTTTTCCAAATATTGTCACGAAAAATTCAATTACATCAACATTCCGCCGTCAATATTGATAACCTGCCCGGTAACATAGTCGGAGTCAGGCGAGCACAGAAAACAGACAACATTGGCGACATCTTCCGCGGTTCCGGCACGTTCCATCGGAATAACCTTCATAAAGGCTTCAATCGCGGCCGGCGGCAGTTTTTCTGTCATATCGGTCTTGATAAAGCCCGGCGCAACGGCATTGGCCATGATATTGCGTTTGGCGAATTCCTTGGCCACGGTCTTGGTCAGGCCGATAACTCCGGCTTTGGATGCGGAGTAGTTAGCCTGGCCGGCATTGCCCATACGTCCGACCACAGAGGCGATATTGACGATTTTGCCGAAGCGGGCTTTCATCATCGGACGGATCGACGCCTTGATAAAGTTGAACGTGCCTTTGAGATTGACGGCGATCACGGAATCCCACTCGTTTTCGCTCATTCTCAGCATGAGATTGTCGCGGGTGATTCCGGCATTATTAATCAGAATATCAATTTTGCCGAATTTCTCAATAACCGCTTTGACGGTGGCTTCCGCATCTTCGACTTTAGCAACGTTTGCGGCAAACGCCGCGGCATTGACGCCCTGGGACTTAAACTCTTCGGCGGTTTTTTCCGCAACATCCAGCATGATGTCAACGATTGCCAGAGCAGCGCCTTCGTCGGCCAGGCGCTGACAGATGGCCCGGCCGATTCCGCGGGCCCCGCCGGTAACCAGCGCGACGCGTCCTTTTAAACTTCCTTCACTGCACATAATAAACCTCTTTTGTTATTCTGGTTGTTTCATTATAACGAAAATGCATTCAGACTTTCAGCACTGTTAATATTGAAAGCCGCAATGTTGCTGTCGGTCCTTTTTAAGAGCCCGGTAAGAACTGAGCCCGGCCCGAATTCGATCATGGTATCGCCGCCCGCGGCGATCATCTGCCTGACACAGCCTTCCCAGCGGACGCTGCCCGCAACCTGGGAGACCAGATTGCTTCTGATTTCAGCAACAGCGGCAACGGATTCAGCCGTGAAATTCTGGAATACCGGAACCACCGGACTGTTCATCCGCGTGTTGTCCAGCACCGGCTTCAACTGCTCACCGGCTCCGGCCATCAGCCTGGAATGAAATGCCCCCGCCACCTTCAGCGGAAATATCTTTCTTAAGCCTTTTTCCTTAAGCATAGCAACCGCAGCCTCCACTTTCTCTTTCTGACCGCTGATAACGATTTGCCCGGGACTGTTAAAGTTGGCCACATCAATATCGCATGCTTTGCAGACATCGCTGATAATGCCTTCTTCGCCGCCGAGAACGCTGGCCATTCCGCCGTCAGTTTCACGACAGGCGGCATCCATCAGTTCGGCGCGGCGGGTAATCAGCTTCAGGCCGTCTTCAAAAGAAAAAACCCCGGCGGCAAACATCGCGGCATACTCGCCCAGACTCAATCCGGCACAGCCGACAGGTGCTGCCTGCGGAAACTTTTGTTTGAATGCGGCAAGCGCGGCACAGCTCATCGTATAAATCGCCGGCTGGCAAAAGCGGCTTTCTGTCAATTTATCTTCCGGTCCGTTGAAACAGACGTCGCTGACTGACCAGCTGAGAGTTTTGTCCGCAATGGCAAAAATCTCCGCAGCCGCAGAATTGGCGGCGCACAGGTCTTTACCCATGCCGACGGCTTGAGCTCCTTGACCGGAAAAGGCAAAAAATGCTTTCATGAACTTCCTTTCGGTTGTTTTTTTTGTTTTGCTCTCTTATGCTTTAAAACATGGCCATTAAGCTCAAAAAATGACCCGTTTTCAGCATCCACCACCTTAAAAGAACAAGATAATCTGGTTAAGTTACAACCTTTTATACAATTTTTCAAGAGAGCCATTTTTGCCCGCCGCTTCTTTTTCCAAGAATTTTAAGTATCTACGAAAAGTGGCAGGACTTATACTCTATAAGGTTGAAAATTTAACATAGATGAGCAGGATTGTGGATTGGATTTTTTCGATCCGACTGACAGACGATATAAATATCGCCGGAAGAAGGAACGGAAAAAGACGGCCGCAAGACATTCATCCCGCATTATAGAGTATACTCTTCCTTCCTGAAATCTGAACCATATTTCATTATATCAATAAAAATGACGTTTTTTTTAAGAAAGGTATTGACAGCCTGGTATAATCTGAATATAATCCTAGTATAATCAAGTATAATTAGAGAGCTGACGATGTTAATTGAAGAACGAAAATCAAGTGCGACGCCGGTATATCTGCAAATAAAGAAGCAGTTGCGGGACTATATAGTCAGCAATAAACTTGAGCCGGATGCGCCGATTCCTAATGTAAGGCAGGTGGCTGCAATGGCAGGAGTAAGCCTGCGCACGGCAGATTTGGCCATGATAGCCCTGATTGAAGATGGCGTCTGCTATCGCCGTCCCAAGAAAGGTACTTTCGTCGCACATAATGTATTTTCCAATATGGGCCAGCGGCGGGTGGTTGGAATCAATTGCCATCATTCGTTTCAGGAAATGGAAAGCAACTTGCTGGAAATGGCCGTCTATCGCGGGATTGCAGAGAAAGGGCAGGAATTAAAGATAGTGCCTTTTTTCATTACCGGCGGCTTAGATGAAAATATTGATTTTTACCGGAACAGCCGGGAAATGGCTTTGTCTGGAATTATTCTGCTGTCAGACGTCTCCCGTGATAAAAATCTTGACAGCTTAAAAGCATTTCCTAATGTTCGTTTTGTGCTTATCAACTATGACATGGCCAACTTCTCCGATGCGCCGGACAATATTGTTGGAATTTTTAATGACGATTTTTCCGGAGGGTATCAGGCTGCTGAATATATGGTCAGCAAGGGACATCGCGAGTTCGCGGTATTCAGCTATGACGTTGAAGACGAAAACTACCATCACCGCATTGACGGGTTTCTGCAGGCGTTGAGCGACAGCGGGATCAAAATACATCCTGATCTGATACTTAATGGCGGCAGTCCGACCGGCAGGGACGCCAAAGGTTTAATTGAAATAGGAACTGAGCTGATGAAGCGGGCCCTGGGTTCAGGACAAAGATTTAACGCGGTATTGTGTGTCAATGATTTCCTGGCTTTCGGCGCCAAAGAATATTGCCGATCGACTGGTAATGACATCGCAGTGATCGGTTATGATAATTTGAACCCTGAATTATCGCAGCGCCTCTCTTTCCCGACAATCGCAATTGACTTTTGCAGCATGGGGCGCAAAGCGCTGGAAGTGCTTTCAGGACAGGCAGCACCATCCCAGAAGATTATAAGAATATCCCCCAGGCTTATTCCTAGATAAGTTTGACTATTCCGGCAGGATAAACTTGCAGGAAAAAATAAAGAAATAATAAACAGGAAGAATGAAATGTTAAAGATCAGACGGTTTAAAAATAATCCAATCCTTGGACCGAACCCGGATTTGCCATGGGGCCGCGATGAAGCGCGCAATCCAGGCGTTATCTTTGACGGCAGCACGTTCCATATGCTGTTTACCGCGTCAACTGAACTGCTGGGCGGCAGTGGCGGCGATATGGTGCTGGGTTATGCGCAAAGTTCAGACGGAATCAATTTTAAATGTGCCTCTGAACCTTTTTTGCGGCCGTCGGCCAACCCGGATGATTTCGATCACGGCTCCGTTGAAGATTCCAGAATTACTGAATTCGAAGGTAAATATTATATCGCTTATGCCGGACGTTCATTCAATATGAAAAAATATGCAGAAGGGAAACGCCGGACCGGACCCGGCGGCAACCTTAATCCAACCTGGACTGACAATTTCCGGCGGGTGGGACTGGCGGCAACCTCGGACTGGAAACAGATTGACCGGCTCGGACCGGTTACCAGCGAACACATGAGCGACGCGAATGTGGCTCTATTCCCGGAGAAAATTAACGGTAAATTTGTCATGCTGCACCGTCCGACCCCGTTCATCCCGTGGACTCTGCCATTGATTTACAATCCGGGCGGTATGTGGATATCATTTGCCGATACCATGACTTGTTGTGCGTCAGACGCCAAAGAAATGCCATGGAATATGAAAGACGGCAGAGATGTTCCTGACGATCATCTGCTGATCAAGCCGGAATGGGAATGGGAAAAGTTAAAAGTGGGCGGGTCGGGCGTTCCGATTCCCACCGATGACGGCTGGCTGACGTTCTACCATGCGGTGGACAGAGACGGAGTTTACCGCGTCGGTCTGATGCTGCTGGACCGGCAGGATCCGAGAAAAGTTATCGCACGTTCTCCGCAACCGGTCATGGAGCCGCAGGAATCATACGAGTTGAACGGTCTGTATCCGAAATGTATTTTCCCATGCGCCAATGTCGTAGTTGATAACGAAATATTTATTTATTACGGAATTGTTGACCTTTATTGCGGACTTGCAACGGCGGGACTGCGGGAAGCATTAGACTATGTTTTGCAATTCCGCCCGAAAAATAAAGTTGTATCCAATTGGACAAAAGAAAAACAATTAGAAGAAGTTTGTGTATAAAACAAAATAACAGGAGAAGGAAGCGAAGAAAATGAAAAACAGCACAAGAAGAATCGGTCGAAACGCAAAAAGGATACGGAATTTTACACTCATTGAACTCCTGGTCGTGATCGCCATCATCGCAATTTTAGCTGCGATGCTGCTGCCTGCGCTGGGCAAAGCTCGAGAAAAGGCCCGCAGCAACGCCTGTGTAAATCAGGTAAAACAATTATCCGTGGCTGGCTTTATGTATATGAATGATAATAGCGACTGGATTGTTCCGCACTCAAAATTAGCTACTCAGACCGCGCCTGCAACTTGCGGCAGACTCGGAACATGGTATCAGGATATCATGTCATACGCAGGGCTGAAAACAATATACACAGGTCCGGCATCAGCGGGAAATAATCCATCTCCTAAAACCAGTATTTTCACTTGCCCAAGTGCAACAGTAAGAAGTCCATCCGTCACCGGCATTAATAAAGGGACCAATTATGGATATACTCAAGGCAATGGGATTCCAATGTTCGGATATGCCTATAATCAACAATTAATGTCAGGAGGAAGCTGGAAAGCAATAAAGATAAATAGTATTCCTCTGCCTGGTTATGTATTTTTTATTTCTGATGGGAATACCGCAACAGCAGATCAATATGACACCGTTGGTCTTGGTGCGCAAATTATACCCGGCGATCCCAACTGCCAGGTGGCTTACCGCCATAGTCAATCTTTGAATATAGCTTTTCTGGATGGACATGTTTCATCTACAAAGCGAATTGCATATCTTTACCGTTTTACAAAAATTGTACCCAAGTAAGCAGGCAATATGAAAAAATTAAGCTGTAAATTGATTTTGCCGGTCATCGCTATATTTACAGCAATGACCATGTCAATGGCGGAGGAAGCCAAACCGGTTCTGGTTCTTAACAAAGGCATCGGCGGCAATAACACCGCCAATGCCTTGTCCAGAATAGAAAAAGACGTCCTGTCAATCAAGCCGGATTGCCTGATTATTGAATTCGGGATGAACGATGCCTTGAATTCGCAGAACCTGATAGAGCCTGAACAGTACGCGGAAAATATGCGTACCATCATCGCGAAAGCTCAACATGGAAACATCAAATATATTGCACTGGTTACAATTAATCCGGTTATCGAGAAATATGTCAGGGCAAGACACCAGAAATACCCGTTTAGCGATAGCCTGAATGAACGCATTGAAAAGTATAATCATAGAATAAAAGCTATAGCGCATGAAAAAAATCTTCTTCTGCTTGATCTTAACGAACTGATTATGAAAAATAAAGGAGCATCTGAACAGGCCGAATGTCTGATTAGAAATACTGTAAACAGCAAGAGCGCTGACGGTGTACATCTGACTGCTGACGGCAATAAATTGCTGGCTCGGGATGCCGCGGTAAAACTCAAAGCTGTAATCAAGCCGGGAGATACAGTCGTATGTTTCGGTGACAGTATTACTTTTGGCGCAAATCTTAAAGGTGCGGGAACAATCACCGGAGAGACTTATCCGGCGCATCTCAGTATACTGCTCAATAAGCAACTCGGCCTTGAAGCGCCCGTCGCCGCTGCGGAAACTGAACCGGCGGCGATATCTGTAACTTCCCCCGTTAATTTAATTGCCAACGGCAGTTTCGAACAATCAGCTAATGGTGTTATGCCTGATAACTGGGTTTTGTGGAAAAAGAACAATGATAAATGCGAACTGGTCAATGCCGTCAATGATGCGGTAAACGGTAAACGTATTGTCCGCATAGCCATTGGCGACAAACCGGCAGTGTCGGCATTTGTACGAAGCGAGGCAGGTAAAATATCTCCTGGAAGTTACCGTTTTGCATGCAGTATGCGCGGCAGCGGAGAAGTCAGCACCGGCATAAGCACATATCAACCCGGTGCGCAACCCGTCTACAAAGTGATTGGCAATGCCAAACTTACTCCGGAATGGGTGACTGTCAACTATCCGGTCACAATCGACCATGGGGTTAATACTTTTTCCATATCTTTCAGCGTCAAAGGCAAAGTTGATATTGACAATATCATTATGGAGCCGGTATCGACAAAGTTAATCAATGCGCCTGCTGCTGCTGCCGGTTTAAAAAACACGATGGAAATACAGAACGAATATATCCGGCTTAAACTGGCGCCGCCGGAACAAGGCGGTGGAATACTCAGCATCAAAAACCAGAACGGAAAAGAGTTTATCAATAGACAAGCATCCGGGGAACTATGGCGGATTAAAATCAAGAAAATTCAGGTCAATACTGCCGGACTGCCCAAAGTAATAAACCTTTCTATCGACCCGGAAAAAGATGACGGCACCGGCGGGATGGATCAGCAGCAGGATGAAGTTGAGATCGGCTCTCTGAATACAAATGCGGATTGTACCATAGTAAAGGAGCCTGACGCGGTTAAATATATCTGGCGCGGAATTGACATTGGTACAGAGAAAAAATGTCTGAACGTGTGGGTTCGTTTTACTTTAAAAAGCAACGATCCGTTTTGCCGGATAAATGCCGGGTTCGAGAATAAAAGTGAAATCTATACCGTTTTTTATTTTATGACGCCTGAAATTAAAGGACTGGGAGGAATTGACGGACAATGCGATGCCGACCGTTTAGCAACACCGTCCTACAATGGCAGACTGATTGCAAATCCGGTCGAAAAAGGACTGCTGGGCAAAAACAGGATTTTTCAACCTAACCGTTCCGGACACAGCATGGAATTTGACACTTATTATAATTCCGGCACCGGTCTTTACATGGGTTGCTTCGATGGTAATCAATTTGCAAAGCGCTATCAGATCGAAACTTCTCCGGAACGTGGAATCGAATGGACTCTGGTAAATATTCCCAACAATATGAAATCAGTTCCGCAGCGCTGGGAAGTTCCTTATCAAGCAGTAATCCGCTGTTTTTCCGGAGACTGGTATGATGCCTGTCAAATCTACCGGGAATGGGCGTTAAAGCAGTCGTGGAGTTCTGAAGGCCCTTTACTGACCAGAAAAAGTATTCCGCAATGGTTTAAAGAGATAGATGAATGGCTTTCTATTGGAGTGCCGCCGCTCTTCGCGTCTCTCGATGAATTCAATAAGATGACACAAGACTTTGGGAAATACAGACTTGGCACAATGTGTTACAACTGGGGCGCAGGGCACCATTTCGACGAGATAACCCCTGAACGGTTTCCTCTGGACAACAAAGACATGGAATACCTGAAAATGATGTCTCAAAATAATATTGCCGTAATGGGTTATATCCAATGTACCGGCTGGAGCGATGCCACTGAAAGTTTTAAAAAAGAAGATGGAATCCGGAATACCGTTAAGACTTATTCCGGACAATCTCTAAAATGGGCGACTGATGTAAAAAGCAATGAAATGATTGCGTATCCAGGCAAAGTATGGACTAAAGTGCTTGGAGATACTGTCGAAGCAATGGCGAAAGCCGGTTTTGCTGCAGCTTATCTTGATTCCGGCAATCACGGCGGCACTTACCTGAATTTCAATCCAGCCTGCTCCGGCGATTCCGGCGGCGGCAGCGGCTATATCAAAGGCAATCAGCAATTAATTGAAACTATTAAACAGCGAGCCAGAAAGATTAATCCTGAATTTTGTTTCACGGCTGAAAGTTTCTGGGAAGGCAATATCGCGGTTCTTGACGGAATTCTGGTTTGCAACACGACTAACATTTACTTGGAAGGAGACCGTGTCACCGCCATTCCGATGGCTCAGACAGTATATCATGATTACTGTCTAATGTACAGCGTCTGGCCCAGCCGCTGGGATGTCGAACGGGACGCTGCTCGCGGTTATATCGCCAAACACGGACTGGCATTCGCATGGGGAGTAAAACCGGGGTGGAACATTCTTTCGCTTTTATATAAATATCAGAATCATGAAATTGCGCTTGCCACTTCGCTTAAACGTTATGAAGCATATTCCAAATCAAAGAAGTTTCTGGTCTACGGGCAAATGTTGCGAACACCGCAAATCGTTTCTTTCAATGAACTTTTACCGGTTAAATGGCACATTTCATATTCCGAAAAATACTATAATGTAGATATGCCGTCAGTATTATGTACGGCATGGCGTGCGCCCGATGGAAAACTTGGAATTGTTTTATATAATATTTCAGATAAACCACGAAAAATATCGTTGAAACTTGACTGCAAAGAATACGCAATCAATAAACGGATATTCTTTTGATACTTTACAGTTAACCTGCTTATTAGCAATCATTTAAATGATGATTGAAATAAAAAAATACTGGCTACTTCAATTTTACATTTAACAGTTCAAGAATTTTCTTTTGCTCCTCATCTGTTTTCGAGA
>CAIPAT010000425.1 GCA_903863035.1 uncultured Lentisphaeria bacterium
ATAACCGCGATGTTGTGTTTAGCAGATAAATAAGTCGCACGTGTTTCTTGCTTCCGCCTTGCATCCCACCAGAGGTTTAAAGCATCATCATGCTTTCCTGCTTTGATTAGACTTAAAGCATCATCGTCAGAAGATTTCTCAGTAATTGGCCAGAACCAGAAAAATTCATCGATTATCCGTTTCTGCGGATCTTTTAAACGCTCTAGCGCCGTCTTTATCTGATCTTCCGTCGGATTGAGTGCAAAGCAGTTCGCATCAACTCCGGCGACATCGCCAAGCTCAGCCATCATCTTCAATTCAGATGCTTTTTTTGAAATCTCCCTGGGCGTTGCATCAATATTCAGGCCGGTTATCCGGAATGCGTTATTCCTGAATATTTCGGGAGTTGCAGCTTCAAACAGCAATCTGCAATCACCGGTCGGCGCCTTACTTGACGAAGAAGCCTCGTTGATGCTGAATATATCTATTTCTTTTGAAGACATACTTTATTCCTACATACTTATTCCGCAACGCCAGAGCTTTATCTGGTGCGCATATTTATCCCTGAGTTCAGGGTATTTGTTAAATGCCTCTTCCATCAGGTCAGCAGCTTCTGCTAAAAGTCCGTTTTTCTTGGCATCAAAGGCTAATTTTGCTAGGTCTTCACCATCCGTCCGATTCATTGGAGTAAATTTGCCAAGGGCCTCTTTCGAAAGGCTTTCCGAAGAAAGAGATGTGTTTCTCAATGGATTGCAACTTTTTCTTTCCCAGGTGTCGAGAGCCTCAAGCATTTCTTTTGCTGAGTGAAAGCGTTCTTTCGGTTCAATTTTCATAGCCTTCATAAGAATCTTGTCCAGAGCTTTATCAACGTCAGGATTAATTTTAGAAGGAGCAGTTATTGCTTCTTCAAACGAGACTCGATCTCCCCATCCTAAATCTTCAGAAAAACTAAATGGCAGCTTATCAGTAAGCAATAAATAAAAAGTGGTGCCGATTGCCCAGACATCCCCGGATGGTGAATCCATTTTAGTGTCTTTAAAGATTTCAGGTGGTTTGTAAGTAATGGTTCCTGCCGCAGTTGCCATTAAAGTCAAAGGATTTACCTTCTTGGCAAGTCCGAAATCGCTGATTCTGGCGCGAAGCCCCTCTGCTTCATATCCCACAAGAATATTTTGCGGTTTTATGTCCCTGTGAATAATTGGAGGGTTATTCTTATGAGCCACTGACAATCCACGACATATTTGTTTGATCAGTTCAACACTTGTCTCAACCGGCACAAATCTATCTCCGAATGATCTCCAGAATTTCTCAAGGCTGCCTCCGGGAATATATTCCATGGTAAAAAAACCGCAGATACCAGAAGATGATTCAAATACATCTGCATCCAGAACCTGTACAATATTTGGATGCCTGATTTGTGACAGGATCATAGCCTCGCCAAGCATCTCTCTCACTTCATCAAGCGTAATACCTGCACGTTTGAAGACTTTCATAGCCTGTCTACCCAGAAATGGATGCTTTACCCTGTAAACTTCGGCAAAAGCGCCTTCTCCTAGGAATCGTTCAACCTCATAACGTTTATTAATTATTTGTCCCTCACACAAAATCGACATCAAATTACTCCTGTCAACACGTTGCTGGCAAATCAATTTTCTTCTCTTCACTGAAAAATCACAAAAATCTGTAATAGGCAAATAAATATTCTCTAAACAATATATCAATATACGCTCGCAAGCTAATGTTTCAATAACAAAATTTTTTAAATTAAAAACTACTTATATGAACTATTCGGAAGTATGCATCATACCTCGCATACCCATGTTTTGAATACATCGGGGTCAGATTTTCCACGAAAAGTCAATGATATTTCTTAAAAAAGAGCAAAAAAATTCTATCTTGTCCTCAAAAAAAGAAAAAAAAGATTGAGAAAAATAATAGGCTTAGTGTGCGTTCATGTCCAGACCTCACTAAAGAAATTCATAAGTGTCGTCGGAACTGTCCGGAGCCTTTGCAAGAATTAAGTTATTCCATGCAGACCCCGAGGATAAATTGACCCGATAAAACCGCTAAAGTTTTGGCCCCCGATGGCCTGGAGCCTAGTTCTTGAATGTCTGGATATTCAAACAGATGACGCGTTATCAATTTTATAAATTAAGGCACATAATTTATCGTAATTTTTACAATAAACAATTAATAAAACTCTTGCCTCTTTTGATCGGTAAAAAGTCTTCTTTTTGTCATAAATACTGGACATTCTTGTAATAGAATCAAGCATGTCTTCAATGTATTTATCAATTGTGTTTTTGTCTGCTATGTCTAAAATTGCGTTGAAGTTGTTTTTTATTGTATTAGTGTGCCCCGCTAATTCTTTAAAAACACTATCAATTAAATCGTATTTTTTTGCTATATCATCTGCAACCTTACTAATGCAATAGTTCATGCCTTCAGGAATCATTAAGCGTAATTTTCTCATATTTTCCCTTATTTAACTTTACTTTTGAAATTAGGCAGATCAATTTTTTTGAAAAAAGCAAGCATTTCATTGGATTTGTAGTTCCAGTCTATACGAGTTAATCTTCCAGCGTTACTTGTTATACCATGAAGACAATCTTCTAAGATAATTATAATTTCTTCTAATCTATCATGAGATATTATATCACAAATTTCATCATCTTTAAGATTATTATTTAAAGCCGTAGCTATTGCCTGAGCCAACTCGTAACTTTTGGTTTTATCAATCCAGACAGGATCGTTGGATCCGCCTTCTTTTTCTCCCGGATGCCTTGTACCCTCATATTTGTATTTGTCTCTTTGCAAAAATTTCTCAACCTGTGATCTTTCGATAGCCACAATATCCTCTTCTTTGTTATTGTTTGCAGTACCGTAAAATATAGATAGCGTAATAAAAAATACAATCCTTTGTCTAAAAAGATACTTATGGCAAATCTGGATACAAAACAATTATTTCAGGATTTTCATATGGTATTTTGCATGTAAAGTAACTCAAGCTTCCAGCTTTAAGGCATCCGCAAGCAAGATGCTTGCGGTACTCTGCGGGTCAACTTCCCCCTTCAAAAAGCATTCGCAAGCAAGATGCTTGCGGTACTCTGTTGGTCAACTGGTCCATAGGCACCAGTCAGGATTATTTACATTTGGGATTTTGTTCGAGAAACAATTCCAGCAGCAGGAGGCTCCATAACGGGTAGCTGAAATCAGCTTTGCCCGAACAGTGGTTTTCCAGCATCCGGCTGACCGCATCCTGTTTAAAGAACTCCTCTTTGACGAGTCTGCCTTCAAGCAGACGCTCTTGCAGAATGGTCTTCCATGATCCTCTGAACCAGGCTGCCAGCGGAACACCGAAACCGCGTTTGTTCCGGTTCAGCAGTTCCGGCGTCAGCATATCTTTAAACGCCTCTTTCAAAATGTGTTTGCGGGAGATGCCTTTTTGTTTATATTCCAGCGGCAGCGACGCGGCGAATTCAACCACTTCGTGGTCCAGAAACGGATTGCGGACTTCCAGGGAGCAGGCCATTGAGGCAATATCCACCTTCGTCAGGATGTCGCCCGGCAGGTAAGTATAAAGATCTGTCTCCATGACTTTCTCGACCGCCCCGGCTGCGGTTGCCAGCTTTGACGCGGCGTTGAATATCTCATAAGTGGCCGCCGGGTTGAAGTTGTCGAATCTGCTGCCGTAAAGCTGCTTTTTCAGCGGTTCCCGGAACCGGTTGATAATATCCAGATAGCGATGTTCGCCGGATGAGGCTGCGATCCGGAGCGTGCGGTTCAGCCGCCCGGACAGGGTGCGTTCCCCGGCGCCGTTGTTTAAAAATTTTCTCAAACTGCCGAAAAATACGGTTCTTAGCGATTCTGGAATCACATCCAGCATTTGCGAGTATTTAATCAACAGATATCTTTCGTAACCGGCGAATACTTCGTCGGCCCCGTCGCCGCTGAGCGCGACGGTGACTTTTTCCCTGGTGAACTTACTCAGTAGGAAAGTCGGCAGCATGGAAGCGTCACTATACGGTTCGCCGTAATGGGCGACCAGCTTTTCCAGTGCTGAAAAATCGTTCTGATCAACTACTTTTTCGTGATATTCCAGCGGAAAATTTGCCTGGCGGTTGATTGCGTCCGCCGCCGCCCGTGCGTAAGTGCGCTCATCGTATTGGGCTTCATTGAACCCGATGGTGAAGGTTTTAACCGGTTGTTCGCACAGGCGTGACATAATTCCGGTGATAATGCTGGAATCCAGTCCGCCGGAGAGGAACGCGCCGAGCGGCACGTCCGACATCAGGCGGCGTTTGACGGCGGTAAACAGCAGTTCCCGGAGCTTTCTAACCGCATCTTCGAAGTTCAAATCGGTTTTGGCCGAATAATCAGCCTGCCAGTAGCGCTTGATTACAGATTCGCCGTTTTTCAGGTCGAGCTCCAGATAATGAGCCGGCGGCAGTTTGAAGACGCCTTTGAATACGGTGTCAGGGCAGGGAATGTATTGCAGCGAAAGGTAGTCATGAATAGCCTGCAAGTTCAACCCGGAAGGCATTGCCGGATGCATTTTCATCCCGCCAAGTTCGCTGCTGAACAGAAAAAGTTCATTGCTGCTGAAGTAAAACAGCGGTTTCTTGCCGAGACGGTCGCGGGCGAACAGCATTTTCCGGCGGATGCTGTCGTAGATGGCGAATGCGAACATGCCGGCCAGTTTAGCAGTACAGCCGGTTCCGTATTCTTCGTAAAGGTGGACGATGACTTCCGTGTCGCAATGGGTTTTGAAGATATGCCCTTGTTGTTCCAGGCTGCGGCGCAGTTCCAGGCAGTTGTAGATTTCACCGTTGAATACGATCTGGATACTGCCGTCCTCATTGCCGAGCGGCTGGTGTCCCTGTGACAGATCAATGATTGACAAGCGGCGATGCGCCAGCCCGACATTCCGGTCAATGAGAATGCCGTGGTCATCCGGGCCGCGATGCGCCTGAGCATCGTTCATCCGGATCAAAATATCTTCAGGAACAGGCTTCCCGTTTAAATTGATTATTCCTGCGATTCCGCACATAAGCGCCTCATAAGTTTCAAACTTTCAAAATCTACAGCAGGAACCGGCGCAAATCAATTCCAACCATGATATTTCGGTCATCTTTAAACCTGAAAAAAGGGCATGCTTCAAAAGGCAGTTGACACTTTCATGTCATAACGCTCTGATAAAATAAAGTAAAACAGTCAAAACAAGCTCCGGCGGCGCGATACATATTGTAGCACCGGACTTTAACCCGGTGAATGATGATAATTAAATCGTTTAAGAATTTGTATTTTTAACAGGGATAGACAGGATAAGAAAAACCGTTTCACCATGAAGAGCTTAGCGCGGCATAGCCGCAACCAAAAGAAACTGTTAAATACACTTCACCACGAAAAACACGAAAAGCACGAAAAGAAGACAAGACACGAAAAAGAACAAATACACTTCACCATGAAGAACATGAAGGGAGTGAAGTAAAACCTGGGAGCGCCGGTCGTCTGACCGGCTTTAGGGATTTCGCCTTTGGCGACTAATCCCGCGACTGCGGGACCGTTGGATCACGCCCGGCGGGCCGCCG
>CAIPAT010000426.1 GCA_903863035.1 uncultured Lentisphaeria bacterium
CAAAAACTAAGCGAATGCTAAACGAAGAAGAACAGGGGGAAAGCCGTGTGAGGGAAAACCGCACGCACGGTTTGGTCGATGAGGCAGAGCCGATAAGTCGCAACTCGTTGATGCTTAGAGGTTTTACTTTAATCGAACTGTTGATTGTGATTGCTATTATCGCTATTTTAGCATCAATGCTGCTGCCGGCGCTCAACAAGGCCAGAGTTAAAGCTAAAGAGACGTCATGCGTAAGCCAGCAAAAGCAAATCGGACTGGCGCTGACGATGTATGCCGGCGACAATCAGGGTTTTTTACCGAAGGCGGCCATTCTTAATTATCCGACCCGTTTTTATGATACTCTCAAAACCGCAGGACCTTATCTGTTAGTTAAAAATAATTACGTGCTGGCTGACAGCAGGAAAGTATGGAAAGACAGACTGGATTGTCCTGCACGCAATAATCTGGATATTGTCACATCCAAATTGAGTGATGTTTCCAGCTATTTTTGGTATCTGGGCGCAGGCGATGGAATGACAAAGAGCAGTCCGAATCGCTTACCACCAAGATTGAAGATACAACAATTCATGTTCGGCGATACTTATGGTAATGCATGGGATTACGGTTTAACTTCACCCGGAGTAAGTGTAAAAAATCATCCTCAAGCATCCTATTGGACCAAAGTCGATGGTTCAGTCTCAAGAATTGACATCAAGATTATGACTCTCAGTGCTAAAAATTTGGGAGGAAGCTATTGGGTTCCGCAGGACTGCAGTTATTAATTGAAACATCAAGGATTGTTTATTATTATGCCAATTAAATATTTAATATTACTACTGTGTCTGGCTCTTATTCCGCTGACACATGCCTGGGATGTTGTACACGATGGAGTTGCGCAATCAGTAATCGTAATTCCTGAAAAAGCATCAATGGTGGAAAGCTATGCTGCATCCGAATTACAATATATAGTAAAAAAGGCTTCCGGTGCAGAATTGACTGTTATGACTGCAAATCTGGCTCCGTCCGGGAAAAAACAGATTTTGCTCGGGCGCGCAGCTAATCTAAAATTAGATGACTTGCCATTAAGCGGATTTAGGGTACAAACCTCAGCGAATGCATTATTGCTGGCCGGCCGCGACACTAATGGAGATCCGGAAAGCATGTATACTGCATCGGGAACCCTTTATGCGGTTTACCAGTGGGCGGAAGATCAACTTAAGGTGCGTTGGATTTGGCCAAGTGAACTTGGAGAAGTAATTCCGTCACAAAAAACGCTCAACACCGGGAATTATGATTTAACGGTTTCACCCAAACTGCAATTTGCCAGGGCTAATAAAATTTCCTGGCGCTGGAACCGGCGAATGATGCGTTCAGATTTATCACGCTATCTAACTTTTGCCGGAGCGTCCAGTTCTGGACACGCCTTCATTGACTGGTACAAGCGCTATGGCAAGGAGCATCCGGAATATTTTGAAATGGACTCTTCCGGCAACCGTGCTAATGACCGTTACGCCGGAATGTGTGTGTCCAATCCTAAACTTCATCAGCAGATTGTGGACAACTGGAGCGCTTCCAAGCGGACTCAACTGGGGGTGAATGCCAAAGAGAATGATGCGCACGGCCGTTGTATGTGTGCGGAGTGTAAAGCGTGGGATGGCGAGGATTATCGCTGGCCTTCAGCATTATATTCAAAATACCGCAATGTCGGGGAGCGCTATGCTCGGTACTACAAGGCAGTGTGGGAACTTGCTTCGAAGATTAACCCGGATGCAAAGGTTGGATGCTATGCATATATGAATTACGTCTATGCTCCGCGTCAAATCAAGCTGAACAAGAATATCGTGGTCGGGTTTGTTGACGACCTGCCGTTTCCACGTACCCGGGAATCTCAGCAAAAGGTGGATATCGAAATCGAAAACTGGGCAAAATCAGGCGCTTCATTTTTTCTTCGCCCTAATTATTTCCTGAGCAGCTATGCGATGCCGGAAATCTATTACCGCCAGTATGCGGAAGAGTTTAAGCTGGCTTACCGCAATGGAATGATCGGGCTGGATGTAGATGGACCGAATAATTCCTGGGCGACCATTGGCCCCAATTTATATGTAATGGCGCGTCTGGCAATCAATCCGGAACAACCCGTAGATCAGATAATGGACGAATATTATCAGGTCTTTGGTAAAGCAGCCCCGGCAATAAAACAATACTTTGACTACTGGCAGGATTATACGATGAGTCATGCGACCGAGTTCAACCGGCTCCATGAGGTTGAATCTGAACGGAAATGGTTTTTTTACGGTTATCATTACCCGACACTGGCACACAAGTTTTTTCCCGAAAAAGTTTTTACTCCGGCGGAATTAATGCTTGAAGATGCGAAAAAACTGGCCGCCGGTGATGCCATCACAGAACAAAGAGTTAACTTTTTGCAGCAGGGATTGGAACATGCCAAACTATGCTCACAAACTTCAGCGTTGTTTGCCAATCCTAAATGTGACAACCAGCAGCGGCAGCAGGCGATTGATAATGTGTACGCTTTCCGCAAAAACCTGATGCCGGCAGTCGCCGATACAAAATATTTTCAAAATAAGGTCAATTTGGAAGGCGCAGCCTGGAAGCTGCGCGATATTGATTTGAGCAATGCGATTCCGCTACCGGAAAAATGGTTTTCCATTGCTGATCCTAAAATGAATGGGCGTGACGCCGGATACTTTAAACCTGATTTCGAATGCAAAGACTGGACACTGCGTTCCACCTGGAGTTTTCTGGAAGATCAGAACGTAACCGGTTATCGCTATATGTGGTATCGAACAACCGTAAAGATTCCAGCGGAACGGCAGGACTGGCGTGTCATTATCCGGCTGGGAGCGATGGATGAATCAGGCTGGTGCTGGGTTAACGGCAAGCCGGTGGGGGAGCTGCTGTTCAATGCCGGACTGGATCCAAACAGCTGGCAGACTCCGCAGGAATACGATATTACAGATGCTGTAAAATTTGACACCGACAATCAGATTACGGTTCTGATTGAGAATCAAGTGGCCAATGGCGGCTTGTGGAAACCGTCGTATATCCGCTTTGAAAGAGCAGGCACCGGAGAAAAAATCGCTGCAGCTTTTCCCGGCAATAAATTTTACGCCTCAAGAATTACAGAAAATGATATTAATATTCTGAAGATGGTTGGCCGTCCTGACCGTGGCGACGCCAATGCCTGGCAAACCACTATCTGTCAGCTCCCGTTTCAAAATGTAGCGAATGAAAATTTTCGTATCCAGGCAGAAATAAAGGTGGATAAGATCAATGGCGGGGAGTTCAGGGTTGTTGCTTGCGAAATCAATGCCGCCGGAAAAACTATCACCTATGACGGGATTATTGTCAAAGCCGACTGCCCCTGGAAAAACTATTCAAAGGATATGAAAATTCAAGGGAATGCGGTCAAACTGGCTATTTTCGTAATAGGAGTAAATCTCGGAAAGGATACGGTAGCTCAGGTAAAGAATGTATCCATTGAGCGTTTAAAAAAATAAACGCGATAAGAGTCAATGCTGATCGGCGCGCAAACCCGTTTCACATTAAACACCATATGCAGATTACATTAGAATTATAAAAAAAGATAATGGCAATGTATTGCATTTTTTAATCTCTCAAGACAAAATATCACACAAGCAGGAATTTATCTGATGAAAAATAACGGTTACGATAAGAGCAAACTACCGGAGCTGGTGTTTGAGTCACGTCCTGATTTGATTGAACTTTATAACACAACATGGCAGATGGCTTTCGACAACATCGAGTGTCCTGCGAAGCCCGGATGGCTACCGCAAATGGGCTGCATGCCGGGGTCTGGAAAAATCTGGCAGTGGGATTCATGTTTCATGGCAATATTTGCAAAATACGCGAATAACGAAATCAGCCCGATGAATAATCTGGATAATCTGTACCGGCTGCAACGTTACGACGGCTACATCAGCATGGCTTATATAATAGAACAGGAGAAAGAGGCCTACCAGGAGCGGATCAACCCGCCGCTGTATGCCTGGATCGAATGGGAATATTATTTGTTCACCGGTGATGACAGCCGCTTCGAACGCGTCTACACTGTTCTGGATAAATATTACAATTGGCTTAAAGCGAACCGGCGCCGGAATAATGGTCTTTACTGGTTTGAAGATACAGGTTCGAGCGGAATGGATAATTCACCGCGCAGTAGTTTTCAAACACCCAATTTATTGGGAAGTGATGTTTGCTTTATAGATCTTTGCTGTCAACAGGCGCTCAGCGCCCATTATCTTTCACTGATAGCGCGAAAACTCGGGAAGATAGCGGATGAGGAGAGTTTTGCATTTGAATACATGAAATTGAACCGCCTGATCAACCACTACATGTGGTGTGAACGGAAAAGTTTTTATTATGACGTGTTTACCCGGGATATCCCCGAATTGAGACACAATTTTCTTAGCGCAAAAACCGCGGCGGCATTCTGGCCGATCCTCAGCGGTACCGCTAATGCTGAGCAGATAGACGGTATTGTCAAGCATCTTCTGAATCCAGATGAGTTTTGGACTCAACATCCGGTTCCAACGCTGTCAATAGACGACCCTAACTATGACCCGAAGGGAGGGTACTGGCTCGGTTCCGTCTGGGCTCCGACCAATTACATGATTGCCGCCGGGCTGAAGAAAAGGGGTTGGAATTCTATTTCCAGAGATCTGACGATGAAGCATTTGGATGCCATGACCGCCGTTATGAAAAATAAGACTTTTGGCGGCATCTGGGAGTGTTATTCGCCGGAAACCCCAAGCCCGGCCACGAAAGATGAAAATGGCGGTCTGGTTCGCGACAATTTTGTGGGATGGAGCGGACTTGGTCCAATAGCAATGCTGATTGAGAATGTTCTCGGACTATCGTTTGACGCTTCGACAAATACAGTTTCATGGGAAATTGCAGAGTCCGGTGCTCATGGAATGAAGAACCTGCATTTCAACGGACGAACCATATCATTATTATGCGGAAAGAGTTCTGATCCGGATGAACGTGAGATTCACATTGAAACGTCCGGAGAAATCAAAGTGTCGGTTACAATCGCAGGCAGAGACGAAAAGCTATCCGCATTAATAAGCACAGGCAGACAAAGCTTGCATATTTAGTGGTTGAACAAAAGATAACGCCGCCAATATAGAAAATCTTCAGATAGATTTTATAGAGACGAAAATGGTGAATTTAAACCTGACAAAAACGATTAAAAGATCATTGTAAACACTTTTCTAAAACCGGTAATCTGTTATAATTGTAGGCGAAAATGATAAATGCAGTTAAGGCGATATTATTGCTTGGCGGATTGACTTCCGCGTCGTGGATCCAGGCAGGCGAAAACCGTGAAAACTTGATGACCGCAGGAGACTTACCCGTGACAAATACGGATAGATGGGCAGAGCGACGGGCACACATTATTAAAAACGTTCAGGAAGTAATCGGGCAGTTTCCCGATCAAAAAAAGACCGTTCCGCTTGATGTTAAGGTGATAGAAACAGTTACTCTGCCCAATGTTACGCGGCAGAAAATCACATACGCCGTTGAAACCGGCGACCGCGTTCCCGCCTATCTTTTTGTTCCTAACAAACGTGACGGCAAACTTTCAGCAATGATTTGCCTGCATCAAACCTATGACAAAGGCAAAGAAGAGCCAGCCGGCATCTCAGGTAATCCCAATTTATACTATGCGCTGGAGCTGGCCGAACGCGGCTATGTAACGCTTGCCCCTGACTGCCCGCCATTCGGAGAGAATCACAGTGATGCTTACAAGCTTGGATATGAAAGCGTCACGATGAAAGCGGTTTGGAATCATAAATGCGGAGTGGATCTTCTTGCTTCACTGCCGGAAGTTAACAATGCAGAAATTGGTTCAATCGGTCACTCACATGGCGGATTCAACTCATTAATGCTTGCATTGTTTGACCCCCGGATAAAGGTTGTAGTAACAAGTTGCGGCTTCTCTTCATTCCGTGACTACAACAAAGGGAACCTTGAAGGCTGGAGCCAGCGGCTTTATTACATGCCAAAGATTAAAACTAAATATGGCAATTCTCCCGGCAAAGTTCCTTTCGATTTTTCCGAAATTCTTGGCGCACTTGCGCCTCGTCCTGTCTACATAAATTCGCCGCTGGGCGATAGTACGTTTGATGCCCAAAGCGTTGACCGCTGTGTCGCCAGCGCCACACCGGTGTACAAACTTTTTGGTGCAAACTCCAAAATAGTTGTGTTCCATCCACCAGGTCAGCACAACTTCCCGGTTGACGCTAGAACTGCTGCATACAAATTTATTGACAATGCACTGAGAACTGCGAATTCACAGCCGTAACTTGCTTTTGTTATTTCATATTCTCAAATATTTTATAAAATATAACCACTAACTGCCAGACGGCCGATGACTAAGCGGTTCTCTTGCTGTATAATTGATATAATTCGTAGTAATGCTTCAATAATATTAGGATGTGGTTTTTGATTATGATTTGTTTTATCATCTATGGATAACCAAATATAATTGAATATATACAGCTGTTCTTTTGAAAATATTTTTCAAATAAATCAATGCGCATATAATTTTGAAATTTTACCAGTAACGTGACGAGGTAATTATGAAGAAATATGAAATATCGTTTTTAAGTTCAAATACAGAAGCATATCCCAAAATGATTACTGCATTGATAATTGAACCGGATAAGCTGAACGCTCATACAGGAGCAATGTTGTTTACCCATGGATGGGGTGGAAACCGTTTTCAACATCAGGATAAAATGGAATATACTGCTGATAAATTTAACCTTGTCTGCATATCAACAGAATATCGGCAGAGTGGTTATGATTTTGATCCGGTCAAAGGATTGGGCGCATATCTGCCATATGATGCTAGCTTTTATCAGGTGTTTGATGTTTTGAATTCGCTACGGGAAGTGCTTCATCATAGATCGGCAATAAACCGCAAAAGGCTTTTTCATTACGGAGGAAGTCAAGGAGGGCATATAGCTCTTTTAAGTTCGATGTTTGCACCTGACACATTCGCTTTTATTTACGCTTCCAGTCCGCTGGTATATCTTGATGAAAAGATAAAAAAATGGACAGGTCGTGCATTCGCCGAGTATGAGTTGTCTGTGAGAAATGTAATTGAACATGCTGATTTGATTAAATGTCCGTTATTTATAGATCATGGTACTGCTGACAGTACAGTTTCAGTAGAACACTCAAAATTGCTTGAAAAAAAGCTAAAAGAGCTCGGCAAAGAACATATTTTTAAATATTATGAAGGCGGCGAGCATAGTCTTGAACCAGCCATCACCAAAATGGAGGCATTCAAAGCAATGGCTTCAGATCCGATTAGCGACCTGAAAAACAACCAAACAGATGATTTCGCGTCGAGAAATAAAATTGTAATTGACTGTGGTGAGAAAATCTTAAATATCGACTGGAACAAAACCCCGGAATCAACCACCCTTTTTGAATGGAATACAATAATTTAATTACGGACTAACCGCCAATTACAAACCTCAAATTTTATGGTTATAATCCACGTTATCGCGGACGCGATTAGGATAGAGCAAGACAAGGACTTACACGTGACTGATTGAATTTAACAATACCCCGTCAATGACCAGATGCTAAATACCGGGTAACTGTTGGCAAAGCAGCAAATGTCATAATTATTGAGATCAAAAAAATTTTCGGTCTTTTTTTTGTTTTCACATTTTTAGTATTGACAAAACGGCAAAATCAACTATAATAATAACAAGGTAACTACTTTACATGGATTTTTTTCACCACTAACCGGCTCTGACAAAACACTAACAAATACATTGCGATAAAACAATTTAGTATTGCTAACATTTTCTACAGCAATCTTAGTTAGTGATATTTAGTGGCGCAGTATATAAATTTGTTCAATGCATGGCACCGAACAGGGTTAGCATAAATTATTAACAGGGAAAAACACAAAGAGAAAATTATAAAATTTAAAGAATGGTCAATGGTGATTATTGACCATTATTCAGAACTGACTTGATTAACAGATTACAATAAAAGTTCTTGATAATCAATAACTCGATACTCTAAAATAAGGAATAAAATGAATTTGCATTGGGTGGATTGGACAATTGTCGGAACGTTGCTCTCGCTTCTTATCGCAATTACTCTTTACGTCAATAGAAGTATCAGGAGTGTGGCGGATTTTTTGGCAGCCAACCGCATGGCAGGGCGTTATCTGCTTGCCGTATCCGGCGGTTTCGGCGGCGCAATAACACTGATTGCGACGTGGGAAATGGTCTACAAAGCCGGGTTGCCTACTCAATGGTGGGGTATGATGTCAATTCCTGTGGGGCTGATTATGTCGCTGACCGGATTTGTGATTTTCCGTTTCCGGCAAACGCGCGCGCTGACACTGGCACAGTTCTTTGAGGTGCGTTACAGTCGGGCGTTCCGTTTTTATGCCGGCTCGCTCTGCTGGATCTCCGGCATTTTCAACTATGGTATTTTCCCTGCTGTAACTGCCCGGTTTATTATCTATTTCTTCGGCCTGCCGCAGGCGTTCACGGTGCAGGGGATTGAAGTTTCTATGTTCCCGGCAGTGATGCTTGCTTATTTGTCAATCGCATTATTTATTGCATGCGCCGGTGGACAGGTCAGCATCATATTGACAGACTTTTTTCAGGGTATTCTGTTGATGTTGATTTTTCTCTTTCTTATGTTTTTTCTGCTCTACTCTTTCAGTTGGAATGATATCATGGCCGGGTTACAGATTGCACCGGCAGGCCAGTCGATGATCAACCCGTTTAAAACTTCACAAGTAGCAGACTTCAATGTCTGGTATTTTCTTATCGGGGTATTTGCCGCTATTTTGAATACTCGCGCCTGGCAGGGACATTCCGGCTACAATGCCTCCGCAAAAACCCCGCATGAGGCGGTAATGGCTGGAATTATCGGCAGTTGGCGGACCGTTGCCAGCGGACTGTGCATGCTCTTGATCCCGTTGGCTGCCTATGCGGTTTTACATCTTCCCGGATTCAGCGCCATTGCAGCGCCGATTCAGGCCGAGATCGCCAAAATCACCGACCCCATGATTCAGAGCCAGATGACCGTTCCGCTATTTCTCACCCACATTCTGCCTGTAGGTGTGATGGGATTATTTGCCGCTACCATTGTCGCTTGCGCTATCAGTTGTGATGACACCTATTTACATGCCTGGGGAACAATTTTTGTGCAGGATGTTTATATGCCGCTGCGCAACCGGCCGATTGAACCTAAACGTCACATGCTGCTCCTCCGCTTTTCTATTTGCGGGGTGGCGGCTTTCGGATTTGTATTCAGTATGCTGTTTCCGCTGAAAGATTTTATTGTAATGTATTTTGCACTTACCGGAGCCATTTATCTTGGTGGCGCCGGTTCTGTCATCCTCGGCGGACTTTACTGGAAGCGCGGTACAACAGCGGCGGCGTGGACATCACTTACTGTCGGTACAATTCTGGCTTTCGGAGGAATTCTTATTCAGCAGTTATGGCCGGCCTATCTGGCTCCGGCGCTGCTGCAAATATGGCCTGATACAACATGGCTGATTCAAAGCAAAATGAAATTCCCGATCAACGGCCAGATAATATTTTTTATTGCGATGATTACCTCAGTAACCAGTTATGTGCTGGTTTCACTGCTTGGACCGAAACGGGTCTATGACATGGACAAACTGCTCCACCGGGGTAAGTATGCGGTTAAGCAGGACGTTGTTGCTCAGGATGAAGCCAAATCATTAAATGTCAAATTCAACTGGCACAAGGTCATCGGCATTTCTAAATCATTTACCCGCTTTGACAAGTTTATCGCCTGGGCGACTTTCTGGAAATCCATGGGCTTCTGGTTTTTGTTCGTTATCGGAACGATTCTTTGTCTGACCACGGACTGGATTACCGACGCAATATGGTGTGAAATATGGTGGTGGAAGCTGGTCGCATTCTCCGTTGTGCTTGGAACTCTTTGTACTATATGGCTTGCAATCGGTGGTATTCGTGATGCCATCAGCCTGTTCCGGGATCTTGCAACTGAGAAAATAGATGAACACGATGACGGATTTGTTTCAGAAAAAGATAAACAGAGTATAATCAAAGAGGAAATTGACAAATAACCACAGTCATGTAAAAATTATTCACCCATGGTTGATTAGTGTTTAGTTAGTGGTGCAGTAATTAAATTTGTTTAATGCATGGCACCCATTACTAAGTTTTGTCGATTTGCACCAGCAGACAACTGCGCGGTTTTAGCGACGCGCGTAAGATGCCATGGGAAAATTCAATACCGTCTCCGTTCCAGAAGTTTGTTCCGCACTGTGCTGAATATTTTTCTGCCATAGACGGGGCTTGCTCCAAGTCAAATACCTGTTCGGCATCCTCAGTCGAATTGATAATATAATAAGTGTGATCTTGAATATAAGTAATCTTAATTATTTGCGCTGAAATGATATACTGCGATTACCGTCTCTTTCAGACTTTCGCCGATGATTAGCGGATAGTTCAGTTCGGGATGATATGGTTTTAAAGAACCATGGAGAAATGTATTGCGATGCTGCTGCCAGAATCCAAGCCTAAATTTCAGCATTTTCCGGTGAGTATCCGGCAGACTGGCTAATTTTACGGAAATTTGCGGCACACTGAACAGAACATTCAGCAGTTGCAATGCCGCGACTTCCGCAGTTTCGTCTTTATGCCATTCCAGCATAGCGGAGTGAACTGCAGTAGTCCCGGCTGTGAGCCGCAGGTCGCGCATTCGCCGAGGATGAGTTGTCTGTGAGAAATGTAATTGAACATGCTGATTTGATTAAATGTCCGTTGTTTATAGATCATGGTACTGCTGACAGTACAGTTTCAGTAGAACACTCAAAATCGCTTGAAAAAAAGCTAAAAGAGCTTGGCAAAGAACATATTTTTAAATATTATGAAGGCGGCGAGCATAGTCTTGAACCAGCCATCACCAAAATGGAGGCATTCAAAGCAATGGCTTCATCTCCGATTAGCGACCTTAAAAACAACCAAACAGATGATTTTACACCGGGAAATAAAGTCGTAATTGACTGTGGTGAGAAAATCTTAAATATCGACTGGAACAAAAACCCGGAATCAACCACCCTTTTCAAATGGAATACAATAGAGCCAATTGCAAAACTTAAGTTTTGCATGAATCCAGAATTTAGAATCTAGAATCCAGAATAAAATTCGAACTGAAATCCGGATTTATTCTGACTACTTTTGTAATTACCTCTATAGTTGTGGCCCTGTTCAGAATTATAAAGGTTACTTGACTTTAACAGCTTCTTTCAGTATTGGCAGAATCGTTTTATGCATACGGTAAAATCCCAAATCGTTGGGATGGCAGTTATCGACTGTACAGGCATCGCGGTCTTCCTGTCCGAATAAAGTTTCGCCATCGATAAACCATACATGCTTATCGCCTGCTTTTACCGCATTGTCATAAGTTTGACGAATCACTGAACGCCGGGCAATCTCATTCTGCGAGCCGCCGAAATCGCATTTGGACATAATAATAATCGGCAAATCAGGCTGTTTTTCGCGAATGGCTTTGAAGAACGGTTCATGCGTCAGTTTCAAATGTTCAATTGACGGGGCATTGTGATCATAATCCATGACAAATGCCGCCAAGTCAAGCTCGGCGATCGCTTTGGCAACCGCTATCTCGCCTTTGCCGGAGCCGGAAAATCCAAGGTTGATCTGCGGCGCATCTATCGCCCGGCAAAGCATCGTGGTATAAGCATTGCCGGGACGCGACGCACATCCGCCCTGAGTTATCGATGAACCGTAAAAAAGAACCGGTTTGGTTATTGCCTGCGGTGTTGGAGTTTCAATTTTCGCGCCCGGCGCCAGACCTATCTCGATTTTGGAAGCGCTGCCGTAAAGCGGCAGGCAAAGAGTGTAGTCGGTCATTTGCTTCGGGGCACCATCAATCATCATGACTTCAATCTGCTTTTGATCGCGCCCGGGCTGAACCGTTTTACGGTAACGGATACTGGTACCGCTGCCGCGATACAGATCAAAACCGGCGCTGCCGGCCCTGGGCATATGGTTCATATCAGTGGAATAAGCCAGCTCGGCACGCAGGGAAATGTATGGAGAATCGGTACGAAAACGGATTGCACCGCCGGTCGAGTGCCGCGATAATGACAAGGCACCGGGATTGACATCCTTATCAGTAAAAGAAGCGGGAAGGCGGTTGAATACTTTCTGCGGGTCACGCCACGGGAAACCGTTCAGGACAAAAGGCTTCTGTAAAGCATCGTAATAGCATACATCCTTGTTGCCGACTTTAGCCGCCTGAAAGTTTTTGTCGATATCTTCAATCTTGATACTCTTCGTTTCGACTGACTGACAATAAACAGACATCGTCATACCGGCAGTCAACACCGGCAACAACATGATTTTCCACAACTTCATCATTAAACCTCATATAATATGGTTTTTATCAATGCGAAAGAAATATATTAACGATGTCTGTCAACAAAATCAAGGGAGCTTAAATTGAATTAAGTATTTCTTTTGCGGCTATTTTATAAAACAGTGTGAGAGTTTTATAATGAATTAGGAGCCGTAAAGAAATAACCTTTACATCTTCGCGCTTCTCCCGAATGCCTTTGTGTTTGCCGGTTCGTTACCTACCTTCAGGTATGCGCCTTACCGGCAATTCCCAAAATCTCTTCGGGATATTTCGCGGGACTTGTCAAGTTTATTTCTTGACAGCTCCTTAATAACTATTTGCATGAAAAAAATTTAATCTTCATTGGCTAAAATTCCATGATCATCCGGGGCGGCTTTAGTTTTTAATGTATTAGTTTTTGTTTTCAGCGGCCGGTTTTAAGTCCACCACTAAATTAGGAGAATATAGCAGTTACCTGCCGGTATTTTTAACCTTGTTGATGCCGGTATTTGTTTTTTGCGTTCGCCAGATTAAATTAAGTGGTTTGTTTTGTTGGATATTTACAAATCAGGATGGACGGCGATTAAATTGGGTAACTCAAAACAAGTATTATATTTTAACAGCATACCGGTGGTTCTGCCTGAAGATACAGTTTATTCTCGTCTGGGACGGAACCGTTTTCTTAATAAGATGACGGAGGTGCAGAAGAGCCTGATGGGGAAATACATTGCCGAAGGTATCGCGCTATGCCATCCCGCCGGCTGCTGGCTGCGGTTGAATATAGTTGAGAGAAATGCAGCATCGGTGACACTGGAGAACGGCGATATGCTTAACAGCGCCAGCCTGGCGGAACTGCTTGCATCCAGCCAGGCGTTGTTGCTGACGGCATCTACGGTTGGCTGCGGCATCGTCGAAGCATCGGCGGCTGCGGCAGTCGCCGGCGAAGGAGTCAAGGCACTGGTTTATGATGCGGTCGGGAGTGAAATGGCGGATGAAGCCATCGGCTGGATTCACAGCTATGTCGGTCAGCAGCTTAAGCGCAGCAGCGAGAAATTGACCAGGCGGCGCTTTTCCCCCGGCTATGGGGATTTGGGCTTGGAAAATCAGAAAATTATTTATGATATTTTAAATCTTGATAAATTAGGGATCAGGCTGAATGAAAGTCTGACAATGGTTCCGGAGAAGTCGGTGACAGCTATTTCCGGTATTGAGAAAAGTTAACGCACATTTTAAATGGGAATAATTTATACATGACAAGAAGTGAATTTCAAAAACTGTTGACAGAAAAAATAGTGATTCTGGACGGCGCCACCGGAACCGAACTGGTCAAACGGGGGATGCCGCAGGGAGTCTGTCCGGAATTATGGATACTTGAAAATCCGTCGGCGATGATTGAAATTCAGCAGGCGTACCGTGCGGCAGGCTCGGATATCGTGTTTGTGCCGAGTTTTGGCGCCAACCGTTTCAAACTGGAAGAGTTCGGTCTGGCCGGACGGCTGGCTGAAATCAACCGTTCACTGGCAGGGCTGTCCCGCTGTGCGGTCGGAGACGGTCTGGTGTTCGGTGATCTGGCGCCTACCGGGAAATTCATAGAGCCCCTGGGCGATATTCCGTTTGAAGATGTGGTAAATGTTTACAAGGAGCAGGTTGCGGCGCTGCTGGAAGGGAATGTTGACGGTTTTGTAATTGAAACGATGATGGACATTCAGGAAACCAGGGCGGCGCTGCTGGCGGTTAAGGAATCCTGCGAACTGCCGGTCATGGTGACGATGACTTTTGACGAGCACATGCGGACGCTAACCGGCAGCGATCCGGTTTCCGCGTTGATTACGCTTCAAGCCATGGGGGCTGACGCATTCGGCTGCAATTGTTCCACCGGTCCCGGCGATATGCTGGAAATCATCAGGACGATGAAACCTTATGCCACGATTCCGCTGATCGCCAAGCCCAATGCGGGTATACCGAAGCTGGTATCAGGTAAGACGGTATTCGATATGTCTCCGTCTGCGTTTGCCGGGTATGTGCCGGAATTGGCTGCTGCTGGAATAAATATTATGGGCGGGTGCTGCGGTTCCACGCCGGAACATATCCGGGAAATGGCATTGAGCGCGGCCCGATGCAAACCGGTGCCGCCGGTTATCACGGCATTGAGCGCTGTTTCTGCTTCCAGAAACTATTGTCTGCTCGGCAAAGACAAACCTTTCGCGGTAGTCGGAGAGCGGATAAATCCAACCGGCAAGAAAGCGCTTCAGGCGGAATTGCGTGAAGGTAAACTTGCCATGGTAAATGTTTTTGCCCGCGAGCAGGCCGCTGCCGGAGCATCAATTCTGGATGTCAATATGGGGCTGTCCGGGATTGATGAAAAAGAGATGATGGTGAAGGCGGTCAAGATGCTGGGAAGCGGGTTGCCGTTGTGCATAGACTCCACCAGCAGCGAAGTCATTGAAGCGGCGCTCCGGATTTATCCCGGACGGGCATTGGTCAACTCTATTTCCGCTGAAAAAAGCAGGCTTGAGAGGACTTTGCCGGCGGCGGCTAAATACGGCGCTATGTTCATTTTGCTGCCATTGGCGGATGAAGGGATTCCGGAAACGTTTGAAGGCCGCAAGGAAATAGTCGAAAAAGTATTTTGCGAGGCGGAGAAATATGGGTATTCGAAAGCGGATATTTGTGTTGACGGCCTGGTGATGACAGTTTCCTCAAATCAGAATGCCGCAAGGATTACGCTGGACCTGATTGAATGGTGCAGCCGCAAATTCGGAGTCAACACGATCTGCGGTTTATCAAACGTCAGTTTCGGCATGCCGCAGCGAGCGCATGTAAATAATACGTTTCTTGCCATGGCAGTCGGTCGCGGTCTGAACATGGCGATTGCCAATCCGGCTGCTGAAATGCTGATGCCGGTAGTTGATGCCGGCAATGTTTTGACCGGGCGTGATTTAAAAATGAAACGCTATGTCGAAAAATATGGAGCGGCAGGGCAGGGATGCAAGACCGTTGCTGCCGTAAAAAGCGATGATCCTGCGCAGCATGTATTCAATTGCATTCTTACCGGCGACGAAGAAAGTATTGCCGGTGCGATCAATAAGGCGCTGGCAAGCGGAATCACGGCGAAAGATATTGTTGATAAAAGTTTGATTCCAGCCATCAACCGGGTAGGGGAACTTTATGACTGTAAAGAATATTTTCTGCCGCAGCTCATTATGAGTGCCGATACCATGCGTAAAGGGTTTGAAGTGCTGGAACCGCTGCTGGAGGAAAATAAATCTGAGAACGACAAGCCGAAAGTGGTAATTGTGCTGGCTACGGTGGAAGGAGATATTCACGACATCGGCAAAAATATTGTAGCTTTGATGTTGAGAAATTACGGGTTTGAGGTAGTTGACCTGGGCAAAGACGTTTCGGCCAGACATATTGTTGCCGCGGCCGGGAAACACAATGCCGCCATTATCGGTCTTTCAGCTCTGATGACAACAACCATGGTCAGAATGACGGAAGTTATCCAACTGGCAAAAGCCGAAGGGTTGGACAAGGTAAAATTCATGGTCGGCGGCGCCGTCGTTGATCAGGCTTACGCCGATGAAATCGGGGCGGATGCTTACGCCCCGGACGCGATGGAAGCGGTCAGGATTGCGCAGAGATTTACCCCATGATGCAATAGAGTTACTACTTTATATTAGAGGCTGCCTTGTTTTTTGAAAATTTATGGCTTGTTGTCTTGATTTTATAAATGTCTGAGCTATTTTACCATTATAGAGTTTTAATGCGTGTTAAATTCATGAATCGGATACGTTTGTTTTCCGGTTTTTTTATCATGTTGCGCTATATTTAGTGCTTGAAGTTATAATGCACCGCATTATGTTGTATAAAAGATAATTTTTAATATAAATCAAAGCAGGAGTTTTGTTATCCATGTTTAAACAGTTATGGCATCCGGAAATGATTCAACATCATATTATGCAGCACAATGGCAAAGAGCCTCTGAACTCATATTATTATGCAACCAATTACCCGGATGTTTACGCCGCGGCGGAACGTATTTTCGGGTCCTGGGGCGAAGCTATCGAATCCTGCGGTCTTGATTACAGTCTGATCAAGAAATACAAATCATGGACACGCCAGGCGGTACTTGATGAAATCAGGCGGCTTGCCAAAGAAGGGGAGCCGCTTTTTTCGCAGAATGCACAGAAACAGCATAAGCCGTTGTATATGGCTGCGATTAAACGTTTTGGCAACTGGGGTAAAGCGATTCAAGCTGCCGGCGTGGATTATAAGAATGTCCGGCTGCGTCGCAGTATGACGAAAGCAGATATCAAGAGAGAAATTCTGGAGCTGTTTCGTCGCGGAGAGGTGCTGTCATATACCAATATGCGGGAGAATTACATGTATCTGCAAGCGGCAGCAATGAAAAAACTGGGCGACGGCAGTTGGGCCAGAGCTCGTCGCGAATGCGGTGTATTGACCAATTACCGGCTTAAAGCGGAGCACCGTACCGCTAAATAATTTTTCTTTTCTGTCATCTTTTCGCTCCTGAATGTTTTATATATTCAGGAGCGTTTTGTTTTTGTCCGATGGTGATATTTGCCAATATTTTGATGATTTATGCCAGCTGATTTTAGGTATACTCTATAAGGTTGAAAATTTAACATAGATGAGCAGGATTGTGGATTGGATTTTTTCGATCCGACTGACAGGCGATATAAATATCGCCGGAAGAAGGAACGGAAAAAGACGGCCGCAAGACATTCATCCCGCAATTGCGGGATTGCGATCTTTCGAGTTTGGATCCGCCCTCTTCGAGGCCTTCGATACCCATGTATCGGCAGCCTCTCAGAATACGAACCAATTCTCAAAATCTTCGCAATCTATTTTAAATTTTCAACCTTATAGAGTATATATTTCTGTTGCAGATATCTCTCGCTGTATTATATTAATTATTTGATAATCATGGTTGGAATTGAAAAAAGGTTATTAATTATGAGTATGATAAAGATTGAGGACAAGGTATTTTGTCTGGAGAATGATTTTATAGCACGACATATCGTGTTTGATGAAGGAGGACTTCATACAACTTCAATTTTCAATAAAGCAGTCAGTGCGGAATATGCCAAACCGGTGCCGCCTGTGGAATTTATGCTGCGACTCAGGAATAAGACGCTTTTTGGTTATAAACAACGGACAAGGCATATTCTGGATGGTAATATTTCAGACCGGGACTACAACCTTTCGCTGGTTAATGTCGAAGCGCTGACGGTATCGCCTGGCGTCGAAAGACTCAAGGTATCTTTGCAGGTTGCGGAAATTGATGTGAAGGTAAATGTCTATTATGAGATAAAGCGCAAGTTTTGCGGAATTTCCAAATGGCTGGAAGTGATTAGCGGCATAGACGACCTTTCTATAAACAGTATCATTTTCGATGTAATAAACGCTTGTCCCGGAGAGTTTGCAGACATGGATTTTTACCGGCAGGCCGGTTTGACGAGGCTTGAACCGATGTTTGCCATAGCCGGAGCGGATGATATTATCCAAATCCATAATCCTAAACTGGAAGAAGGGTTGTTTTTCTGCAACAGCGCACCCGGCCCGCTGAAATATTTTCTGTGCTATCCCCACTGGCAGGAAACGGCAATTTCCACAGGCTATAATTTTGAAAGTCCGCCAGTGAATAAATATTTAAATAAAGGTGAAACCTTTACGACTGACCGGGCGATGATTTTTCTGTATAAAGGTAAATCTGATGATGATGCGGTCAGAAATAGTTTTCGCGATTATATTCGTTCATATCTGCCTGCCACTGTGGACAATGGCGGATTTATGTATTGTACATGGCTGCCTTTCCTGAAAGATATCAACGAACCGCTGCTGCTTGATCTTATCGATCGTGCCGCTGATATGGGGTTTAACAGCTTTGTACTGGACGACGGCTGGTTTACAGATGGCGAATGGGCGGTTGACAAAGAAAAATTTCCGAACGGGTTGAAGATAATTTCCGACAAGGTGCGGTCGCATGGTATGTGCTTCGGCTTGTGGTTCAATATCGGTACTGACTATGGCAATCCCGGACAGAACCACCAGCATTCCGGGATCAACACTGATGGCTCGCCTAAAATATTCGGTTTGACCGGAAAGACCATTCAAATGTGTTTTGCCTCCGGGCATCGCGAGCTTGTTGCACGCAAACTGGTATCGCTGGCACGTGAGTATAACGTAGGCTATTTCAAGCTTGATTTCAGCAATATTGTCAGTCCATACCGCATGATGCAGGCAGGCTGCTGTTCAACTGAGCATGAGTACCACCGCGAATCCGGGGATTCTGTATTAGAGCAGTATGCCGGGCTGAAATATGTCCGTGACGAAGTTAAAAGTATTTTTCCCGACCTGATTGTAGACTTCAGTTTTGAGGCTTTCGGTTTAGATTATCCAAGTATTGCAGCACTGGAATATTCAGAACTGCATCACATGTCGAATATGAACACGCTGCGCCCGCACATCATTAATGCCTTGAAGATCAGGAACACACTTTATCGTTACGTTACGGTAATGCCGCCTGAACGTCTGCTCGGCAGCCTGATCTGTCTTCAGAACCAAAATGATATTGAACATCTGCTGACTGCGTTAGTGGGAACGCCGCTGGCAGCCGGAGATTTGCGCAAGATAACTCCTGAGAATCTGACTTTAATTCGCCGGGTTACTGCTGCGATTCAGGTTATCATCAGTCAGGGGCCGATGACCAGGTTCGTCAAATTGCGTCGTGATAAGTATGTTTATTCAGACGAATGGGACGGGTTTGCCAAGTTTAATGAAGCCGGAAGCGGAATTATCTGTCTGTTCAAAAATAACTCATCAATCAGTGATTTTGAAATTCATATTGATGATTTGCCGGCAGAGATTGATAAATTCATAGTGAAAGACATTCTTGCAGATAACGAGTCTTCAATTGTTTCCGCGGCAGAGCTTTCGAGCGGAATACGCCGGAACTGGTTCGGAAGCGGGAACTGCTGTATTTTAGCGGTTTCGCCGCATAAATAGTCATTTGCCGCCGAACTTTTTTGTTTTTTTTCGTAATTTATTGATTTATACAATAAAAATACGAATTTCGCGTTATATTAACAGTTAATGTGAATTCATTAACAATTGAGAGATGATTATTTACGATGCAAAAGATTATGTTAAGTGGCAAAATTCATACAGCCAGGCTTACAGGATGTGAGCTTGATTATGAAGGCAGCCTGGAGATAGACCCCGAATTGTTGAATGCTGCCGGCATATTGGCGTTTGAGAAGATTCTGGTGGTCAATCGCTCAAATGGCGAGCGACTTGAGACTTACGCAATACCAGGTCACGCCGGCAGCAAGCGGTTCTGCCTTAACGGACCGGCCGCGTACAAGGGAAAAGTCGGGGATGTGGTTACGATCATGGCCTTTTCGGTGTGTTCCCTGGAGGAAGCCGAGGAGATGAAACCCAAAATAATTGTTCTTAATCAAGATAATATTATTATTCAACGGAAAGGCGGTGCTTAAACTCTATAATGGTGAAAATTTGACATAGACGAGCAGGATTGTGGATTGGATTTTTTCGATCCGACTGACAGGCGATATGAATATCGCATGAAGAAGGAACGGAAAAATACGGCCGAAAGACAATCGTCCCGCGCCTGCGGGATTGCGATCTTTTGAGTTTGGATTCGCACTCTTCGAGGCCTTCGATACCCCGGTATCGGCAGCCTCTCAGAATACGAACCAATTCTCAAAATCTTCGCAATCTATTTTAAATTTTCACCATTATAGAGTATAAACGCTGGAAAGGAACTGCCTGATATGTTGAGCCTGCTGAAAAAAATCAGGACTATGTTGAAAGGCGATTGCAGCCGGCAGGGGCAGATTATAGCGGAATATGCAATTATGCTGGCAATGTGCTCCTTTGTTGCAATTTCACTTTTATTGCTGATGTTTTATTTCTCCGAGTACGGGTGGAGAGTAATTAATCTGGTAAGTATTGATTATCCATAATTTAAGGTTATATTTAATTTTAACAAACAGGAGGTTGGTAATGAGAGTGAAAAAAACAAATGCTAAAGGTCAGGCAGTTGTAGAATATATCATCATTATAGTGATTGTTGCTATTGCTGCGCTAGTCGTCCTTGGAGCCTTCAGTGACCGCTTGAGAACTATGATTGCCGGAGTTACAACATCTCTCGGCGGGGATGCATCTACTGATGTGTCTACTAAGTCGGTAGATAAGCTTAAAGAACTCAAGGAAACCGGAACTGATACTACAGGCAACTGATTAGATTCTTTAAATTTAGTTTAGGAGTCGTTCAAAAATAACTGGCACTTTCTACTGGTCCTCCGGGGAACTTTCGGCTCCGCCGCTTCGTTACAAAGCGCTACAGCTTTGCGCCTCACCGGCGAAGCCGGAATTTCTCCCGGATGCCTCAGTATAAAAATACCACTTATTTGTTAACAACTCCTTAGCCATTTATGAATTTCATGAATGACTATTTTTTTGTGCGTCAGGCAGATCGGATTCCAAGTGGAAAATTGCTTACTGCAACGCAATTGATGCATAATACTCTGCACTGCTGAAAATTTAAGCATAGATGCGCAGGGGTGTGGATTGGATTTCTTCGCTCCTGCTGATGGGCGATACCCGCATCACCTGAAGAAGGATCGGAAAAAAAATACGCAAAACTCTAGTCGCAAATGGGTTGTGATCTTTTTAATTTGGATTCGCAAGCTTCGATGCCACGGTATCGGCAGCCTCTCAGAATATGAACCAATTCTCGAAATCTTCGCAATCCCAGGGAGCTGTCAAGATATAAACTTGACAAGTCTCGCGAATTTTGGGGCTGCTAAAGAGTACTGCAAGCATTCCCGCAGTCGGGGATCCCGCGACTGCGGGACCAGTGGTTTTAGCCACTTCTTGCGACTGTTCAAGCTGGAAGCTTGAGTTACTTTGAGTCCCGGCAGACACAAAGGCATTCAGGAGAAGCGCGAAGATGTAAAGGTTATTTCTTTACGGCTCCTAAGTCAAATTTTCAGCAGTGTAGAGTATAATCATAAACTCTTCCAGTATTCGCCGATTTCTTCCACAGTTTTGAATTTACCGGCACTGTCCATCTCCAGGCATGGCGTCTGAATTCCTTTCACAGCAAAATAATGCATCCGTTTCAGATAATCATGGTATGATTCATCTGGCAGTACCGGCCACCAGCCGCGATAAACTTTTACTGCTTTTTCTACACGTTCCATTTCCTGATAGAAGTCATGATCGTATAATTTTCCCGGGATGAGGCCGAAGTTAATGGTCTTGAATTCCGGGATCTCCAACTGGGCCATAGTCAGCAGATCATTTCTGCCGCAGTAGTGGCAAAAGGCGCCGCCGAACCGTTGCGCGAGTTTTTGTGAATACGGCACGGCAAACTCGCGAATCTGTGCATCGCCCAGCAGTGTTGTCGTATCTTCACAAATGCGTATGCCATAGTTTTCGGAATAGATGGATTTATCATAATAACATGACGTGCAGGGTTCCCCGATAGCGTCTTTCATCCAGCGGATCGTCTTTGTTCCAAGTTCCAGCATCAGATTCATCAGGTGATGCACAAACGCCGGGTCATCGTAAAGCTCCAGAAACAGATCATCGCCCATCAGCAAATGCGCCAGATCAAATGGCCCCTGGGTATCCATTACAAAAATTGCGATTGAATCTCCCATGATCTCTTTATAAAAATGTATTATCTCAAGTCCGCGGGCAAAATCGCCCTGAATTTTAATGTCGTCCGGTGTCAGCCTGGAAATCTGCTCTTTGTTCATGTGTTCTTTAAGCCATGGCATTTTGTCGGGAAAAGTCTCCTGAGCCAGTCCGAGACAGGACATTGTTATGCCGCAGCCCATGTTAACGCGGATCGACGGCACTGCATCGCTTTTACCGTTGGCAAAAGCGCATGCCTGACGTATTTCCGAGCAGAGCATCAATTCCGGACTGTTGTAAAGTTCCTGATAGTTTGGATTCGGAATCGTTTCCTGTTCAGGAGTTAAAGTACCGCCGATAAAATATAGCGGATAGTCAATTTTTTCTCCCGCCCAGAATGCTTTTTGACGAGCTTTCGCCTTGGCGATATGCATCGTATCGAATTCCAGATATTCAGGAAGTTTTCTGACATCAAAATCAATTGCCATTTTAGACCTCTTTATATAAAATTGAATTGTTTGTAAACAGTGATTATATTATAATAGATGTAATAAATAATAAAATTGATTTAATAATTAATTTTTTGTAAAAAATAATCATGTTTAATCTTAATGAAATTGAGTTTATCGGTTTTAACCGGACATTGCACTGCGATGCCTGGGTGTCTAAATATTACACTTATTACGTACTGGATTTTAATGAAAGCGGCGAAATGGATTTCCAGATGGATGACGGCCCGGTGCAGCGGCTCAGCGGCCCGGTCGTATTCCTGACTTTCCCGGGGCCGTATTTCAGGTTCGGCAGAAAAGATGGCGGCACCTGGCATCACCGTTTCGTATCCTTCAAAGGCCCGGCAGCAGATTCCTACGCTGAACGCGGTTTGTTTCCGGCGTCAACTCCGGTGATCAAAATAACCGATCCGGTAAAATACGCGGAATCTTTCGATCAACTGTTGCGGCGTTTGAATTCTCCCGTAATTAAAGATTACCGGACAATTCATCTGCTGGAAGAACTGTTGTTGCAACTACAGGAACAACCGGCAACGGCATCGATTGATTCGCCACCGGTTAGAAATATCAAAGTAACTATTGCGACAATTGAAGAGAATCCGGAGAAAATATGGAATCTGCAGAAAATGGCTCGAAACGATGGCATGTCATATCCGCATTTCCGGAGGCTTTTTCAGGAACAAGCCGGTCTGCCGCCGGGGCGTTTCATTCTGAATAAACGACTGCAGAAAGCGGCGGAAATGCTGCGTACCGGGCAAATGGAACAAGCAGAAATCGCCGATAAATACAGGTTCTTCGATATTTATCATTTTGCCAAAGCATTCAAATCCCATTTCGGAGTTCCCCCGGGAGTCTATCGCAAAAACCATTTACTCAAATAGCAGGGGAACTGAGTTTACTAAGCATCGGTGTCTTCGGTGTTATTTTGTGTGTTCGCGGGTGGCGAGTTTTCATCAAAGTCGGGGAGGACTTCGTCAGATGTATCTTCCGAGGTGTCAATCTGGGTTTCAGCCGGTTTGCCGCTCAGCCATTCGGTGAAGAAACGGGCCGCCAGCGGGGCGCAGGAACGTCCGCCGGAATCGCCGTTTTCGACCAGTATGGCGACAGCATATGTTTTGTCATTATGAGTGCCGAAGCCGATAAACCAGGTGTTTTTGTGGCGGTTATAAGACGGGCCAACTTCTGCGGTTCCGGTTTTGCCATAGAGATCAATGGCTTCGTTTTTTGCGTTTTTGCCGCTGCCGTGAGGCGAGTTAACCGAAAGATGCATGCCCTGTCTGATAAAATTGAGATTTTCCGGGATAGTATTCAGATGCCCTTTTACTTCCGGTTGAGTTAATTGCAGCAGATTGCCGAAAGGGTCGCGAATTTCCTTGAGGATATACGGGCGGTAAACGGTTCCGCCATTGGCGATGGCGGAACAATATACAGCAGCCTGCAGCGGTGTGATCAGGATGATGCCCTGACCGATGGAAAGCAACGCGGTGTCGTATTTATTCCATTTGTAACCGGTGGCGTGTTCTTTGTATTCAGATGTCGGCATCTGCCCTTTCTTATCCGGCAGGCAGAAGCCGGTGCTTTTTCCGAGCCCGGCGGATTCAAGAACTTCGGAGATGGCATCAAGCCCGGCGCTGCAACCGTTTTCAATGAAATAATCATTGCAGGATTTTTCAATAGCTCCGGTCAATGTCAGCGGGCCGTGGCCGCCGGACTGCCAGCTGGCGCATTTGATAGTGGAATTGCCGATACGGGTTTCGCCATTGCATTCGACCTGTTTATTCGGGGATACTCCGCTGTTCAGGATAGCCATGGCGACCAGCGGTTTCAAGATCGATCCGGGAGTATAAACTCCGCTGGTGGCGCGGTTCAGCATGGGTTTGGCCGGGTCTTTGTTAATGTTGCTGTAGTATTCCTGGTAAATTTTGGGGGAGAAGTTTCTCAGATCAAAAGTCGGGGCGGAAGCCATGGCGATAACGGCGCCGGTTCCGGCGTCCATCAGTACAAACGCGCCTTTATAGCCGCGCATAACGGAATCGGCGATTTTCTGTGCTTTCCAGTTGATGGTCAGAACGATATTGTTGCCGTCCATCGGTTTGATGGATTCATCCATGGTTTTGTAAACATAGCCGCGATGGTCCACCTGCACCAGGCTGTAGCCGGGTATACCCCGCATGCCCCGGACTCCGGGGTTGCCGACGACGTCGAAAATATCGAAGGTTTTTTCCACGCCGCGTTTGCCGACCAGGTCAGGAATGTAGTATGAATATTCGTCGCGGTCTTCGGCGTTTACCGGATCTTCGGGTCGGGTAAAGCCGATAATATGGGCGGCGGTGCTGCCTTCCGGATAAACTCTGGTGGTCCGGGGAACGATCCCCACCCCTTTGATGCCGGCGGATATTTCATGCAAAACGGACATTTCCTCGCGAGTCAGGTCTTTAAATACCGGCAGCGGCAGTCCGGGGCGGACATTCAGATGGCGGACAAGTTCTTCTTTGGTGATTGCCGGACGCTTGATTTCTTTTGCCAGATAAGCGGCGGTATTCAGGATATGGTTAATCGTTTTGTTGCGGTTCGGCTGGCGCATTTCCTCCAGGTAAAAAAAGGCGTCGTAGGCCGGAGCGTTATCGGCTAGTATGCGCAGATCCGAGGTCAGGATTCTACCGCGCGGAGACGGTTCGCGAATCCGGCGGATGGATTGTCTGGATATTTTCTCCCGGTGCTGCGGCCCCTGCTGTATCTGTTCAATCCAGAGTTTCAGCATGAGGACGGCGTATCCGGCAAGCAGAATAAAACCGATAATTACTATTCTCGAAGTGTAATTAGTCAAGTTTATTTTCATGTTATTTTCCGATCGCGAGCTGGTTTTTGGCGTCAACGTAAACCGGCAGCCCCAGTGATTTGCCGAAATGATCGCATACAACAATTATAAGCGGCAGAAACAGTGCGCAAAAACTCATGACAAAGAAGATTGACGGAAGCCATTCATTAAAGATGTAAATCCCCCAGCCATTATCGTATATTTTAATCAGCATTTGAGGAAGAACCGTAATCAGCGCAGTAAGAATTCCGGGGATGAAATTAATGGATGCCGGCCGTACCTGCTGATATAACAGCCAGAATGCCGCCAGCCCGCAAACCGCCAGGAATATCAGCGGGGTCTGGTTCGATGTTCCGTAAAGCACGTCAAGCACCAATCCTGAAACAACCGAGCAGAACATGCCGCGCTGCCAGCCGAAACAGACAGTTATATAAAAAATCATTGAGGCTGTTACTGGCAGGAATATTCCAAGATTGCCGATCATAATTTGACTGGTGATGGAAAAAAACATGAGCAGGAATATGTAAAACACGATCATGGGCTGTATCTCATATTTAGCGTCTTTATTTCACTTTTAACATTAAAAAAATAAATCCAGGAGTCAGGAGTCAGAATGGGAAATACAAATTCAGAATAAATGACATAATTACCCGATTCTGATTTCCTGTTTTATTCTTCATTCCCATATTATGCTGTATCCTGAATTCCGGTATTATTCATTAATTGACTTTTTCGTTTTTCTTGTATTTGTATTCATTCTGACTTCTCTGTCTTTCATCAGTCTTTTTTTACCGCGATAATGACGTATCTGATGTTATCCAGATCCACTGCCGGTTTGACTTTGGCCGACATGTAAAGTTTACTGCTGAAAACCGATGGCGCCCGTTCGATATCAACAAGCTGCCCGATATAAAGACCCGGCGGTATCTCTTCCCGTGCACCGGCAGTAACCACGGCTTCACCCGGACTGTATATTTTATTGCATGACATATAGGTGAGATTGGCCAGCCCCTCACTCATAGTACTTTCACCGCCGTTGACAAATCCGAATGAACCTGACCTTGGAAGAATAGCCGCGATGCGTGTTTCCGGATTGACCGTAGTGGAAATTTCAGCAGAATGACGCGAGGTACTTCTGATAACTCCGATTACGACAGCTTCGTCTTTACGTTCCCGCTCGCCTCTTGCGAGCACGACAGCGCCTTTGGCGATACCGTCATTACTGCCTTTATTGACAGTGAAGACTTCCTGCCATGCCTGCGGATTGCGCATTATTACTTCCGCAAAAATGAAATTGTAGTTTTTTCTTGGCTCCAGTTTCAGCAGACGGCGCAATTCTTCATTATCCATGGAGAGTTCTGCTGTTGCTGCGATTTTTGCCGCGAGTTTCCGGTTCTCTTCAAGCTGCTGCTCAAGTTTATGCGCAAGCGTATGCTTGTCATGAATCAGCAGTGTTTTGTCCGACAGGTAATATTTGAAATCAGAAGGGATAGAGAGGTAAGGGTAAAAGAAATCGCTGACTGATCTTGAAAAAGCAAGCCTGAACGTCTGGAATGCAGAAGTTCCCAGTAGAATCAGCAATGCTGAAGCTACCAGAAAATAGATCACTTTAACGAATCTTTTGCTCTTTGACCACGGCATTTTAGATACTGTTCAGTTTATTTTTTATATAGTCCAATTCGTCAGAAGCTTCGGAGATCAATCTGTCTATGAGTGCACTTACCGGAAGAATATCCTTAGCCAGACCGACGGACTGGCCAGCCATCAGCGACCCGTATTCGACGTCTCCGTCAACAACGGCTTTACGTAAAGCTCCTATCCAGTATTTTTCCACTTCGGCCTGAGCCTGTTCGCGGTGCATGGAGCCTTCCTGCATTTCTTTGAGCAGGCGCAATTGCAGCGTTCCAAAGTTCGCCAGTCCTTTATTGCGCAGGGAACGCACGGCTACAACCGGCAGTTTGGAATCGTATTGCGGAGTGGAAACAGCGTCTCGGGCTTCGGCCCGCATAAACGCGTCCTTGAATTTCGGGTGCGCACAGCATTCATCGGTCATTACAAACCTGGTTCCAAGCTGTACCCCGCTGGCCCCCATCATAAACATGTGGGCAATCATTTTCCCGGTGGCAATACCGCCTGCGATAAAAACAGGGATCTTCTCGCTGACCTGAAACAGCACTTGCTGCAGAAGCACCATTGCAGAAACGTGTCCGATATGGCCGCCAGCTTCACTGCCTTCCAGAATGATGGCATCCGCTCCGAAGCGGATCATTCGTTCGGCGATTGAAAGTGTCGATGCAAAGCACATAACTTTAGCGCCGCTCTCCTTGGCGATCTCAATTTCCTTTTGCTTCGGAAAGCTTCCGGCGAAAACGATATATGGCATTTTCATTTCTTTGAGCATGGCAAGATGATCACGATAAGCAGGAGCTATAGTAATCAGGTTAACGGCAAAGGGTTTATCAGTGAGTGTCTGGGTCTGTTGAATCTGCTGCCGCAGAATTTCAACCGGCGCGTTGCCGCCGGCCAGTGAAGCAAAACAGCCATTATTGCATACCGAGGCAACCAGTCCTGGTTCAGAAACCCAGGTCATTGCTCCGCAAATAATAGGATATTTACAGTTCAGGAAGTCGCTTCCGCGTTTCATCATGTATTCGAGTTTTTTACTACAAGCCATTATTGATCCTCATTTCTGTTTAATTTTAAAGAACTGACGATAAACCTTTAATAAATTTTGCCGGAAACGGCATCCGTAGTTTATCTCCAGCCGGATACAATACCCCTTAAAAAGGCTTTTTGCAACACATTTTACAGGAAAGGCGGTCTATCAATCCTCAAGGAATTTTTTTTCCACTGAATCTAAATATTTGTTCAGGGATGGCCACATCGTATAGTCTTTTCTGCCAACCTCATTGATTTCACGGCTGTAGAGTATGGCCGGCGACAGCTTTGTATTTTCCAGGTTAAACAGATAATCTTCAATAGTTTCCTGTTTTTTCAGTTCTTTATCGAAATCGGCAAATGAGGTGATAAGTTGATCTCGGGATTCGCTTTCGGATTTCTTTCCGATGTCGTTTAATGCTATATTGATATTGTTAACCGTTTCAGCAAGCAAAGGCGGACAAGCAGCCCTGACAGACTCTGCGATATTTATTTTTTCAAGCAGCACGGCATTCTTGTTTTCAATTAAAGGCAGTTTTTCCGGTAATTCAGTGATGTCAATTGTCTCCTCTTTCGATTCCTTCTTTTTGTTTTTTATCATGCATGTTACTTTTCTGATAACTGCTACTTTTTCTCTTATCTGTTTAGCCGAAAAAGGACAAAATGATGAAAGTGACCTCTCGATGACTGCCGACTCAAACCAGAACTGGATTTTCTTTTCATCCGAATCATTCGACGAAGAGTTTTTAAAGTATTTTTCCAGAACCACCCGCTCCACGGTTGTGGAAAATATTTCCTGCGGCGAGTACTTTTTCTGCGCTGATAAAAAGATAATATCGTTAAGAATACGTTCAGAACCGGAGGAAAGAACTTCGATTTTTTTAATCAGAAAACTGCAAACCTCTTCATAGAATTCATAAGCAGCACCATCATTTTCCTGATATAGCGGCTGCGATATTATTTTCCTGAGTTCAGGTATTTTGCCTTCAATCGCACAGGCTTTTAACCCTGGCATGTAATATGTATCAAGGACTCTTGAAGATGCGTATCTTTGCCGAACCATTCCAAGCATTCCAGTCAGCATCCATTGCGGCAAAGCATTGAAGTTTTCTTCCGGCTGAATCCCGAGACGGCATAATATTATTGTTGAAAGCAGATATTTGTTAACCAGATAGTCCTCTTTCCATTTTTCATAATCATTGCTTAAAAATATTGTTACCAGCTCACTGGTCTGTTGCAGAGTTGCTTTCTCTTTTGCGTCAGGACTAATTAGTATTTTACAATTGATTACTCCGCGTACCCGGTTGCTTTTAATCAGCCGGCTGACAACCGCATCCATTTGTTTGAAATGGTTCATGAAAATAAAATATTGACTGTCAAATTTTTTAAATTCAACGGACAGTCCGGGAGAAACGACAAAACTGTTTTCCGCCATGAGCGCTTCATGACAGAACAAAATACAGAATACGGCTAGAACCATCATCAGATTGACTGATTTATCTCTTATCATGACAGTCCTTTTCATTTTTTGGTAAAACACATTTCTTAGTTTTGCTCCGGCAGTTGTTTTTTACCAATCCGGAAGTAATATATTCAGATATCCTGAAATATAATTGGGATTGTAACAAAACACAAGAAATATGATTGATGAAAAGTACTGAAAATAAATATTATCCATCGGCAATGACAATTGCCGGCAGCGACAGCGGCGGCGGCGCCGGCATCCAGGCCGATCTGCGGACATTTGCCGCATTCGGTGTTTTTGGCTGTTCCGCGATTACTGCGGTGACTTCACAGAACCCGTGTGTTGTAAACCGGATTGATCCGCTCCCGGCCGAAGCCGTAGCTTGCCAGATTACAACTGTACTTGAAAAAATTGCAATCCGGACGATTAAAACCGGAATGCTTTTCAATACGGAGATAGTCAATGCAGTCTGCGATGTGCTTGAAGGCAAAGATATTCCGCTGATTGTAGATCCGGTTATGATCGCTACCAGCGGAGCGTGTCTGCTGGAAAAGGCGGCGATTAAAGTTATGCTTGAGCGGCTTTTCTCAATGGCCTCATGGATTACGCCGAATATTCCTGAGGCTGAACTCATTACAGGAGTCCGTATAAACGGGCGGAAAGCGATGATTACTGCAGCGCTGGAGTGTGCGGAGAAATGGAATTGCGGATGTATTCTCAAAGGGGGACATCTGCGCGCCAAATCCGGGGTTGCCGCAGATATTGTGTGCTATGAAGGGAATTTGTATGAATTGTGCTCGCCGCTGGTGGAGGATTGTAAAGCATCTCACGGCACCGGCTGCACTTTAAGTGCTGCTCTGGCTGCCGCGCTGGCGCTGGAAACCCCATGGGAGAAGGCTTTGACCATGGCCAAGGGGTTTGTCTACAGTTCACTTGCGGAGTCTGTAGAAATCGGTGATGGCATTGACGCTATGTACCCGCCATTCGAATCCTCGGGGCAGGGCAAGGCGATGCTTTCGAAAATTGAGGAAATCTAAATTAAAACTGCTGCGGTTTAACCGCTTTTTATAATCCCGGAAGGTTTTTATTCATGTTCAGGTATTTTTTTCTGGTTCTGGCAATACTCGGGTGCATGGGATTTTTATCTCCGGCAGCATGTTCTGCTGCTGACTCTGAAAAAATCCGATATACTTCGGCTATGGGCCGGAAATATGTCTATTTAAGGGATGTCGCAAGATATTACAATATGCGTTACTATGTTTGGAATGATCGCGTAGTTCTTTACAATAATGATTTCAAACTGACATTTTTCCCGCAAAAAAAATATGCATTAGTTAACAATATTAAGTTAGGGTTGCTGTTTGCCTCGTATTCATCCGGCCCTAATTCTTTTATCAGTGATAAGGATTTCCTGCTGACGATAGATCCGTTGATCCGGGCTAATGCCATGCCTCAGCATCGCTTAAAGCTGATCATGATTGATCCGGGGCATGGCGGTAAAGACAATGGCGGTAAATTCAGATACAGGGAAAAAGACATTGCCTTGAGAATAGCCAATCAATTGTCCAATATGTTGAGAAAGAAAGGTTTTACCGTAGCTATGACCAGAACTTCCGACCAATTTATCGAACTTACTCAGCGTTCTAAACTTTGTCGCGATATAGGTGCCGACATGTTCATTTCAATTCATTGCAATTCGGCTTCAAATCCGGAAGTCAGCGGGATTGAAACTTTCTGTCTGGCTCCGTTCGGTACTTCCTCGACTAATTCGACCAGCGGTTTTGTCGCTGAACATCGCGAAGACGGCAATCGTTATGACCCGAATAATATGGGTTTGGCATACGAAATACATAAATCTCTAATTACTCGCACTAAAACGATTGACCGGGGAATCAAGCGCGCCCGTTTTATGGTTCTTAAAAACGCGCCATGTCCGGCGGTACTGATCGAAACCGGCTTCCTTTCCAACAAGACTGAGGAAATGCAGATGGGAAGCGACTGGTATCAGAATCTGATTGCTCAGTCAATTGCTGACGGCGTCATGAATTACAGCCGTGATGTCTCCCGCAAATAATTTTTTAGCTGAATTTTCATAGACATCAAGTGATATATATTTTGATTTTTTATATGGTTGGAGTATCTTGCTGACTGATGATTTAATTTTATGGATTTTTCTTGAGCAATATAGATTATAATTATAAAATACTTACTTTTTCTTTAACGCTTGAGTTGAAGAAAAAGTTAGTGTTGTCTGCTCATAATCTCTCTCCGCGACGATGATCCTGCCATTTATCTGTTTCCATGTGCTGCCGGATTATCTGTAAAATCATTAACGCAGAAGAAGTTGGAACTGGAAACAGTATTCTTTTTGATTTTTTGTTTGAACGGTGTACAGTAAGTCTTTTCTTTTAAAGTGTTTTTATTAAATTTTATATATGGAGATTATTGAAGATGAGCGATAGTAATTATAATAAGACTGCCGAACGGTATCAGAAATATGTAATGCAGACCTATTCCCCTAAACTGGTTCTGGTGAAAGGGCAGGGGGTGTATGTCTGGGACAGTGAAGGCAAACAGTATCTGGATTTTGCCGCCGGCATCAGCGTTTGCAATCTGGGACATTGCCATCCCGCAGTTTCGGAAGCAATCAAGCAGCAGGTCGACAGGCTGGTGCATGTCTCTAATCTTTATATGAACGAAGTGCAGCCGCTGCTTGGGGAGAAACTGGTCAAAGCCGGTTTCGACGGAGTAGTGTTTTTTGCCAACAGCGGGGCCGAAGCCAATGAAGGTTTGATTAAGCTGGCGCGGAAATGGGGCTCGGAAAAAGGTAAATATGAAGTAATTTCGATGATAGATTCATTCCACGGACGGACTCTGGCGACGCTGGCAGCTACCGGACGGAGTAAATATCGGATAGGTTTTGCCCCGGATACTCCGGGATTTGTTCAAGTGCCGTTTAATGACATCAAGGCGCTGGAAGCTGCGATCACAGACAAAACTGCAGCAGTTCTGCTGGAGCCTGTTCAGGGCGAAGGCGGAATAATGCCTGCCGATCCGGTTTATCTTAAAGCGGTCAGGGATCTTTGTACTGAAAAAGGTATTATGCTGATGTTTGACGAAGTGCAGTGCGGTGTTGGCCGGACCGGTACTTTTTATGCGTTTCAGGGATACGGCATCGAGCCGGATGCTCTGTCCATGGCTAAAGCATTGGGCAATGGTTTCCCGCTGGCTGCATTTATGGCGAAAAAAGAATTTGCGCAAGTGCTTACTCCCGGAACTCATGCCAGCACTTTCGGCGGAACTCCGCTGGCCTGCGCCGCCGGTTGCGCTGTACTGGATACGATCAGTAAAGAGAAAGTGCTTGAAAACTGTGTCAAACAAGGCAGATATTTACAAGAAAAACTGCTTGAGCTTGCTAAAAAATATAAGTTTATGAAGGAAATAAGGGGCAAAGGCCTGATGATTGGCGTAGTAATGGATTGCGAAGTCGCTAAATTAATGGCGGAGATGATGAACAACGGGCTGATCACCCTTTCCTGCGGCGAGAACGTACTGCGGCTGCTGCCGCCTTTGACTGTATCCAAAGATGAGATTGACCAGGCAATAACGATTATGGACAAAAGTTTTGCCGCAGTTGGAAGTTGAGACTGATGTAATCATTAAAAATTCAGTGGAGTGAAAAATGTTTCGGAATCTTTTAACAGTAGAAGACGTTTCCTGTGAAGAACTTTACAAGATATTTGAACTTTCTGCCAGGCTTAAACGCGAACGTGATTGTTCTGATTATTTTCCACTGCAAGGGAAAAGCGTCGGTATGATTTTCGCCAAGTCCTCGACCCGTACCAGAGTATCTTTTGAGGTGGGAATCAGAGAACTTGGCGGATCGCCGCTTTATCTGGATCAAGGGAAGCTTCAGATGGAGCGCGGAGAATCTATTGCCGATACCGCCAGGGTATTGAGCCGTTATCTGCATGCCATTGTAATTCGTACCTATCATCAAGCCGAGATTGTTGAGCTGGCCAGGCATGCGACGATCCCGGTTATCAATGCTTTGACCAATGAGTATCATCCTTGTCAGATTCTCGCTGATCTGTTTACGATTTATGAATACAGTGAAAAACTTGAAGGTGTTAAACTGGTATTTTGCGGCGACGGCAGAAGCAATGTTGCTAATTCGCTGATTACTGCCTGCAAAATGGCCGGCATCAATCTGGTGATTGCCGCGCCGGAAGGATTCAATCCGGCACAGCCTCTGCTGGATGCCGATATAGGTGCTGGCACCGCAGTATGGGAGAAGGACCCGTTGAAAGCGGTCGAAAACGCCGACTATATTTATACCGACGTCTGGGTCAGCATGGGGTTTGAAAAAGAAGCCGAAGGCAGAATCAAATTATTGCAGCCTTATCAAGTCAATAACGAACTGGTCGATGCTGCTTCTGCGGACGTTAAGATTCTTCACTGTCTGCCTGCCCATTGCGGTCTGGAAATCACCGATGAAGTGATGGATTCTCATCGTTCAATCGTTTTTGACCAGGCGGAAAACAGACTTCATGTTCAGAAAGCTATTCTGGCGCTTTTATTCGATAATCAATAATATAAGATTCTAAGTATGTCATTTCTGGAAATCCTGCTGGTTTCATTCGGTGTCGCAATGGATGCTTTCGCAGTATCAGTTTCTGCCGGCGTCGTGGTAAAAAAAATCAAATTCCGCCAGGCATTACTGATCGGCGTATTTTTCGGCGGTTTTCAGGTACTTATGCCGTTAATTGGCTGGAGCGGCGGTAATGCCTGCAAGCAATTCATCGAGTCATTTGATCATTGGGCGGCTTTTACTCTGCTCGTATTAGTCGGCGGTAAAATGCTTTATGAGGCTTGCGGAAAAAAAGAGGAGGATGAAGAACCGGCAGATCCGTTTAAGCTGAAAATACTGTTCATCATGGCGTTGGCTACCAGTATTGATGCGCTGGCGGTGGGAGTGACTTTCTCGTTTGTCAATGTTCCGCTCCTGCTTTCGGTGTCTATGATGGGAATTGTGACATTCATTTTTTCTATTGCAGGCGTTTATATCGGCGGCTTATTCGGACATCTCTTTGAAAGAAAATTTGAATTTGCCGGCGGGCTGGTTATTATTCTTATCGGTGTAAAGATTTTAATCGATCACTTGTGGAAAGGATAGCGCCTTAGATGGAGAATGGAATAGATACATCAGTTTTTGACATTTTCAAGATCGGGCCAGGTCCTTCAAGTTCTCATACTATCGGTCCGATGAAAGCAGCCGGTCATTTTATCAGTTCTGCCTTGCAGCTTCCGGTTGCCGAACTGGGCAAGGCCGACAAAATAGAGGTCACCCTCTACGGTTCCCTGGCGTCTACCGGTAAAGGGCATGGCACCGACAAAGCCGTGCTGGCCGGGCTGCTCGGACAGAAACCGGAAACCTGTGATACTGATTTACTGCTTGGTTTGCTGGCTGATCCCGTAAAAATTTATAAGCTCGCATTAGGCAGACATAAAATAGCTTTCCGCAAGGAGAATATAATTTTTGACGGGAAGGAGCATAGTTTCCCCTATCAGAACACGCTTATCATTAAACTTAAAGCCGGGCGCAAGGTCATGCTTGGGAAAATCTATTATTCTATTGGCGGCGGTTTTATTCGTTGTGAAGGAGAAGCTGAACCGGAAACCGGTATTCCGGTATTCCGGTACAAAAATATGACCGGGCTGATCCGTCTGGTGAAAAAATATGATATTCCACTGGTTGAACTGTTGATGAAAAATGAATCTGCCGTCAGCGGATTGTCCGGTGATGAAATTAATGCGAAACTTGACAAATTAATCGCAGTCATGGAAGACTCCGTCAACCGCGGTATTCACACTGAAGGCATTCTTCCAGGACCTATCGGCCTGCACCGAAAAGCTGCGGCGTTTTATAACCGCGCTGTACATATGCATCAGGATGTGGATCGCTTTCTATCACTGCTCAATGCTTTTTCCATGGCGGTATCGGAAGAAAATGCAGCCGGGCACAAAATCATTACCGCTCCAACGTCCGGTTCCGCCGGAGTTATTCCGGGCATTATTTATTTTCTGAAAAACTATCATGGAGTATCGCAAAAACTTTTGCGCGAAGGATTGACAGTTGCAGCAGCCGTGGCTTTTATCGCTCGGCACAACGCAAGTATTTCCGGTGCGGAAGTCGGTTGTCAGGGCGAGATCGGGGTTGCTGCGTCCATGGCCGCAGCCATGATCAGTTACGTCAATGGCAAACCAATGGACGTTATTGAAGCTGCGGCTGAAATAGCACTGGAACATCATCTTGGCATGACCTGTGATCCCGTCGGCGGTTTTGTCCAGATTCCATGTATAGAACGCAATGCCGTAGGGGCGGTGACTGCTTATAACGCATACTTGCTGGCATCCGTAGGCGATCCTAAAAAGCAGAAGGTGAATTTCGATGAAGTGATTGAAGCCATGCTGGAAACCGGCAAAGGGATGTCCAGTGAATTTAAAGAAACCTCGAAAGGCGGACTGGCAGCCTGTTCGCTTTGCGGCTGAACTCTGAACGGTGGTGGAATATATGAAAAAAAAGCATTTAGAAGGAAAAGATTATTATAATCCGAATATCCGCATTTTGCTTTGCCGTCTGGAAGTGATCAATCACTGGAAATATTTAAATCTGTCTGCTCCATTCTGGCGGATATATACCAATCTCAATAAAGGCGCATCCATAACTTCCGGCAAAAAAGAATATTTGCTTGAACCGGGAAAGTTTCTTTTGATTTCCCCGGATACTGAATACAGTTCCGATCACGATACCCCTTTTGAACATTTTTACATACATTTTCAAGCTGGAGAGCCTTACGATTTCTGCCCTGGAAAAATCTATTCATTTGATATTACCGGTGAAGATCATAAATTGCTCGACACGATCAACGGTTACCTCAAAGAGCCCCCGGAATCTATCCGCGCGATTTCAATGCCGCTGCTTGTACTTTGCTATACGCTGCTTGCCCGCGTACCGCAGTCAGATCTGATTGAATCATGGAATGACCGCCGGGTGATTGAGGCGGTTAATTTTATTGAAAAGCATATTGAACAGAAGATTTCCAATGAAAATCTGGCGGAAATTGCCGGAATGAGCCAGAATGCTTTTGCCCGTCTGTTCAAAGAGCAGACCGGCATGTCGCCGCAGAATTTCCTGGTACACAAGCGGATCACCAAAGCATGTATGCTGCTGCGTTATTCTAAACACAGTATTGAGGATGTCGCTGAAATGAGCGGGTTCTGCGACCGTTATTATTTTACTCGCGTCTTCACCAATCTGCGCAATATCAGTCCGGCGGCCTTCCGCAAACTGAATCATTGAGCATTATTGCTGTTTTTACTTAGTAATACTTGAAAAATCCTGCTTGAAGATTTTATTACCTTTATATTATTTGAAACCATACACAATTGTCCACGGAGGGAATATGACAGAAAGTCCTGTAAAAAATAAGCTGGCCGATCTGCCGTTTGAGCAGGCGCTTGAAAAACTCGAGAAAATGGTTGAGAAAATGGAAGAAGGCAATTTGCCGCTGGATAAGATGATTGATTGTTTTGAACAGGGAACTGCGCTGGCGTCATTATGCCGACAGAAACTTGACAACCTGGAAAAGAAAATCGAACTGCTGGTGCGCGATGATGCCGAAGGCGGTAAATGGGCGGAATTTGATGCGGGGTCTCCCCGGAAAGACGCCGCGCTGTCCAGCGCAGTCACGGATGAGACGTCCAGGCCGTCCGGGGATCTGCTGTTCTGAAATGCATGACATCCTGAATAATGTGACCTTTCCGGTCAGCCTTGATGCGCTGACCATCCCGAAAGGCCTGCGTCTGCTGTCGCTGTCGCCGCACCCTGATGATTTTGACGCGATCGCCGTTACCATGAAACGTCTTTTTGCCGCCGGAACGGAAATTTTCGTGGCGGTGGCTTCCTCCGGTGCCAGCGGCGTGGATGATTCGTTCTGTACTCCGCCAACCATCCTTGAAAAAGCCCGCGCCAGAGAAGTTGAACAGCGGCGCAGCTGTGAATTCTTCGGACTGCCGGATGACCATGTACGCTTTCTCTGTCTGGAGGAAGATGAAAACGGTAAGATATCTGCTAATGAGTTTAATTTCGCGGTAGTCGCGGCGGTTTTTAAAGAACTTTCGCCTGATCTGGTTTTTCTGCCGCACGGCAATGATACCAACTCCGATCACCGGTTGATTTACGCGATGCTGTCCAGACTGGGGCACAATGCAGACCGCACTTTTACAGCATTCCTGAATCGCGACCCGAAAACTATTGCGCTGCGGATGGATGTATATACGGCATTCGGCGAAATTGATGCCGCATGGAAGGCGGAACTGCTTCGGTTCCACCAATCACAGCATCAACGCAATCTGAATGCTCGCGGTTACGGGTTTGACGAGCGAATATTGTCAGGAAACCGCGAGAATGTCAGGCTTTACAGCATTCAAGCATCCGCTTACTCGGAGATTTTCGAACTGGAATTTTTCCAGGCAGGAGCATCTGATTTAGAAAAACTTATTTAACGTCTGTATTCTCAATTACTTTCTGCTTGCAATGTTTGGTAAGCAGCCGGTCGAGTTGATTGGCGAAAGCCTGACAGTTTTTCGGATTGAACGAGGATGGGCCGCCGGAAATCAGGCCGTTATTGCGCAGGTCGTTGAGCAGGTCGCGGGTGGCAAGACGTTCTTTGATATTGCGTTCTGTGTAAAGTTCGCCGCGCGGATTGATGGCTAAGCCGCCCTTGCTGACAACCCGGTCAGCCAGCGGAATGTCAGCCGTGATGACGATGTCGCCGGGTTCAGTCAGTTCGGCAATTTTATCATCCGCCGCATCAACCCCGCCCGGCACTGTCAGACAGGAAATGTATGCTGAGTGCGGTCCGCGCATAAACTTACCGGCAACCAGCACCAGCGGTATCTTTACCCGTTCCACCGCCTTATACAATATTTCTTTCAAATCTTTAGGAAACGCATCCGCATCCACATATATCCGCATCAATGATCCTTTTTGTTCAATTCTTCGATTATTTTGGCTGCCTGTCTGTAGTCTTCGTTATGGAGCACCCACAGTTCGGGCCAGGCCTGCGACATGGGTAATACGCCATATTCGTTCAATATGCATGTTTCGATGCCTTCGTCTTCCAGAAACCCTTTGTACATATAGATTTTCGTCAGGTCAAAATCAGAAAGTAGTTTTTCCATTTCGGGGCTCCTTTCGTTTAGGCGTATTATCTACCACTTGGTATTAATATTATCCTCTATGTGAAAGAAATCAAATCAGTATGAAAAGACATTGAGGCAAGACTCAATAGTATTAAGCAAGAACTTACACAATCTGACGGGCTGACGCAAAATCACATGAAAAGAACAAAGTCGCCCAAAGTGGGCGAGGTATTGAACCAAACTGAATAAAAAATGGTGGAGGTGGGGGGAGTTGAACCCCCGTGCTGAGAAAGTATAGTGAGGACGTCTACATGCTTGTTCCATCTTTCTGAGTTTATCGTCCCTACGCTGAGCCAACGGACGGGGCCTGCTTCAAGACTAGCCTTCCTATTTTCTTGTTGCCAAACCGAAAGGCGGGGTTTGACAACCAGGGCGCTGCTTACGCCTCTATCCCTTAGCGTCCGTCAGAGTAGAGACGTGGCCGACTTAAGCAGCCAATGCGTATTCTTCGTTCGCAATTATGTTTTTGATCGATATTTTGCGAGGCCAACGATCATCCTCGGCATGCAGTCAACACATAACTGATCCAGGCGAATCCGGATCACCCCCATGTGACATGACAGGTTGAAGAAATATTTAACTCCTGCCACATTTATATTATACAGCATTTATCGCTCCGGCGCAAGGTTGATGATATAAAAACAGCAATAAAGAAACATGTCAGCATAGAAGAGTGCCGGGAATATTACGAAAAAGTCCGATTTCGTAAGAAACTATATTTACGAGGTAATTTCAAAAGTAGTCAGAATTCAGGAGCCAGGAGTTCCCGCAGTGCGGGACTAGACTAACGTCCAGAAGTACATAAATCTGGATTTGAGTTAGAATTTCATTCTTAATTCTGGATTCTGTCTTCTGAATTCCTGCAAAACGCGAGTTTTGCAATTGGCTCTTACGTTATTTTTTAGCGAAAAACCAGACGGATACGTTACCTTTTTTATAGGACGATTCCAGCCGTTTTCTGATATCTTCACGAGTTTCACTTTTACCGGAGAGAACGTTGAGAATAATGGTTTTTTCGGGGATTTCCTTCATGACGGTTTCAGAAGAAAGAACGATGTCTTCGCAGATAAAAGAAGTATTGACCAGACAGACCAGTTTGCCGAGACTGTTTTCAGCGGTTAGCAGATAGAAGTCATCCGAGATTCCGACTTTTTTGCGGGCGAGTGTTCCATGCCGCAAAATATCTCCATATTCCGCGCCGAGGCGGGTTCCGGTTTCGAACGCTTTCATACAGCGACCGTCAAATGTGCCCCACCACCAAACCAGGATGCCGCCGGCTCCGCACATTGTATCATGAATGATTCTGGCTTCCAGGCCGGCCTGATTGCGGGCGTCAATTTCTTCCGGGTTGTCGGGCAGGCTCAAAGTGCCTTTAGCCATGGTGGAAAAAGTTTTTTGATTGTTTTTGGTCCACTCCGCCATCTGCACTATTTTGGCGGCGGATCCGGAAAGTTCGTCAGCTACATAAACGCCGTTGAGGTTTTTTAATTTTACCAGCTGTTCCCAGTCTATGCCGGAGCGTTGTTTGCTGCTGCTGGCGGAAGGATATCCGGAAGAAAGGTTGAAATTAATTTCCGGATAAATCTGGCGGGCCATTGTAGTAATCCGGTCCAGTAACTCGGTGTTTTGTACACAGCGGAAGTCTACCCAGCGGTTTTTATAAGTAGATACAAGCTTATCGCCGTCCATATCCTTGATTGTGGAGTACGGGATGCCGCTATGGTTGGCAAATGCCTGTTTGCAGCGATTGCAAAAGCAGAAAGACAGCGGACTGGAATATTCGGCGTCTTCCAGATATTCTTTGATCCCGTGATCACGCAACAGCGGGATAAGTTTCTCAATGTGGCTGCGGATATAGGTTTCACTCTGTCCGCGGATGAGATAGTCAGGACAGATCAGTTTGTTTTCAAGAGATTTGCCGAGGGGGTCAGTCCGCCATATTCCGGCGGCATCCGGGTGGTTAAGGAGGTATTCCCTGCTCTCGTCAGTATACGGATTACCGGGCCACCACCATTCGCCCCAGCCTACTAGTCGCAGATGTTTGCGATCACTGAGCAATTTCCAGTGTTCACGGTTGCGCGCTGCCAGATCCGGCACGGCTTCCCCTGGACGTGCCGCCCATATGGTCATTCCGGCTTTTTCAAAAGTGTCTAGTATTTTCTTCTGCTGTTCCGGATTGAGCAATGAAGAATAAATGGTATCTACGCCCCAGTCATAGTCTCTGGAATAAGCTGATTTCAATTCGGTCAGTACTTCCAGCCGCTGAACGATGCCCACTATCTGCTGGTGTCCGTCCGGTGTTGTACAGCGTATTCTGATATCGTAAATGCCCGGAGTAATTTTGTTATCGGCATTGAGGACGAGGAAGGTCAGGCTGGCAGTTTTGTGATTCAGATCAAAAGGGGCGATTTCCTTGGTATATGTCAAACTGTATTGATTCAATGTTTTGCCGTACTCGGTAATTACTTTGTGCTCAAAATTTGACGGCAGCGGAATTTCGAAAGGGGAGTTTTTTAATGGTTTGCTATCTTGGCGCGGAACCGGGCTGTCCAGGGTGACACCTTCCGGCATGGTAATGGTGATACAAATATTTTTCTGCGGTTTGCCGGAAAGGTTTCTGATTTGCATCAGAAACTGCTGGGCGGAATCTCTACAAATATAGACAGGAGTTTCCAACCTTGCCGCACTCCAGATGTCCGCTTCCACCAGCGGTCCGGTATAGGGTAAAACAGTATAATAGCGCTGGCATGGAATCTGTTTAGCCGGAACATATTTCAAATCTTCTGTCAATAAAAAGCAGTCAACAAATGCCGGATTCTGAGGTTCAAGATCATTCTTAATTTTAAGAACAACCGGCCTGGTCCGCCTGAGCTTCAACGGTTCCGGATTTAGTTTTACCCAGGTGAAGGCATCGTTGAGCAACTGGTCGCCAGGCGACGGTTCCGCTTTGAATTTATGACCGTTTACTTCTACGGTAATGCGCTGTCTGCCCCATTGGGAGAGAGAACCTGTTCTTACCCACAGATTATAATAGCCGCTGCGGGAGATTCGGATGAATGCTGCCGCTTCGGCCTCATTACCCGCTTGCGGACGAACCAGCGAATGCATATTCGATTCATTGGGGATGCCGACTTTAACTTTGGTCCATGCATTGCGGTATTTCAGACTGCCGTAAATCGCATCGTCCGGTGCGAAGCTTTCAGCCTCTAACCAGTAATAGTCTTTATCAGCCGGGTCTTCGAATCTGGCAGGAATCTGGCCTGCGTCAGTTGTTTTGATTTCCGGTAGTACTGGCGTTAACGGCATCACACGGGAAATCCCGATATTATCAATCATAATTTTGCCTGAACTCTTACCGGATGCATCACAGAAAGCGAGGTTAATCATTACGGATGCAGTACCGTCAGGAAAGGGGTATTCTGAATTTTTCCCAAATTTTGAAGTAAATTTTTCCCAGCCATCTGTTTTCTGTCCGGTAGCGAGTGTCGAAAAAGAATACTGTTTCAACGGTTTGTCTTTAACATCGTTAAAGACCAATGAAATATTAAAAGTGCCTGTATTAATCGCTGTAACATTAATTTCGTAGGTTATATTATAACTTTCAGCGGTATTAAAATCTTTGTCTATTTTCAGCGCACAACTATTCAATTCCAGATTAACATCTTTAGGTGAAATTACCAGCAGTCGTCTGCCGTCGTCCATTTTTTCAATTTTGACTGAAGTTGCGTCGGCGGGAACACTCCGCCAGTATTTTAGCCCCTGTTCAAAATTGTCGTTGAACACATTCTGCCCGTGCAACTGAGACAATATTGACAGGAAGCAATAAATTATATAGAATTTCCTCATCCGGGAATCTCCGTAATAAACAAAATTTTCTGTAATATAGCGTTTAATACTTAAAATAGAAGCGCATGGATTGATATCTTTTTATCATTTATGCAGTTTTTACTTCTTGCGGTATTGATTTTTATGTGGAATGGAATTATAATTACATCATGACCATAAGTCGTTAAATGACCGACGGTCATAATCAAAGGAGTGAATATGGGAACAACTGAACGCAGGAACAGGGAAAGAAAGCAGCGCGAAAAGCAGATTGTGGATGCTGCGGAAAAAGTTTTTTTTGAGCATGGTTTTGACAATTCCACCATGGATGATGTGGCAGCGGCAGCCGAACTCAGCAAAGGTTCGCTTTATACATATTTCAAAACTAAAAATGAATTATGTATCTGCATTGTCAGCAGAGCTCTGACGCTGGTGCTGGCCGGTTTTGAAAAAGTTCACGCCAATAAAAAATTGAACGGACTTAAAATGATTCAGGAAGCGGGGATGTCATTTCAACATTTCTACCGCTCGCATCCGAAGTATTATTGCGCGTTACTGAGCTATCGCCATCATCGCGGCGGATGCGGAACTGAAAGCAGGTTTCTGCAGTACACGCTGGAAGAAAACAACCGGATTAATGAATTGTTGGCTTTAATGTTGCGGAAAGGAATGGAAGATGGTTCGATCCGTGACAATATTGATGCCGGGAAAACAGCGCTGACCATTTGGGGTGAACTTGGCGGATTGATTCCGGGGTTCATTCTGAATGGGGAAGATTCTGTCAACCCTGACTTGTTTGAACATGCGCTTGATTTGATATGTTGCGGTTTAAGCATCTGTAGAACTTGAGAATTTTAAATTAACATAACAACAGGAGATATTGCCATGAAAATCATCATTGTCGGCGGAGTTGCCGGGGGAGCCAGCGCGGCGGCCAGAGCTGCCAGACTGGACAGTAAAGCTGAAATCATTCTTTTTGAACGTGGTCCGTACATTTCTTTCGCTAACTGCGGTCTGCCGTATCATGTCGGAAATGTAATTCAACAGCGTGACAGTCTGCTGGTCATGACCCCTGAGGCATTAAAAGCCCGCAGCGGGATTGACACCCGTATCCGGCAGGAAGTTATTGCGTTGAACCCGGCAGCGAAAAGTGTCAAGGTCAGGAAAATTGACGACGGTACTGAATATATCGAAACTTACGATAAGTTGATTCTTGCCACCGGTTCCCGTCCGGCGATCCCGCAGATACCCGGTGTAGACGACCCGGATGTGCTGTCATTGTGGACTATTCCAGATATGGATAAAGTAAAAAGCCGGGTTGATAAAGGCATAAAACACGCGGTTGTCGCCGGTGGCGGATTTATCGGACTGGAAGTCGCCGAAAACCTGGTTGAACGCGGCGTGGAAACGGTTATGGTACAGCGACCGCCGCAGGTAATGCCGACGCTCGATCCGGAAATGGCGGCAATGTTGACCGGAACGCTGGAGAAACATGGTGTAAAAGTATATTTGAACAATGCTTTAACCGCGATTCAGCGTACGGCAGACGGTTTGACCGTGACACTCAAAGATGGCGCTGAAATAAAGACGCAAATGGTGGTTATGGGGTTGGGTGTGCATCCGAACAGCGAACTGGCGCGCGATGCCGGACTTGATCTCAATGAACGCGGCGGCATTAAAGTTAATCCATCCTTGCAGACTTCGAACCAGGACATTTACGCAGTCGGTGATGTGATTGAAGTAAACGACCCGGTTCTGAACAAACCGGTGATGATTCCGCTGGCCGGTCCGGCCAACCGCCAGGGACGGATTGCCGCGAATAATATTTTTGGAGCAAATGAAACATATAAAGGCAGTTTAGGTACCAATATCTGCAAAGTATTTGAACTTACAGCTGCTTCGGTAGGAGTCAATGAAAAGCGGTTGATAAAAGAAAATATACCATTTCTGAAAACTTATATAATCCCTGGCTCTCACGCTTCATATTATCCCGGCGCAACGCCGTTGTTTATCAAACTGCTGTTCGAACAGTCCGGCAGAATTCTTGGTGCGCAGGCAGTCGGCACTGGAGGCGTTGATAAACGGATTGATGTACTGGCGACTGCGATGCGCGGCAATTTGAAAGTGCAGGAATTGGAGGAACTGGAATTGGCGTACGCGCCGCCATACAGTTCTGCTAAGGACCCGGTAAATTTTGCCGGTTTTGTCGCTAACAATATTATCAAAGGTGACAGCCGCGTGGTTGCTCCGGATGCGATTCCGCAGAATGCACTTATTCTGGATGTACGTGAGAATGATGAGTTTGTTGTCGGTGCGATTCCGGGTGCGTTAAATATCCCTTTGGGCGAACTGCGTAACAATTTCGACAAACTGCCGAAAAACCGGCTGATTGTGACCCAGTGCCGTGTTGGTATTCGAGGATATCTTGCGGAGCGACTGTTGCGGGACAACGGTTTTGACGTAAAAAACCTCAGCGGCGGTTATCTGGCGTGGAAGCTGTTTCAAAAAAATGAAAAACCGCAGTCATGCGTGACTCCGGCCAATAATACAGGAGCTGGAAAATTTATGGAACCGGTAAAAGATACTGCGATTGAAGAATTGAACGTTTGCGGACTGCAATGCCCCGGTCCTATTGTTCAGGTTAAAAAATATCTAGAGAAAATGGCAGACGGCAAAGCGCTGAAAGTAGTTGCCAGCGACGCTGGATTTTTCAACGATCTGCCTGCGTGGTGTCAGGCCACCGGCAACAGCCTCTTTTCAATTGAAAAGAAAGGCGGCAATGTTGAGGCTGTCATCGTTAAGGGGCATGAAGCGGCGGCGCAAGTCGGACAGAATGCTGAAAAACGCACGACTATCGTGCTGTTCAGCAACGATCTGGACAAAGCGATGGCGGCATTCATCATCGCTACCGGTTTTGCCGCGCTTGGGCAGCCTGTCTCCATATTCTTCACCTTCTGGGGACTGAATGTACTGCGCAAAGAAAATCCGCCTGCTGTTAAAAAAGATATTCTCAGCCGGATGTTCGGTTTTATGATGCCGCGCGGTGCGAAGAAACTGGCATTGTCAAAAATGCACATGCTGGGCGCGGGAACCGCCATGATGAAATATGTCATGGCTTCCAAAAACGTTGACAGTCTCCCGGCGCTGATTGCTCAGGCAAGAACGATGGGCATTGAATTTCTGGCGTGTGAAATGGCGATGAACGTCATGGGCATCAAACAGGAAGAATTACTGGATGGCGTGGAAACTACCGGAGTGGCAAACTTTGCTGCATTATCAGCCCGCAGCACCACCACTCTTTTTATCTGATTTATTTTTAAACAACGGAGTGCCGGCAATATTCCGCCTCCGTTGTTTTTTATTTTTCTTTAATTACGCAGCTGAAGCCCAATATGAAAGCTGTCGTGACAAGTACAGGAGTTCCCCAAAAAACTCTAGAATATCTGCTGCTCAGCGGAATCCAGGGGGCTATAGGTATCATACGGCTGTTCCTGAATTATTTTTTAGCGGCTGTGAAGTTTTCCAGCTTGAACTGCGGGAGTTTTTTGAAAACTTTATAATAAAGCAAATATATGTTCTGAGACTGCGGATCTGTCAGAAATGCCGCTTCTGCCAGTTTTTCCGCCAGCGGCATATTGCGTTCCTTGTAAGATTGCCATGCCAGTTGGGCGGTCACCAATGCCTTGGCTTTATCGCCTGAAGGAATGAATTTGAAAACCCGATATTTTATTGAAAGAGAATTCACTTCGCCTGGCGGGATAATTTCATAAAAATACTGCATTTCCCTCGGACGTGCATCCATCAAAAATACCGTTGACTTAACATTGACTTGTTTGGCGGCGGCAATGTACCGGTACGAGTACGGATGCAGCGGCTCAAAGCAGGAGTTGCGGTTAAAAACCACATATTCAACGCCGTAATATTCGCAGAAGTCAGCGAATTGGCTTTCGCTGCCATGATACATCAGGTTGATATAGTCTTCGGCGATTTTCCTGCTTGCGGGGAGCTCGAATTTGGGTTGCACTACAATATTAGCCCCGCAGTAAGCTTTGAGTACCGGCGCCAGCGTCATTTCCGACAGTACGGTATGCCCCTGAATCCTGGACTGTCTGAACCATTTTACGAGGTCGGTTGTTTCACGCAGGAAGTTTTTCGGATAGTTCCTGCGCTGCTCCCTGGTGGCTTCAGCTTCCAGGTAAATTGTCAGCAACGTGATAATTATTAATGTCAGCCGCAGCTTGAACCTGGCTTTATTCCGGTATAGATCGTAGAAAATCAGCGGCAGAGCTACCGCGGAAAAGACCCCGCAGAAAACGCTGAAGCGTACCATGAAAATGTAAATCAGAAAATAGATCGCTGTCAGCCACAACGGCAGCAGTGATCTGCTTAAGCCGGTTTTCAGGCGTCTTCTGGCATTTTTAAAGCAAAGGCCGGCGGTAAACGCGATTCCCAGAATCCACAAAGCAGCGGGAAATAACAGTTTGGATTGAGCCAGAGAGGCCGAGTGCAGCGATGGAGTCCAAAGAAATCTTGCCGTGAAATTAAGTTCGTCAGGATCGGCCGGTTTTACGTTACAGAAGGCTATTTTTGCTTTGATCAGTTCGTTAAAGTGGCTGTAGTTTGCGGCATAACCGGAACTTGCCAGTTTCCAGATACCGAAAAAGACAAGGCCGGATACCACCAGTACTACCAGCTTGCGCGATAATTTTACCGAAGGTAGAAAATATAGTGAAAAAAGCAAAGGGAAGACAAACATAATCAGCGGGGAGCATATCAACTGATGTGCCCGATTATATGGCACCAGCACTGCGGAAAGCAACAGCGCTGCATACATGAACAGGTAGAATTGAAGTCTTTTTCCGGAAGTGTTGCCGCCGGACATGACTCTGATGATTTCATAAACACCCCACAACAGGAAGCATAACTGGCTCATATCCCAGAAGGCGGTTGCACAAAAAGTACAGACCCCGGTCAGAAGCAGCGCTCGCACGGAACGTTTTCTCATGGCGAATGCGCCGAATGCAAATGCGGCAGCCAGGAACGGCATCGCGAAATCTTCGCACAGGATATCCTGCCCTGTATAGCGGGCGATTGCGGCCGGCGCGAAAATGTAGATCAATACTCCGGCAGATGCCCACGGCAGAGGGCAGCGCAGAAAATAGAGCCACAGAAAAATGAAGCCGGCGGTCAGTGATGCCCATAACCGGATGGTATTGCGCATGAAAGCAGCACCGGCAGGGTCATCTTCATATATCTTGTCTGCCGGAGACAGCGCCGGTTCACCGAAAAGTAATTTCGTGATGCGCCAGGAATATCCGAGAAAATATTCAATTCCCAGCGGCATTTGTTCACTGACTTTTACTTTATCCATCCCTGCCAGAGTGCGATCATAGTCCGGGATGCCTTTGCCGCTGCCGACATCTTTCGCAAATCCGTACATTATGGAACTTTCAACCCAGAAAGGGTAGAAATCAGCTCCAGTCTGGATTTTTATATACGCCAGTTCCCGGTTGCAGACATATGTCCGCACGGCAAACGCCAGAAGCACTGCCAGAATAAAAAGCACCCATGTTTTTGACAAAAATATTCTTATTTCACGCACTGGTACAGGATAGTTGCTCATGTATACTCTTTCCTGAGATTGGATGGCGGAATATCCATTTCTTCGCGGTATTTGGCTACGGTACGTCTGGCGACTGAGAGCCCGGATTGTTTTAGCATCGTGGAAAGTTTACTGTCAGAAAGAGGTTTTTCCCGATCTTCTTTTAAGATCATGTCCCGGATTTTTTCTTTAATACTTTTTGAAGACAGGACTTCTCCTTCGTCAGTCTGGTAGCCGCCGCTGAAGAAGAATTTGAATTCGAATAATCCGATTGGGGTTTGGATGTATTTATTGGCGATTGCGCGGCTGATGGTGGTTTCGTGAAGCCCCAGTTTATCGGCAACCTGCTGCATGGTCAGCGGGCGCATGTGTTCTATGCCTTTTTGCATAAAATCATGCTGTGAATCAACAATTACCTGGGCGATCCGCTGGATTGTGCTCTGCCGCTGTTCCAGGCTTCTTATCAGCATTTTGCCGCTGATTATTTTTTCCCGGATATAATCTCTGGTTTCTTTCGGCGTGCTTGGATCTTCCAGCAGATTCATATACATTCTGGATATCCGCAAGTGTGGAATCTGCTCGTCGTTGAGTATGATTTGAAAATCGTCGTTGACCTTTTCAACAGAAAGCTCCGGTATGACAAAGACCGTATTATCCGGGGAAACTGCCGATCCCGGGTATGGATTCAGATCTTTGATCTTTTCCACCAGTCCGGTTAGTTCATCAAGTGAAATATGCATCGTTTTGGCGATTTGCGGCAGACGGTTTTTACCGATGTCCTCAAGATGGTATCTGATAAGTTTTGGAAGCCGTTTGTCCTGACTTTTCTGTCGTTCCAGCTGAAGCAGCAGGCATTCTTTCAGATCTCTTGCGCCGATACCGGGCGGCTCAAAAGATTGAACCAGTTTCAGTGCGCTATTGACTTGCTCAGAATCTGCACTTGCGGCTGAAGCAATATCCGGAAGCTGAGTCCGGAGGTAGCCGCTTTCGTCAATACTGCCGATGATGGCTTCAGCAACCGCTGCGGTTTTGGGATCGGCGTCAGACAGTCTCAATTGTTCCAGCATTTGTTCCTGCAGCGATGGCTGCTTGATCAAGGAGTTGAACATAAATTCCCGCTTTTCCTCGTTTTCCTCGGAATAGTCTGCTGCACTGTGTGCAGGGGGAAGATAGTCATGCCAGGTATCGGCCAGTTCCATCAGATCGGAAATATCCCTGTCGTCATCGCCTTCCGGCGCAATCTGTTCGCTGTTGCTTCCTGACTGAAAAATGGCATCTTCCGGCAGTGGTTCCTTACTGATTTTTACCTGTTCGATAACTGGATTACTGTCAAGTTCATGATTTAGCTTGTCCTGCAGTTCCAGCAGCGGAGTAAGCAGTACTTCCAGCGATTGTATCTGCTGCGGAGCCAGTACCTGTTCCTGTCTGAGTTCCTGATTTTGATTTAAATATTGATCTGCCATTTTACCCGTCATATTTTTCTGCTGTTTATCACTGAACAGCGAATTGATATTGCTCACTATAAATTATATAGTAATATTATGCATTAAACTGTAAAAATCCAACACGAACCGCCTTAAAAGCATAAAAATGGATTTGATGGGTTACGGATACGGTATCAAATAACTTATAGAAAGAGTGAATGATAAATGACAATTGGTATAACTGCGCTCGGAAGCGGCAGCAGAGGCAATGCTTTCGTGATTCATTCGCCTGACGCCTCCATTCTGATTGACGCCGGTTTTTCGCGTAAGGATCTGCTTGTCCGCATGGCGGCTGTCGGAGTTATTCCCGGGCAGATTAAAGCGCTGCTGCTGACTCATGAGCATGAAGATCATGTCAGAGGTTGCAGGCTGTTCTGCAATCAATTTGATATTCCAGCATACATGACGTCAAGAACGATGGATTATCTGGAAAAGAAAGAGACTCTTTCAAGCAGAGTGCTGGTATTTGCTCCGGGAGAGTTTTTTGAAGTTGCCGGATTCAAGATATTGCCATTCGCAGTTCAACACGACGCGATTGATCCGGTAGGATTCGTTATTTCTAAAAACGGACGATCTATTGCACTGGCTACAGATCTGGGGGCGGTCAACGGTCTTACCCGGCAAAGGCTTTACGACTGCGATATTCTGGTGCTTGAAAGCAATTACGATCAGGAAATGCTTAAAAATTCTCAAAGGCAGCTTCACTTGAAAAGACGGATCATGGGGCGCAACGGACATTTAAATAATCTGGATACATTAAATTCTTTACCGGAACTGCTCACAGAACGGACTTCCGCTCTGTTCCTGGTCCATGTCAGTTCCGAATGCAATACTTATGAACTGGTACGGGAACTTGCGCGCCATAAATTGCATGAAATGCGCCGGCAGGATATATTTATGCAGGTTGTTGAGCAGTCTGTTCCGGTTCCGACCTACTGGCTGGAAACAGCCGGCAGTCTTGAGATATAAATAATTACAGCAGGATTTGGGAAAATGTCTGAAGTCGTTGATAATAAAGATACCCTTATATACAATAATGCTCCTGCTGTAATTAAATCTGCAGCGCATGACAATCTGTCGCCTGGCGCACTGAAAGTATCGTGTCATGCATGTCTCCAGAAACTTGATGTTTCTGATCTTGAACCGTTCTCACATTTTGCATGTCCTTCCTGCGATGCTGATATGATTGCACCAAAATGGTTCGGTAATTATCTGCTTGAGGAACAATGCGGGCAGGGGGGGATGGCAAATGTTTATCGTGCGCTTGATTTGACCCTTGACCGCGAAGTTGCCATCAAAGTGTTGAAAGATGAAATAGCTCAGATGGAGCATTCCGCCAACCTTTTTCTGCATGAAGCCAGAATTGCGGCCGCCCTGAATCATTATGGTATTATACCTATCTATTCCTGCGGAGAATTTGAAAAACAGCCATTTTTTGTAATGCAATATATGGGGAATTGCTCTCTGGAACATCAGATACTTATACAGCCGCAGATTCCGGTTGAGAAAGTAGTCCGCTGGATGATTGACATTGCCGAAGGGCTTGACAATGCCAGACGACACGGGATCATTCATCATGATGTTAAACCAGGCAACATCCTGCTGGATTCGGATGGTAATGTAAAAATTGGCGACTTTGGTATCGCGCATGCTATTTTTGATAACCGGTCCAATCAATTGGTGGAAGTTACCGGCAGTTGGGGAAGTCCGCATTATGTCAGTCCGGAGAAGCTGGAGGAAGGCAAAGAAGATTTCCAGGGGGATATTTTCAGTCTTGGAGCCACTTTTTATGAATTGCTGACCGGTAAAGCGCCGTTTGATTCTTCTGAGCAGGTAGAGATGCTGAGAATGCGGCAGGCAGGGACATTCACTCCGGTGCATGAACTGCGAAGCAATGTGACGCCGGCGCTGTCCTCGCTTATCCGGCGCATGCTGGCGTATGAGCCGCTGGAACGTCCTGGATATCGTGAGATTATACGTGAACTGAATAGTGTTTTGAAGGTAATTTCGCCACATAAGGACGGTTGTAAACGGAAATTAATCAATATTGACACCTCGTTTTATTTGCAAATGAAATATTATGTAATCGCGGCATTATGCTTGATTGTAATCATTGCCGGTGGCATTGTCATTTATAGTAGTATCTCTAAAAAGATGATAAAAGCAGTTCCTGAAAAAAACGGTAACGCTGATTTTCTCCCTTCTGCTTCCACTGCTCTCGCTTCGGGAGATTCAGCACACGCGGCCTCAATTGCCGCGTTTGAATTCGAAAATGTCAAATCTGCCGCTAAGGTCAGGAAACAGGCGGCAATGATAACTGCTTTATGCGCTTATCTTAATAACGATGATCAGGCCGCGGATAAATGTGCCGCCGTATCGCAGCGCCTGGCAGCGGCCGGAGTTCCGTCCGCAGATAAATTTAAAATTATTATTGATTTTCTGGCTAATCCGGCTCTTTCTGGAAAATATCTCACTGACAATATTCCTGTTTCGGAAAAAGAAGCATGGAATGTGGCCAGCTTCGCATTGTTTGTTAAAAATCTGTATTCACACGCAGCAAAGCAGGAATTAATAAAAAATTTAACTGAGTTGCAGAACAATCTGTCAACTGCCGCTGCTGACTCCTGGCCGCACAAAGCATGGTCAGATCGTATCCCGGTGTATCGGGAATGTATTATAGATGGCAAAATTCCGGAGGGAAATATTGAGCCGATTTTTTCGCGGTAAAGATTAATCAATAACGAAAAGCGAAAAACCCAAAAGATGTGGAATGAGATCTTGCAAGAAAACCAATCAGCATTAACTCTATGTCAGAAAGCGAGGTTGAGATGAAGATTGCCAAGAAATATGTTTTATACATTACAGGACTTTTCATATTCCTGATGCTATTGATTGTTCTGCTTTTTATTTTTAGCGAAGAAATGATGGGTGTACAGCAGCAGCGTGAAAAAAGCAAAAAAAACCTTCCTGCTATTTATCAGAAAAAGATGGAAGAATTCTATTATCGGGAAAAAATGATCGTGGTTGTGGTATTTTTCAGTATTACCGCTGCCGGATTCCTTTATATGATATATTTGATGTTGCATTTTTCCCGCAATATGGTAAAGCCGCTTTCTGCTGCAATCCAGTTTGCCAATACTCTTGCCGGCGGCCAGTTTCCACCGCCGCTCCCGGTTCCGTCGCGAAGAGATTTTGAGATAGACCAACTTATTAAAACGCTTAATTACCTCAGGGACCGTCTTTATCGCTATACGCATAAATTAAAAAAGAGTCAGGAGCGCGAAAAGAAAGCCAGAGAAAATGCGGAAACAGTAAATGATATGAAATCGCAATTTCTTGTCCGGCTTTCGCCGGAACTTCGAACTCCGCTAAATTCGATTATCGGGTATGCAGAAATAATCCAGAATGATATCAAAAATGGACTATACGACAAGTCTCTGGACAGAAAGATTAACGGGATCATGCGCAATGCTCTTTCCCTGAATCTGCAGGTCGCTGACTTGCTTAAAATATCTGAAATAGACTCCCGGAAAGACGCCGTAAATTCAGGGGAATTCAATGCTGTCGATTTTATGCGTGAACTTGTTGTCCATAATTCATTTCTGCAGCACGAAGAGAATATTACAATCCAAAATAATTGCTCACAGGATTTACCGGAATACCTTAAAACTGATAAAAATATCCTCTCGGGAATTTTAAGTATTTTGATCAACGCTATTTCGAAAGTTTCCGGAGATGGTGAAGTCATTTCATGCGGGTGTACGCGATCGTCAAATAAAATAATCTTCTGGGTCAGGGACAGTAAAAAATCTGCTCCCGGGGACAGGTTGGCCGATCTGTTCAATCGATACCATAATGAAGATTCCAAGAAACGCCTGGAGTTGACTAACAGCACCCTGCTTAATCTTGTTTTTGCAGAAAGAAAGACGCTTGAACTAGGCGCGGTTTTTGTTGCAGAATCCAACACCAAAGCGGTTTCAGAGTTTCGTATAGAATTTAGAAAATGGGATATTACGCCGGATTCCTCGTCAAATTCTGCTATAGAAAATACAGAAGATACGGAGACTGGAATTAAGGATTTAATCAAAACTACTCCGAATGTCATGCTTGAGGACGATTTCTTCATTGACCTGACAAAAGAACCGGTAATATATAAAGTGCTGATTGCTGACAATGACCGTGATAATGCCACTATTTTAGAGTCTATTCTGAAAAATGACGGATACGACGCAATCTGCATGAAAGACGGGACTGATCCTATGGATAGCCTGGCTAAGGGGAATTTCAATCTGCTGATATTGTCTAATGCGCTATCTCAAGTTAATACTTTTGATTTAATATGCAGTATTCGTACCGATAAGAAATTACGAAAATTGCCGGTAATCCTTATTGCCGGATATCTCTCGGATAAAGACCGGCAGCGACTCATGCTTTCCGGTGTTGACCGTTGTTTCACCAAACCGCTGGATTTCTCACTGGTAAGGAAATCTGCGTTACGGCTTTGCCGTGATTATATCATAAATGAAACTCCCGCATGACTAGCTGGCGGCAACTGCAATGGTGAAATTATCGCCGGTAGCATTGCAGAGTAGTGCATGGTCGCGATATATTTCTATTGTCAGCAGTTGATTTGATTTGATATTACTTTACAGGTCTGTAAGTGTCCAGCCAGCCCCATCTGTTACTTTTTTTCCGCCTAGTAAATTATCCATCAACAGTAGACAACCCCGCCTTGGGGTGGGGTTGTTTACTTGTATTTTAGTTAACGCCGTGTGCAAGTTATTTTTTAAATCTAAAGGGGGTTAATTCCCCGACCCTTCGGGTCGCCAAAAGCATTGCACCGAATCGGGGTCCAGCAACGAAATTACTGGTCGTCCGCCTTGCGGACGAAATCCCCAATACCTCGCATGCTTGCATCGAGGTTGTTTATTTATGAACAACGGCTTAGGAGTCGTTCAAAAATAACTGGCACTTTCTACTGGTCATCCGGGGAACTTTCGGATCCGCCGCTTTGTTACAAAGCGCTACAGCTTTTCTCCTCACCGGCGAAGCCGGAATTTCTCCCGGATACCTCAGTATAAAAATACCACTTATTTCTTAACAACTCCTTAGTGATTGCGGAAGAAATTGATTTTGCCCAGGATTCTTAATCGGATTCATTAGCAAAACAATAAAAATATTAATAATCAACGCTCTTGCATTTGTGGAGTTCACTGGAAAAGGTATATTTACGTAAATTAATATTTATGGATGAGGTCTGATTATGTCCGATGAACTGAAAAAACTGAGCCCTGGATTATTGTGGAATATTTTTAGTGATATTTGCTCGATACCTCATCCTTCCGGCCATGAAGCCGCATTGCGTGGGTTTCTAAAAAGCCGCGCGGAAGACGCCGGCTTGAAAGTGGTTGTTGACAAGGCTGGAAATATGCTCATCGAAAAACCGGCATTTCCAGGAATGGAGAAACATAAGACGGTTATTTTACAATCTCACCTGGATATGGTTCCGCAAAAGAACAGTGATACCAAGTTTGATTTTTCGAAAGATCCGGTAAAGCCATATATTGATGAAGATCTGGTCAAGGCCGAACATACTACGCTTGGCGCGGATAATGGTATTGGCGTTGCCGCGATGATGGCGCTGCTGCTGCAGAACGACATTCCGCATGGACCGCTGAAAGCGCTGTTTACGGTTGAAGAGGAAACCGGTTTGCATGGGTCGGAAAAACTTTCTCCTGGTTTTGTTGATGGCGATATTCTGATAAATCTTGATTCAGAGGAAGAACATCGTGTTTTTATCGGCTGCGCCGGCGGTGTCCGTTCTAATCATGAATTTATTGCTGAATACGATGCTGTTCCGTCGCGTAATACCGCAATGAATATCCGGGTTTCCGGGCTGAAGGGCGGTCATTCCGGTTGTGATATAAATGCCGGACGAGCTAATTCGCTAAAACTGCTGGCGGAAATATTGACTGCGGCCGAAGAGCGTTTTGGGTTGAAACTGGCTGATCTTCATGGCGGCAATCTGGATAATGCCATTCCCCGCGAAGCATTTGCCACCATACTGATGCCGGTCTCCAGTACTGATGAATTTGCAGACTTTGTCGCTGGATTTGAGGTGGAAAAAGTCCAATTATTCGGGCGGTCTGAGCCTGCTATGCACATCCAGTTGATATGTGTCAGAATACCCGACCGGATATTTACGACAAATTTCCAGAAACGCCTGTTGAGTGCGCTGAATGACTGTCCGAATGGAGTTGTCGCAATGTCAGAAGCCTTTCCCGGGGTCGTGGAAACTTCCACCAATCTGGCGGCAGTTAAAAGTGAACACGGCAAAATCATTGTCAGGACTTCGCAAAGGAGTTCTAATGCGGATTCGAAGAAACGGCTTGCGGACAAGATTTGCGATATCTTCACTTCCGCCGGGGCAGTATGTACCATGGACTGTGATTACCCCGGCTGGGAACCCAAGCAGAACTCGTCTATATTAAAGATTTTTACTGAAGTTCACAAAGAAGTATCCGGAAATGAGCCGGAGGTGGTAATTATTCATGCCGGTCTGGAATGCGGTATAATCCACTCTATAAATCCAGCGCTGGACATGATCTCTTTCGGCCCGGAAATCCGCAATGCGCATTCGCCGGATGAATGCGTCAGTATTTCCTCCGTCGCCCGTTTCTGGAATCTCCTGCTTAAATTGCTGAATGCGGTATAAAAGAAAAAACCGCTTCCTGCCGGGTGGGTATGTTGCAGAAAGCGGTCTGATGTATCGATCTTGTTTAAACTAGAGATTTACCGGTAAGCACCTTGTATGCTTCAAGATATTTTTCTGTAGTTTTCTTTACAACATCCTGTGGCAGTTCCGGGCCCGGAGCGGTCTTGTTCCAATCAAGAGTTTCCAGATAATCGCGAACAAATTGTTTATCCAGGCTTGGAGGATTGCAACCAACTTTATACTGTTCAGCCGGCCAGAAACGACTGGAATCCGGAGTCAGTACTTCGTCAATCAGAATCACCTTGTCTTCATAAATTCCGAACTCAAATTTAGTATCAGCCAGGATTATGCCTTTGCTTTCAGCATAATCGGCTGCCGTTTTATAAATTCTAAGAGAAAGCGAAGAAACTTCATGGGCCACATCTTTGCCCAGAAGTTTTTCCACGCCTTCGAGAGAAATTGCTTCATCGTGCATTCCCAAGTCAGCTTTGGTCGAAGGCGTAAAGAGCGGCTGATCCAGTTTTGCCGCCTGCTTATAGCCGGAGCACAGAGTAATGCCGGAAACGACTCCCGTCTGCTGGTAGTCCTTCCAGCCGCTGCCTGCAAGGTAGCCGCGGACAATACATTCAATCGGAAGCGGCCTGGCTTTCCGGACAATCATGGCTCTGCCTTGCAGATCTTTGACATACGGCGCCAGTTCAGGACGGGTTGAAATATCGGTGGTAATCAGATGATTAGGCATCCAATTCATCAATTCGAACCAGAAAAGCGAAATCTGCGTAAGGACTTTGCCTTTAAGTGGAATACCATTGGGCATGACTACATCAAAAGCACTGATACGGTCTGTCGCGATGAAAAGTAAACTTTCGCCGAGATCATAGATATCTCTGACCTTGCCGCGATTGAGGAGTTTTACCCCTTCGATTTCACTCTGGATCAAAGCATGATTGGAATCGTACAACATATCTGTCTCCTTGCCGATAGAAAAAGTGTTAAAAATGATTCAGTATAAAAAAAATGGTTCCGGCATAAGACGCCAGAACCACATTAACTTTCCATTCTTTACGCAGACTCAGCCGGCTGTAATGGCGGAAATCTTTACTCTGGTAATTTCCTGGCGATGTCCGACTTTCCGCTTATAACCTTTGCGGCGTTTCTTCTTAAACGCGATGAGTTTCTTGCCGCGGAACTGATCAACAATTTCCGCCGCGATGGAAGCACCCTGGATCAGCGGAGTGCCGACCTGAAGTTTGCCGCCTTCTTCACCGATGCCGAGGATTTCGGAAAAGGTTACTTGAGTTCCCACTTCGCCTTCAAGTCTTTCGATGTCTACCAGATCATCGCTTTTGACTTTATACTGCTTGCCACCTGTTTTCAAAATTGCGTACATTATCTGCTCCTGAGATGTTATTTAAACAATTTGTTGCTTTTAATTATTTATATCAAAAAGCCGTAATTTATATCATATTTGACGATATTCAAATCTCTACTCTCAAAAAACGTTGTTTTTTATCAAATAATCATGGTTTATTGATTAAATGAAGAAAATCCTTTGGATTGGCCTTTTCGGTTACAGTGTTTGAATTGTTTTTGGTTGTCCAAGTGTCCTCTCGCTTTGTAATGGATAATTGCCAGCTCATGGTATCGGAAAGAAGCCTTCCGGTAGCGATAATGTTTACCTTTTTACTGGGCAGTTCCCAGGACATTGCCATCCGCCCGGTTTTGTAACCGGTATAATATTCCTTTATCACCGGTTCATTCTTCGTAATCAAGGCTTTGTCTTCATCCGTCAGAATCTTTTTTGTCTGATTCAATGAATATCTGGCAAAGTTAACCATGTCAACCCTTTCCTTGTCAGAAATGGCATTCGGGTCAGATATATTATCTCCGGTGCTGCAGGAACACAATATAAGAGGGAGCAGTATAGAGAAAACAGCCGTTAAATGTGATAATTTCATATTTATCTCCTGATATAATTACATTCCAGTCGGAATATCAATAAATTCGCAATCAATACCGAATTTGTTTTTAACTTTTTCCATAACTGCCAGCACCCCTGGTTTTTCCGAACAGTAATGGCCGAGCGCAATTACAGGCATGCCGGTTTCTTTGATATGATGGTAACTTGAATGCCCTATTTCGCCGGTTATCAGACAATCAAGCTTCTCCGCATAGGCGGATAATACGCCATCCAGACCGCCGCCTCCGGAAATAATTCCAACACTGGAAACTTTCTTTGCGCCATTAAAGATCACAGCTTTGCATCTGAGTTCCTTTTCGAAGATCTCCGCCAGAGCTGTTGCGTTTTGCGGTGAGGGCAGGATGCCTGAAACGCCTATCGGGTTGCCGTCATATACAAAAAACATTTTTCTTTTTTTCAATCCAATCATGTCCGCCAGTCTGGCGTTGTGCCCCAGTCCGGCATGTGCGTCCAGCGGCAGATGCACCGCGTAAAATGAAATCTGATTGCGAAAAAGCACACTCAGCCGTTTGCCGACAAGCCCGTCAAACCGCTTCGGTTCGCCACCCCAGCTGATACCGTGATGGACAAGAACAAAGTCCGCTTTCTTTTCGGCGGCCTTTTCAAATAATTCAAGCGAAGCATCAACGCTGAAAAACGCCTTTTTGACCTTGGCGCAAGCTTCGACCTGAAGCCCGTTATTGGAATGATCTCCGGCAAAAGTTTTCAAATCCAGCAGATCGTTCAGATATTCAGTTAACTCAGTTACGGATACTACTGCCATCGCAACAGTTCCTTTCATTAGAATTACATGGATGTTTTGCCGCTATCTTTTAATATAAACCGGTTGCTGATGACTTTCCAGCGCAGTTCAGCGGAAGTTCGCTCCAGGATGTAATCCGTCAGCCCTGAAGTGTCACCGCATTTGCCGGCTATTGCTTTGATTTCCTGTCTGGTGCAGCGGAACAGTATCGGCTCCGGAATCGCGCCAGGAATCGCCAGCAGGGCTTGGCGGGCCTTGTAAAAACAGTTTCTCGCAAGCTGGTTTCTGAACAGCATGAACGCCGGGCAGGCCAGCGCGATAATCCAGAATATCCAGACCGGCATTCTGAGGCTGGTAAAAGTATCCACCAACTGCACTGCCAGCAGCAGCATGACCGGCAGGACAAAAAGCAGGGCGTCAAGCTGTGTCCTGAAGCAATTGCCGAGATAACGCCTGATTCTGCTCGGCGCTGTCTGATAAGCGAAAAATTCTTCAAAGACGAAATCTTTCAGCGGACTTCTGGCCGCATGGCAAAGCTCATGCGCCAGCAACTCCTCGCGCCGGTAAATAAACCACCGTTTCCGGGTGGCAAAGTTTTTCCTTATAAGAAACACGGTGAGATAATCTTCAGGAATGTGAATCGCACAGCCTCCCCACAGCAGCCCGACGCTTTTGGAAAGAAAAAAACCAGGGACCCAGTTGATGGAAAAATGATATAGTTTTTCAGTTACCGCAGATGCTTCCTGAATTATTTCATCACCGATGCGGTCTTTCTCATGAAGCGTAAAATCTTCAAATAAATCGAATTCGCCTTTTTCTGCGATAGTACGGTTAAAATCGGCAAAAGACATCAAATGTGAACAGAGGCGGTTTTTAAATTCGGAAAAATTTTCGCCTGGTTTAGCTATGATTCCGGCAGCATCCAGTTCGGACAGCGCTTGCAGGTCATCTTCCTGAAGGCGGTCGAGCATTTCCGGCGTTAAAGACTGCATTTTATATAATCCCCGTCGGAGTCATAGTTTAAAGAACGTCTGGCGAGATTTTGCTCAATCTTCCAGTTTTCTGATAGCTTCATCGTTTTCATCCAGTTCAGGCTCGATGACTACTTTCTTCCCGATCTTGAATTTTTCCGGATAAACAACGCGCACTTCGCTGCGGTGACAGCAGAGAACATTACCGCTCTCCTCCATGTGGACGACAACTTGCTGCGTCAAAAGATTGCGGTCGCAGATCTTGCCGCGGCCTTCCTTGCACTCGCACATGTCGCCGCGCCGCGGCATAGTCTTTTCCAGTTCCAGATAACCTTCATGTTCATATTTGAGACAGCACTTGAGTCTGCCGCAGGCCCCGGAAATGGTACTCGGCGTCAGTGACAGATCCTGGTCTTTAGCCATTCTCACGTTTATGGAGGCAAATTCAGTAAGGAAACGGTGACAGCACAACTCCTGTCCGCAGATACCGAGGCCGCCGTGTATGGCGGTTTCGTCTCTTACCCCGATCTGTCTCAGTTCGATACGGGTATTCAATGTCTGCGACAGTTCTTTTACCAGTTCCCGGAAGTCCACACGTCCTTCAGCCGTGAATTGCACAGTAATAAGTTTGCCGTCAAAAGAATAGTGCGCATTCAGCAGTTTCATCGGCAGTTTCAGGGTTTCAACATGCTTCTGAGCCGTGCGGTACGCGGATTTAGAACGCATTTCGTTCTCATGCGCGATGCTTTTATCATGAACTGTAGCTTTTCGCAGAATTTTAGGAGTATCTTTTTTCGCGGACTCACTGGCTATTTCGCCTTTGACCCGGATGACCTTGCCGTAATCCTGATAAAAGTCTTTTCTGATCACACACCAGTCATCAACTTTCAGCTTAAGGTTATCCGGGGATCGCGCCGCGTATTTGGCACCGCAATCCAATTGTACTATATATAGAGATTCCATATCGTTAAAGGCCTTTCATTATTTTCATTCGCGTTAATATAGCAGTAAACCCATGACAGGCAAATATATCTTCTACATATAACCCGATTTACACTGGTGGAAGAGTGCGACAGGATGACTGCACATAATGATTCCGGGCATTCCTGACACCCCATTCCATCATTTGGCACCCCGCCGGCGAATAAAACCGGACAGCCGTCCTTCCGGAGACATTAGAGTGTCGTTGAGCAAAGCTATTTTCAGTTTTGCAATTATTCTGGACACATTCCGGACACTTGTGTGCAGAATGATTCCGGTGCAGTGTTCTCGCTCCGCTAGAGGCTCTGATCCATCGTCCGACACTGACGGGTACTACAACAAAACGCATTTTGGATACTTGTTCCATATATTATAAATGTATTAAAGCTTTTATGGCGCAGTCGTGTAGGTTTTATTGTTTTTCCAGGCGCAGTGATTGCAGGCTGGACAATTGCCGTCGGCGATTTCGCGGCGGAATTTTTCTGAAATCTCATTATTGAAGATTTCAATTAAATTGTTATTCCGGACATTGCCGGCTTTGAAGTCATAAAAATCTGTACAGTACAGCACGTCGCCGTTGTAGGCGACGTGCAGACGGCGGAACGGCGCCAGGCAAAACGGCAATGCGGCAGCAGCGCCATGCGGCAAATACTCTACTTCTGTTGAAAAACGCCGATTATTAATATCACGCTGCAAGATATCAGCACTTCTGTCAAGCTTATTCAGATAATCCGCCACATCATCTTTCGCCCAGGAATCAATGGCTGTCGCATCCATGCCAAAAGTTGTTTTCAACCAGTTTTTGTATGCCGCGCATTCGGCGGATGACAGATAAATCAGCTTTTGCAGAATTATTTTATCCGGGTCCAGCTTTTCCAGCATATACGGTATTTCCGGCAGGATTTCAACGTTGTCCGGAGAAATTACCGTCATAAAGATTATTCGGGCAGTTCCGCCATGCAGCAGTTTTAAATTGGCGTCAACCTTGTCGAATACTCCATGGCCGCGAATCCGGTCATGCATTTCGCGCGGCCCGTCAATGGAAATATAGACCGTTTTGAAGCTGTACTTGATTAATTCGGCGAAGCGGTCAATCAACACGCCGTTAGTAATTAAGCTCAATTGGAACTGGCAGACTTTCAAATATTCAACGATTGCTTTAAACTCCGGATACACCAGCGGTTCTCCGCCCCAGAGTATGATCTCCGGCGAAATACCGGATGTTTTACGGTGCTCGATCAGCTGGTCAATGACCCCGCGCCATTCGTCAAAACGCATGTCGGTATCGGCGCTGCCGGAGAAAAATCCTTTTCTGCCCCACTGTCCGCAGAAGTAACAACGCAAATTGCATTGCCGCGTGAGTTGCAGATGGACCATTTCGATTTCTTTCTCCGGCAGAACCATATTGTTATTCTCCGAAATAATTAAACGCCATGAGTTTTGTTTCTATCGCCCGGATCTGGCTGTTCATCAGTTCCGGTGAATACAATGCCCGCAGATTGGCAATGCCGTGTTTCAGCATGGCCCGGCGGATCGCTTCATTGGCGGTATACATATCATCAATGGATTCCCGGACATTGAATCTGCCCGGCGAGGTCGGGGCAGGGGGCCAGCGGGAGTCAGAAACATAAGCGCTGGTTACCGCTTTAAACGCCTCGTTCAGATCGGCGTCCAGCGCTCCCAGTTGTTGTTTCAGTCTGGCGGCTACGTCTTTTATGCCGGTAAAGATCGAAAAACACACCGGATCCATGATTCTGGAATACTCGGTATTGGTCCAGGCTTTGGCGGTGCCGCCATGCCACGCCGCGCCGTTTTCGATGCAGTCAACATAATCATTGGCAAACACGTTTGTCGAAGAAGCGATCACTTCCGACGGCGTGCTGAATTCGTAGCCGCATTTAACTGCCATGTCCAGCAGTTGTTTGAATCTGGTGACACTCTCCGGTTCGTGTTCGAAAAATCTGGCCTGGTTGAACTGTTTTACATAAAAATATGCGGAAGTGCCGATATATTCGGCATCCTCGGCATACGGCATGATAAAACTGCCGCTGACGGCAATACGCTGTTTCCAGTTTTCCAGTATGGTGCGCAGTTCATCAACATTTACCGGTTCGCTGCGCATTCCCTCGGTGGCACCCATCAGGAACCAGAGCATCGGATTAGCCATACAGTCGGAGCGGAAAATCATGTTCAGTCCATTCGCGGCTTTGGACGGATTGGTGATGAATTTCAGAAATTCCGGCTTGTCCTGGATGTACTGTTCAATTTTGAACAGATGGTTCTTGTTGCTGTGTCCCTGCACGTCATAGGTGAGGCCGGTAGCCTTCCGGATTTCCTCAAATGAAAGCAGCAGCGAATCAGCGTCCATGACCAGCGAATCGAAGCCGGCCGCCTTATACACTTCCGGCACATAGGAAGCCCAGCCGCACTCCGGATTCCAGCCGACGGCCGGCCTTACTCCGACGTATTTTTCCCAGATGTCCAGAGCGTAACGCAATGAATCCAGGCAGATTTCCGGCGAAATATTACTGAGCATGAAATGAATGTATGGCGAGGAAACCGGTTCAAGCTTGCCTTCCGCCACCAGCTGCTTCAGTTTAGCCAGCACTTCGGGCGCCTGTTCCGCCATCAGCTCAATAGTCCGTCCGGACGCCTCAAAGGCGATCCGGTAGTCGCCGGCAAGCACCACGTCGAACAGTTTTTCGTAGGAATTCTTCATGACCCATTGCCGTTTTTCCGGTTTGAGTTGCGAATACTGAATATTCGCATGCGGCATGAACACAATTTTCGGTTTTGACATTTTTACTCCCGTTGGTTTGACCTGAATAATTCATAAACTAATGGCGCAATACTGCAATCTGCTCAAAGTAAAGTTCCCGCCGGGGGCTTTGCTGTAACGCCGTTGCAGCAGCAGCTTCGTCAAGCGCTTTCTTTTTGAGCATATTTTCGCCTTGCATACATTCTTTATGAACAATCCAGGTTAAGTTTTTTTATTCTAAATACCGAATTTTCTTAAGAATTGCAATGAGCGGCGACAACCGTCTTCAATATCTTCGACATTTTCATATTCGATCAGCGCCGGACCGTCGTAATCCGCCATCGCCAGCAGCAGCGTCCGCCAGTCCATGGCGCTTTCGCCGCAGGCGGCCGGGCGGACACTGTCCGAACCCGCCGGAATAAAGTCCTTGAGATGCGCATAAACGATGCGGTCTTTTAATTGAATGTAGATTTCCTCCGGATGTTTTATCCCGGCAGCATAAAGATTGGCCGGATCAAAAGTTATTTTGATTGATTCCGGCAGTTCCGCCATCATTTTCTGAAGTGTTGCCGGATGCGACGAAGTGCTGTAAAAATGTATTACGCCATCCGCGGCGGCGGTCACTCCGCCATGCGTTTCAATGGCCGGAGTGATGCCTTTTGCCGCGGCATACTCCGCAACCTGGCGCAGACAGTCAATCATAACGTTCCAGCGGTCGCCGGTCACATCCGCCACTGGTGAAAATCCGGCGAAAACCCGCAGGCGCTCCGCTCCGACTTCGCCGGCAATGTCAATGACCCGCTTTACTGACTCCAACTGTTTCAGATTATCGGTCTTTTCCGGCAGGGTAAAGTCATTGCCGGTCGACGCGCAATTCAGGCTTATGCCGTAACCTTTGAACAACTTACGGATTTCGGCTATTTTGCCGGCCGATGCGTCAAGTTGCAGGGCGTCATTATGATGTCCGGCAATACTCAGTTCCAGCAGGTCAAGTCCCAGCTTTCCGGTTATCTCAAGCTGTTTTTCGAGCGGAGTTTCTCTGAACCCCCATGCGGCTAATCCTAAATGCATGTTCGCCTCTCTTAATTATTGATTTTCCCAGTCTAAGACTATTTTAAAGACGTTGTCGCCATGCTGCGCCTTATATTCGTAGGCTTCCGCGCATTTCCGCGCAGGCCATACTTCCACCGGCAGACCGGAAGTGTCAAATTTACCTTCGCTCATCCATTGCAGAATCTGCTCTTTGCAGTCAGGTCCCAGCGCACAGGTCATGGTGATGGTGCAGTTCTTGGTAAACCAGTGGTTATAAGCATCCATGACAATCCGTCCGGGATAATCACCTTGCAAATGGATATGCGCCGGCTCATCGTCGCGGTCCCAGCCGCCATCTTTGATATAGCGGTGCAAATGACCGACTATCTCTGTATTGCCCGAACATTCGATCAGCTTATCCGCCTTTTTGCCGCCGGTTATCGCCGATAATTCCTTTTCGGCATTTTCCACGCTCAGCACATGGTCTGCGTATTTTTGGGCAATTCCGCGACGGTATTCGCTGCGTTCAATGCATATCGTTTTCAGGCCTGGTTTTAGAATTTTAAGGATTTGCAGAGCACTGACGCCTACCATCCCCGCACCGATTACGACTACCGTTTCGCCATCCCGGAGATTCAACCGTTTTATGCCTTTCAACGCCACGCACGGCAGATATGCCAGCACGGCATCCCGGTCTGAAACATTGTCCGGGATTTTTACCATATAATCAAACGGCGAAGGTGCAGTAAACGAATCTTTTACCACGAATTCCGAGCTGCCGCCCCAGGCCGCGCAGAGATTGCCGAAGTAGCGGCATTCGTTAATCATCACCCGGTCGCCGACCGCAAAACCCTTTGCAGCCTGCCCGGCATGTACAATCCGTCCGGCATTTTCATAACCGGGCACACAAGGATAGTACAATGATTCTGCCGGCTGCAAGCCCAGCCATGTCTTCATGTCTGTGCCGCTGCTGATCCCGCTCATGGCTGTCTGCGCAACATAACTGTCCGGGCGTAATTCCGTAAGTTCGATTTCCCGGAATGACACCTGTCGCGGACGTTCAATTACGATCGCCATACTTTTGCGATATTTTTCGTTCGACATCTCTCAGCCTTTCCTGCAAAACATGTTTAGCAGTTTTTGATATTTTTGCTGTTTCAGGCAGACTGCCTGATGATTAATTCGCTTTTCAGAATTAAATGCTTGTATTCGCCGCCATTGATTGACCCCATCAAGGTTTCAAAAGCTTTCTCTCCGAGCAGACGGGGGCGGTTGTCAAAAGTTGTCAGCGCCGGCGAGAAGTAACGTCCCAGCGAAATATTATCTCCGCCGGCTACGGCAATGTCCTGTGGCACCTTGAATCCTGACTCATGCAGGCCAAGCACTGCGCCGATTGCCATAGCGTCATTGGCACAGACGACCGCATCCGCGTGATTTTTCTTATTACTGAAGAATTCTTTGACTATTTTATTGGCCTTTGACTCGTTAAAATCGCCCATGAAAAAATTCTCATCAGGAAATTCTATCTGATTATTCTGCAACGCCGCTTTGAATCCGTTATAGCGTTCCGTTCCTGGATAGCTTGATTCCGTACCGCCCAAATAGATGAAGCGGCAGCACCCTTGTTTAAGCAAATATTCAGTTAAGTGATAAGACATTTCAAAATTATCTATATTAACGCTCGATATATCTGATACCGGGGCAATGCCGATCCCTGCAACATGTCGGTTTTCAGCAGCAAATACTCTTTTCCAGGCTTCAGGAATCCGGAACCCGTAATATATCAGGCCGGCTATCTCTTTGTTGCGAAAACTATTAAATATTTCCTGATCATCTATACCCTCGCGATATATTCTCACGGAAAAACCGAATCCAGCTTTTTCCGATGCAATTGCGATTCCACCCAGAATTTGAGCAATATTAAATTCAGACAGCGGACTTTCCTCGCCAATATTCTCGCCCGGTTCCAGTAATACTCCGATATTTTTGACCAGTTTCTGATTCATGCGCTGGGCATGAATATTCGGCAGATAATTAATTTTCCTGCAGTAATTCTTGACCTTCTCTTCGGTCTCGGAACTAATCCGGCTCTTCTCTGCCTTGCCGCTGAGAATTAAGGACACTGTCGCTTTGCTGACTCCGAGATCCTTTGCGATTTTATCCAATGAATACATATACAGCCAATTCTAATTATTAATTTATTCCGCAAAACTAGTTTAACACAACTTTTAATTTTTGTCAATACCCTAATCGAAAAATTATTATCAGAATAGAAAAATCGCGACAGTGTATAAATCCGTCGCGCTGTTAAAGGCTTTTGTTTCAGTTTTTTATTTAGCAGGGGTCGCCGCAGGCTTTCGCATCTGCTGCATCATCATTTTCCGGAATTCCACCTGCTGGGCGCGGGTTACAGGACTGGTCTCTTCGTATCTGGCTTTCTGCCGTTCGGGTGAATTGCGTCCGCCACCGGGCGGTCCTGCCGCTGGCTGTCCGCCGCCAGCGGGACGCTGTCCCTGTGCGCCACCCTGGGCTTGCTGCGCTGCACGGCGCTGCCTCATCTGTTCGGCTATTTTCTCAAGTTCTTTCTGCTGGTCTTCTTTCGACATTTTAAAGAATTTATCAAGCCGTTCTTTTTGCATTTCCTGAAAAACAGGCTGTATATTTTCGCGGAGTTTAGCCTGTTCATCTTTAGGGATATCCGGCGCTCTCATAACCTGCCACGGCTGTCCATCGCTGAGTTGCGCGACGTAAGTTTTTTTGTCATCCATTGACAGTTTGCTGAACTTATCGGAAGCTAGATAGCCTGCGATTTGCTTCTTGTCCGATTTTACCGAGGGGGCATCTTTCAGACTGGGCTTAAAGAAAAGATAATATGTTCCGGCTGAAATGACGGCGGCGGCAGCAATCGAACTGCATGTCCGGAGAATTATTTTCTTCTTTGACTGCGCCGGCTTTGCCACGACTTTTTTCTTGCTTTTGACATTTATATTCATAGACGTATGCTCCTGATAGTTATATACGCAAATTATTTTTTATCCATCGGGTCGCCGACATGTCCATCGCCCCACAAATAATTCATGGCGCCGTTTGTCATTGGTTTGCCATGAACACAGGTGAAATCATTCATTATTATAGAGCTTGTTCGTTCAGCACGCTGTATGCCGCGAGCGGAAATCGCCATGAAATCATATTCGTAACTGGTGCCTTCCGAATCAAAATATGTTTTGTCCGCATACGCTGTGCCGTCCGCACGGAAAAATACATCTGACGGACATAAGAAAATTTTAGGTATGGCATCGTAAGGCTTGAGCAAATCATAAATCGGTGTTTCGGTAGTGTTTATCGAAGGCATTTTAGCGGCATTCGGGAATGTCTTGTAATCAGTGGCATAGGATTTGAGCATTATTCCGATTTGCCGCAGGTTATTTTTACAGGCAATGCTTCTTGCTTTGTTGCGGGCCTTGTTCAAGCCAGGCAGCATTATTGCAGCCAATATTCCGATAATGGCTAGCACGACCAGCAATTCGATGAGCGTGAATCTGTACAACTTTTTTTTGTTTTTCATTCTTTCTCCTTGTCAATTATATAATTTAAAGTCCAAAGCCGCCGAAAACGCGTTTACTGGTGGCATTGCTGTCAGATGCATTTTTTTTATAGACTGCTTCCATTTCCTGCTTTTCGACATCGTTCAGGCCGGACGCGACTTCAGGCGGAATGTGTGATACCTCTTTATTTTCTTCTTTATCCTTCTCCTCCTTAGCTTTTTTTGCTTTTTCCTTTTCTACAGTCTTTTTATCGGTTCCCTTCACTTCGTCAAAGAAGGCACATCCGCTTCCGGCACAGATTAAAGCAGTTGCGGCAATAATCAGCAAAAAACTCTTTTTCATAAGCATTTAAAGTCCTTTATAGTACATTAATATTCAAAATATTATATGGTTATAATTTTTCCTGCATTTTCCCTTGAACACGAACGAGTGTCTTCTGACGCATTTCCGCCAGTTTCCTTAATTGCTCCGGCGTCAGGAAAACTTTTAAATCATCATAATTCCCGGAAATTATCTCAATGAGTTCTCCAGTCCGCTTCTTTCTGAAATCCTGAATCCGGTCAAAGCCTTTATCTACAACCGGTCGTATTTTCTGCTGCTGTTCCGGCGTCAGTTTCAATTCACTTACATAGTTGTCAAAGATACGCTGCCTGAAAGACTGGCTGTTGCTTTTGTGGGCAGGGGGCTTGCCGACGTAGAAGCCGATGACTCCGCCCAGCAGTAGACCGGAAAGAAAGATCAGCACAAATGCGCCCCATATCTTTTTTGTTTTCGCGTTACTCCCCATTGGTATTATGCCGGAGGTTTCAATCGCGCTGTCAGCAAGTGAATCGCTTTTCGCGTTATTCTCCATTGGTATTATTCCCTCATTATATCGTTGATAGAAAATATTTTATCTTCCCACCTGCCGATGCTCTGACTGTCATCGGCGCCAGTCTGTGAGAAGCTGAAAACGGCTGCCAGGATCAGAGAAGCCGCAAGTGAGGTCCAGGCCAGCCGCCAGATAATTACTTCCTGACGCGGCCGCACCCGCCGTGAAACCGGCATTGCGACCGCACGGATATTAATCATCAGGTCGCGCTGCCATTCAGGTCCGGGCTGTAACTCGGCAGAATCTGCCTGAAAGCATGTTTTAAACGCTTCTTCGACTTTTCTGATTGCTTGTTTATTCATTTTTTTATTCTCCCGGCAATTTCGAAATTATCTGTTTCATTTTGGCCTTGGCGCGCATCGCTCTGATTTTAGTTTTAGCCATGCCCCACTCCATCGCGGCGGCGGCTTCTTTCAGGGGCCAGTCTTCGAAGTAAATCATTTCCAGCAACGCCCGGTCTTCCGGAGACAGTTTATTGAGACACCAGCCAATCAACTCCTTTGCTTCCTGCCGCCGGACCAATGTCTCGAATTTTTCGAGTGAATCGCCCCGGCAGACTTTTTCCAGCCACTCAAGATGCTCATTGTCAGGAGCGGCCGCCAATACTTTTCTGCTGCTGCCGCATTCCCGCCAGTAATTGCAGCACGATCTGACGGCGATGCCGGACAACCAGTTGCCAAACGGCTTATTCTGCGAAAAAGATCCCAGCGCCTTGAATGCCGCGATAAATACTTTGTGAGCGACTTCCTCGGCATCCGACGGCGGAACTCTTTTCCGCACGATGGAGAACACTTTGCCTTTGTGCTCTTCCACCAGCAATTCAAAGTCATCAATACTTCCGCTTAAGATGCGGTTAATTATTTCAGCTTCTCTCGGTACTGTCATCTTATCTTTCCGGCAGAACCGAGCAGGCCTTTGTAATTGCGGCTTCTGCGATAATGAAAACGGTTCTGTGATTCATTATTACTTGTTTAGTCGTTGCGGTTACATGAAAAGTTACAAAAAAATAAATTTTTATTCTTTTTTTATCATTAAAGGAAGTCCGGCCTGTTCCCTGAACCGGTTTACAGCCTGCCAGAGCGCAGGATCCCGATACAGCAGTTTAACTAATTTCGAAGAACTTATACCGAGCGATTCAGCAGTATCTTTTAATGAAAAACTATTTTTAAACAAATGATCAATCATCACTGCCGTCCAGAGCGGATAGTCCGGACTGTCAAGGCTGACTTCTGCGCGTTCCGGAACTGCCGGACTGCCGGACCTGACCTCCAGCGCAAGTTGAAACCGCAGTTTTTTTAACGCTTCATGCCGGTTCTGGTGCTGGCTTCTACCCGAACAGTCGGTAACGGTTATGCCGGTCGGCGTGTGGCGCAACCTGACTGCACTGGACGTTTTGTTCCGCTTTTGTCCGCCGTTGCCGGAACCCTTGAACGCTTCCATGCCGCATTGCCGGAAGAATTCTTCGTCATTCTGTCTAAGCCACTTGTCGCGTTCATCAGAAATAATAAAATCTGTTTTTTTATCCATAATATGGTAATATTCCGCATGGTCGGTTGAGTAATAAAATAATCCAGTCCGGAGAAAATACAATGCCGCAATCAGATTGCGATTACCAGTTTGAGCACAACCCGCATCAGCATGGTCTGAGTCATCAGCATGGTACCGGCAATACAGATCAGGATTGCGGTCCGCCTGGTCAGCGGCTGCTCTGATATAATGACGCAGGCCAGGACAAGCGGGACCGGCATGTAAAATATCAGCAGTCTGCCCATTTCTCCTCTGGTCAGCGGCGACAGGCACATGAAAAACAGCATAACAGCATAAAGCAGCGTGATCAGTATGGAATTCCCGGACAGGATGGTTTTCAGCCCTTTGCCGCGGATGCCGGCAATTTTTCCGGCAAGCAGGAAGAAGGGCAGGAAGAAGCCAGGCGGACCGAGAAACAGGAGAAAGTCGAAAAAGTTAAATGCCGCCCAAACGGCTGAACGGCTGGTTTCGGCATGAAACCTGGCCTGGTTATGGAGGCATTGCAGAAATATTCCGATAATGTTGAATCCGCAGATGCAGCAGAGCAACGTCACAGCAAGACCGCCCGCTGCCACTCCGGCCGTAATGACTAAATTCTTTCTGATATTTCCCGACACACCGGCCGTTATAAGAAAAAACGCGAAAACCAGGAGAATAAGAACTCCATACGCCAGAGTGAAAAATGTTCCAAGTCCAAGCATAAATCCGCATAATACTGCCCATAAAAGCGCCGGTTTGCCATCGGTGGCGGCCATTGTGAAAAACAGACAACACAGCGAGGTGATGAAAAAGAACGGCGGGTCATAATGTCCGGTAAAGAGTATTGCGCCGGGAACCGCCAGCAAGGTTAATGCCGCCATTCCGGCATAGGGAAATTTATTTTTTGCCAGAATGAACGCCGACAGCAGGATAAGCCCTTTCGCCAGTGAAATTCCGGCCAACATCAGCAGCACCAGCAGGGCGGCGGCACATGCTGTTACAGTTCCATTATCCGCAGCGACTTTTTCAATGGTGCCGGCCGGCAGTATCCGGTCGATAAGTTTGCGCAAGGCATCTGATTCTCTGCATGCTTTCAAGGCAAGCCATGAGACTAGAATGTTGCCTGGCGGGTGTACGTCAACATGCTCCGGCGTGGAACTGCGATTGTTTTGCGGTTTGGTGAAGTCAGAAAAGTATTTCACCGGAGAGTCTATTGTCGCTGCCACGGTCATGTAACCGGAAGTATATTTATCAATTATACCGACCATATTTTCGTTGATGCCGGCTCTGCCGCTCAACAATATCTGATAATCTATAATCAGTCCGCACAGCAGAATCAGAATTACTCCGGCGACTTTGCCGTGAATAGACGTGGAACGGAAATCGGTCAGAAAAGCTATAATCACCGCAGTGCAGAAAAAAATAATTACGGTGATTGTTTCAAAGATTGGAAAATCAAAGTTTTGCACCCGGTTCCAGCACCATTGACCCGGCACGCCCAACGGGATTTTTCCGCACAGAACGGCCAGAATCAACAGCAGCGAAAAAGCGATGCATGTTGTAATGCCGGTAAAAAATCTTTTTTCTCCTCCGGTCAATTATATGCTCCTCGACTGCGAAATTAATTTTGAATCATAACTCACGCTGAAGGAATGGTATTTAACTCAGTGCTGTTCCAAGCGCGTTTTTCGCTGATTCCGTGATTTTATCCCATTGTTTGTTGATGACATATTCAGGGAGTAGAATATGTTCCAGAGAAACCGCATATACCTGCGGTATTTTAAGATAATCCTTGATTTTATCCTGAGTGATGCCCCCTTTGGGCAGGATATCCAGCGGAAGATGGTCGAACGGTTCCAGAATTGCTTTCAAGTAATCAACTCCGCCGGACGGTTCCGCCGGAAAAAACTGAAAATGCACGCAACTGTTGAGCAGGATGCGTTCAATGTCGGAAGGTGTGTTGGCGCCGGGGGCGAAAACGATCGGCGACTTTATGGCAATCTTGATGGACTCTTCGCAAACGCCTGGCGCCGTGGCGAATTTTGCTTTCGAGTCAACGGCGCGCAGAAATTGATCTTTATTCAGGATACCGGATGCTCCGATCAAAAAATCCGGAAATTCTTTAGCGATTTCCCGGATGGCTTTGCTGTCGCTGTAGCGCCTGAAGGTTATTTCCATGGCCGGCAGTCCGCCTTTGATCAGAGCTTCAGCAACTTTAAGCGCGTCCGCGATCTCTATATCTTTAATTGTCAACAGAGGAACAATTTTATATTTGCCCAGGCTCGTAAACATATTTTTATATAACCTTTCTGTTGGGATGCCGCTGATTGAAACAGCTGAATATTATAAATAATTTAATTATTTCTGAAATTTTATCATCCTCTATGGAATATCCATATAATAACCAAAACCTATTCAAAATAATGAATATACATTGCAAAAGATATATATCAACCGGATTTTGTCCATGCTTTACAAAGTTAAATAAATAAACGCTACTTGAAATATACTTGTGAAAACTCGGCATGTTTCAAATAATGGTCAGAGATAGTTGACACTTTTTCAAACGCTGCGCACAAGGTTGGCAGGCTCAGAACATATGCACTGTTCCTATGGATTCAACGGACAGAAGAAGTCCGTTACTACAAAGTGTCAACTATCTTTTGAAACATGGCGAAAACTTTTTTTATTAAGAGCTGCCAAGAAAGAAACTTGACAAGTCTTGCGAAATATCCCGAAGTTATTTTGGGAATTGCCGGAGAGGCGCATACATGAAGATCTGTAACGAACCGGCAAAACTTTCCTTGTCCGGCTAATATCTATAAACATAAAGCAAGTGGCACTTGACTTTTACACACAGAAAATTATGTTACATTTATACTCAAACAATAAAGGGGTAAGTCAGAATGAAAAAGATGTTAACACTGGTTTTGTCCGTAGCGGCGGTATGCTGTATGGCCCAGCAGGCTGAAGTCAGAATTGATGTGGATGGACTCAAGAGCGGTGTGGCGTTAACTCCGGTCAAGTCGCCTCCGTTTTATGTCGGCAACGCTTCATGGCTGTCGGACAAAAAGGAATGTTACCTGATTGTGAGCGGCGGCAAAATCACTAAGGACTGGACTGAGATGGAATTCAGTTTCGTGCCTGAGAACGATGGAACCGTATCGCTGGTACTGCGCGGCCCGTGGTATAAACCTGGAACAGAAGTTAATAACTTGCCGGTGTGGGTGGCGTATGATGATTTGACTGCGGTCGGTGCGGAAATTAAGAATCCAGGCTTCGAAGAGGGTAATCCGGCCTCAAGCGGATTCTTCGACGGCTGGGGCGGCGACCCGTCCAATATGGTTGTGGGTAAAGATGATTCAAAATCCGGCAAAAATTATGTTAAAGTATGGCATAATGTCCCGGTCAGACAGGAAATCACAGTGAAAAAAGGCCAGCAGGTAACCATCAAATTCAGTATCAAGGCAATTGCTGTTGAATAAATAAACCGTATTGGTAAATGTAGAAAAATATCGGGGTGTTCGGTTATATGACCGGACGCCCCGTTTTTAATTTAAGAAGGTTTCGTTTTATGCGAGTGCGAGAGATGCTCTGGCGCCTGCAGTCAATTCATCTATCAGATGTTTGACTGAAACTATTTCCTTGATACGGGAAACGTTGCTTCCGGCCATGGCAAAACCAACATCCATCATCCCCCGTGAAGCGTTATCGAGCGCCTTCGCTATGCAGTAATTCACTTCTTTGGGTTTGCATGTGTGCAGACAGTGGTATACACAGCCGAAATCCATTCGTTCGCCATTGGATATCTTTCTGACGAAATCATTCATAATTACTCTGCCCGGCATTCCTACCGGACTTTGGATGATGACAACATCTTCATCATTTGCGGCTATATACGCATCTTTATATTCCTGCGACACGTCACATTCGTGCGTACAGACAAAACGTGTTCCCATCTGGACGCCGCCTGCACCCAGTTTCATGACTCTGGCAATGTCCTTGCCGTCAAAAATACCGCCTGCTGCAATTACCGGAATATCTATGTTGTTGTGGATAAAACCACGGACGGTTTCAATTACTCTTTTCAGGATATTGTCTAAGGAATAATTTTCTTTGTCAGCTAGTTCAGCACTGCTGTATCCCAGATGTCCGCCAGCCATGGGGCCTTCCACGATAACAGCATCCGGCAGTCGATTATACTTCCGCAGCCAGGTACTGCAGATAATGTGCGCGGCACGGGGCGAAGATACAATCGGCACCAGTTTGGTGGTGAGGTTTTTGACAAATGACGGTAAGCGCATCGGCAGTCCGGCTCCGGAAATAATCACATCGATGTCTTCGTCCTGAGCTGCTTTGACCAGATCTTCATAATTGGTCAGTGCGCACATGATATTCACGCCGAACGGATTTTTAGTCATCCGGCGGGTTTGCTTGATACTGTTGATGAATGCGGAGCGCGACCAGCCTAGATAATCGCGCGTTTTGCTTTCATCGTTTTCGCCGAGTCCGATGGCGGCGATTACGCCCAGAGCACCCTCATTGGATACTGCTGCAGCCAGGGCTGAAGTTGATACACGCACTCCCATTCCGCCCTGAATGAGTGGCAATGAAATCTGCAGATTCCCGATTTTTAAATTTTCGAATAATGTTGTATTCATGTGCTCCTAGAATAAAAAAAGCCATAAAGGTTATTATCCTTTACGGCTTGCTCCAATTTCAAACAGATAAGAATTTTTTGTTCCAATTTAGAATATAATCGGCATATTAATATAAATCAATAGCACATTGATGAAATAAATTAAAAAAAACTCATTAATCGACAGCACTGACAGCACCGACAGTGCCGCCAAAAGTCTTGAATTGCAACTGTGAATGATTCAGGATGATTATTCACTCCCTCAAAGGCATTGACATTTTGAAGCAATAATCAGAGTTTGCGACATTTGCTGGACTTTTGGCGGTGTTGTCTAATCCTCAAATAGTTATAACATGGAATTATTAAAGTTGTTTAGTTTTATAAAATGGAATTATTAAAGTTGTTTAGTTTTGTGCAGGGGAACATGGCTGTCATAATGTTTCCATTAATAATGGACAATCAAAAAAGCACATAATCTCACTTTTTTTTCAATTTCAGGTTGAAATTTTCCGTAAAAGGAGTAATTATTAAGTCCGTTCTGTTAATCTCTTCGTAAAAATACACCGGAACATTACCGGCTGGTTTTTTTATGTAAAAAAATTATAATAGTTCATAATATTTAGAAGCTGCATATCTGCGGTTTCAGGACTTGTTAGGAATCATGACAAAGCACATTTTCATTACAGGCGGCGTTGTATCTTCTCTTGGAAAAGGGATTACCGCCGCATCTCTGGCCATGCTGTTGAATCACCGCGGATACCGGGTCGCCATGCAGAAACTGGACCCCTATATCAACGTTGACCCGGGTACCATGTCTCCATATCAGCACGGAGAAGTCTATGTCACCGATGACGGCGCGGAGACTGATCTGGATTTGGGACACTACGAACGCTTTGCGGAGATTAAATGTTCAAAGGCCAGCAATTTCACCACCGGGCGCATCTACAGCACGGTGATTGCCAAAGAACGCAGAGGGGAATTCCTCGGCGGCACCGTTCAGGTGATTCCGCATATTACTGATGAAATCAAGCGGGCGATTCTTTCGCTGGATTCTCCGGATGTGGATATCGCGATAACTGAAATCGGCGGCACTGCCGGCGATATCGAATCGCTGCCTTTTCTTGAAGCCATCAGGCAGTTTAAACATGAGTCAGGCCTCGGCAACTCCATCTTTATTCACCTGACGCTGGTGCCATATATTAAAGCTGCCGGCGAAATTAAAACCAAGCCGTCACAGCAGTCAGTCGGCATACTTCGCGAAATCGGGATTATTCCGGATGTGCTTGTCTGCCGGACTGAAAAACCGATGGAGGATGAACATTTCTGCAAGCTGGCATTGTTCTGTAATATTCTTAAGGAACTGGTCATCGAAGAACGTGACGTTCAGAATTCGATCTATGAAGTACCGATTGAACTCGCGGCTCAGAAACTTGATATAAAAGTGCTGGATCTGCTCAGGCTGGAACACAAGGAACTGGATATTGAAAACTGGAAGCAGATGGTCGATACCGTGATCAATCCAGCCAACGGCGACGTTACTGTGGCAGTCGTCGGCAAATACATAAGCTTGAAAGACGCTTACAAGAGTATCTATGAGGCATTGAGCCATGCCGGAGTTGCCAATGACGTCAGAGTGAACATCCGGATGGTGGAATCTGAAGAACTGGAAAAGATGACGGACTGCAGTCTGATCGCCGATGCCGATGCCATTCTGGTGCCCGGCGGGTTCGGCGACCGCGGCATCCCCGGTAAAATTAAAGCCATCAAATACGCCAGAGAAAACAATATTCCGTTCCTCGGTATCTGTCTGGGGATGCAGTGCGCGGTCATTGAATATGCTAGAAACGTGCTCGGGCTCACCGGCGCCGACAGTACTGAATTCGACGCTAATACGCCTTATCCGGTTATAGACCTGATGCTTGCACAGAAAAAAGTCTGTGAAAAGGGCGGCACTATGCGGCTGGGCGCATATCCATGTATAATCAAAACCGACTCTAAATCTGCCAGGGCCTATGGCACTCTCAACATTTCCGAACGCCATCGGCACCGCTATGAATTCAATTCCGTCTGTCGTCAGCAGTTTGAAGAAGGCGGACTGTTTATTGCCGGGACCTCGCCGGATGAAAGTCTGGTTGAAATTATTGAGAATCCCGGCTTGAAATGGTTCGTTGCCTGTCAATTCCATCCTGAATTCAAGTCCAGGCCGCTGCAGGCGCATCCGCTGTTCAGGGATTTTATCAAAGCGGCAATGACAAAGTAATAAAGATTTTTGAAATATTAAATATAGACAGTGAAGGATCATAATGCCGAAGAGAAAAGACATCCAGAAGATTATGCTGATAGGTTCCGGTCCGATTGTAATCGGGCAGGGCTGCGAGTTTGACTACTCCGGTACCCAGGCATGTAAAGCGCTGCGTGAAGACGGTTACGAAGTAGTCCTGGTCAACAGCAATCCTGCAACCATCATGACCGATCCGGATTTTGCCAACCGGACCTATATAGAACCGCTGACCAAGGATATCCTGCACGAAATTATCCGCCGGGAACGTCCCGACGCGCTGCTGCCGACACTCGGCGGACAGACCGCGCTGAATCTGGCGATGGAGTTGTTTGACTCCGGTATTCTTGACCGCTACCGCGTCGAGATGATCGGCGCTAATGCCGAATCAATCCGCAAGGCGGAAGACCGTGAACTGTTCAAAAACGCCATGACCGAAATCGGTCTTGACGTGCCGCGGAGCGGTTCGGCGCATTCGCTGGAAGAGGCTGTCTGTATTTCCAAGCAGATCGGTACCATGCCGCTTGTCATTCGTCCCGGTTTCACGCTTGGCGGCACCGGCGGCGGCATTGCTTATAATATGGAGCAGTTTGCCGAGATTGTTCAGCGCGGACTTGAAGCCAGTCGCAATCGCGAAGTGCTGATTGAGGAATCGCTTCTGGGCTGGAAAGAATTCGAACTGGAAGTTATGCGCGACAAGAATGATAATTGCGTTATTGTCTGTTCAATTGAAAATATCGACCCGATGGGTGTTCATACCGGCGACAGCATCACTGTGGCCCCGGCGCAGACGCTTACTGACCGCTGCTATCAGGAAATGCGCGACGCCTCGCTGAGAGTCATGCGTGCTATCGGCGTGGAAACCGGCGGCTCCAACGTTCAATGGGCGGTAAATCCGCAAAACGGCCGTATGGCTATTATTGAAATGAATCCCCGCGTCTCCCGTTCCAGTGCGCTGGCATCGAAGGCCACCGGTTTCCCGATTGCCAAGATTGCCGCGAAACTTGCCGTGGGTTATACTCTGGATGAGATCTGCAATGACATTACCCGCGTGACTCCGGCTTGTTTTGAGCCGAGTATTGACTATGTTGTTACTAAAATACCGCGTTTCACTTTCGAAAAATTCCAATCAGCGGACAGCACCCTGACCACTCAGATGAAATCTGTCGGCGAAGCTATGAGCATCGGCAAGACTTTCAAACAGTCTTTCCAGAAAGCTTTGCGTTCGCTGGAAACCGGCCGTGCCGGATTCGGCGCTGACGGCAAAGACGGCAAGTTCATGGAAATGTCCGATGAATTCCTTGAAGCTGAACTGAGACGGCCCAACTGCGAACGCATGTTCGTAATCCATGAAGCATTCCGCCGCGGCTGGAGTGTTGACCGGGTCAATGAAATAACCTGTATCGACAAATGGTTCCTGCGGCACATGCACGAACTTGTCGCATACGAAGACGAAATCCGTTCCGCGAAATCGCTGGAAGGTCTTAAAAAAGATAGCGACCTGCTGTTTCAGATTAAGGAATTCGGCTACTCAGACCGTCAGATTGCTTTCCTGCTGCATAGCGATGACCTGTCAGTGTATAAGCTCCGCAAGGAAATGAATATCATGCCGGTTTACGCACTGGTTGACACCTGCGCCGGTGAATTTGAGGCATATACCCCTTACTATTATTCAACTTACGGCGGTGTTGACGAGTACAAATCTTCCGGCAAGAAGAGCATTATGATTCTTGGTGGCGGACCCAACCGTATCGGCCAGGGAATCGAGTTTGACTACTGCTGCGTTCATGCCGCGTTTGCGCTGCATGACGCCGGATTTGAATCCATCATGGTCAACAGTAATCCTGAAACAGTCAGTACTGACTATGATACCAGCGACAAACTTTATTTCGAACCGCTCACATTCGAAGACGTGCTGCATATCTATGAGCGCGAACAGTGTTCCGGCGTGATTGTGCAGTTCGGCGGTCAGACCCCCCTTAACCTGGCCCAGAAACTGGATGCCGCCGGGGTCAGGATCATCGGCACCAGCCCGAAAGATATCGAAGCTGCCGAAGACCGCGACTTCTTCAAGAAACTGGTGGATAAACTGAAAATCCTCCAGCCGCCGAACGGCATGGCTACCAATCTGGAACAGGCCGTAGAAATCGCCAACCGGATCGGCTATCCGGTGCTGGTCCGTCCATCCTTCGTGCTGGGCGGCCGTGCCATGGTCATTGTCTATAACGAAAAATATCTGCGCAAATATGTGGAAGAGGCGGTTGTCGCCTCCGACGGCCGTCCAGTGCTGATTGACCGTTTTCTGGAAGACGCCACCGAACTTGACGTGGACTGCATCTCTGACGGTACTAAATCAGTAATCGGGGCGGTCATGGAACACGTTGAGCTGGCCGGTATACACTCCGGCGACAGCGCATGTATCATTCCGACCCAGACCCTTTCGCCTGAAGTCCTGGAAAAAGTCAGAAAACACACCTTTGCGCTGGCCAAAGAACTAAATGTCTGCGGCTTGATGAACGTTCAATACGCGGTAAAAGACAGTGAAGTCTATATCCTGGAAGTCAATCCGCGCGCTTCCCGTACCGTGCCGTTCGTCAGTAAAGCTATTGGCGTGCCGCTGGCCAAGCTAGCGGCTCTGGCGATGGCCGGCAAGACGCTGAAGGAACTCGGTTTTACCAAGGAAATCATCCCAAAACATACAGTGGTCAAAGAAGCTGTGTTCCCGTTTGTCAGATTCCCGGGCATTGATATCGCGCTGAGCCCGGAAATGAAATCCACCGGCGAGGTTATGGGACTGGATCTGTCCGCAGGCATCGCCTATCTGAAAACCCAGGTCGCAGCCGGCAACACCCTGCCGGTCGGAGGCAATGTTTTTGTCGGGTTCCGCGACATCGACAAGGAAGCGGCAATTCCGCTGTGTAAAGCTCTGGTCAATCTCGGCTTTTCCCTCTATGCAACCCGCGGTACTTCAACCACGTTGTATAACGCCGGAATCAAAGCCAATGCCGTATTCAGGATTTCACGCGGCAGGCCGCACCTGATCGACCTGATGAACGAGCATCTTATCCAGTGGATAATCAATACCCCGGAAACCGGCGCCGAATCCAAGGTCGATGAGATCCAGATGCGCGCCCAGGCTGTTTCCCACGGCATTCCGATCACCACCACGCTTGACGGCATGAGTGCCGCAATCGAAGGCCTGAAGGCCCTCAAAGACATGGGTGGCAGAATGGAAATATGCAGCCTCCAGGAATATCATCGCCACGTCAAAAAGCTGAAGCTTGTTTGAATAGAGTCAGGAGTGACTGGTGGTTAGTGGTTATTGGATATTCCGTGTTGGATATGGGATATTCATGATTTTGTTTCCCATTGGAGGTTTATGCTCCGTCATAACCGGGTTTGCCCCGGGAGCGCCGGTCGTAGGACCGGCTTTATATTTTCACCACGGATGTATATTTACCCCCCCCTGTGAATTTATACGCTGAATTCCGGATTTTCATTTCGTGTAATTTTGCGTCTTTTGTGGACAAAAATCTTTTAGGGATTTCACCGTTCCACAACATCCGCATTATAAGCGCCGGCGGCGCGGAATATTAATATCCCTCAATTTCCCTAAGGTACCGCAAGCATTCCCGCAGTCGCGGAACCTCTAATAGAGTGGCCGGTGCGATTCTTCTCAAGCTGGAAGCTTGAGTTACTTTTTCCAGCGGAGCGACACTGTTTAGGCGTAACACAACAACAAATGCAAGGGTACCCACGAAAAGCACGAAAGATAAATCCACGTACGCGCATGAATGCGGACATCGCAATCATGCGCTGACTTCTGTTTTTTAGTTCCGGTATTTTTTTCGTGGGAAAAGTGTATTCTCTTATCCTGCATATCCTGTCCATCCCTGTTAAACCCTTTGGTTGCGGCTATGCCGCGCTAAATTCTATATTCCCTCTGTGAAACATGCCGTTGTGGTTAATTCTTGAAATTGCGCTTGTCTTTACTTGTTTTCAGATTGCGACTCGGTATTGTATTAGCCAGAATAATTCAGGTTGGGCAATATGAAAAAGACATTATCAGTATCTACATTCAGCAAAGAATCGTCTGAAGATAAAAAGTACTGGAGCAGCAAAAGTCCGGAAGAGCGTCTTGACGCTTTGGAGGCTTTGCGCATTCAATCAGGGAAGTTTATATATGAATATCCAGCAAGACTTTCAAGAGTTATTGAAGTTATTAGAAAAGCACCGCGTTGAATACATGATTGTCGGCGGCTATGCCGTCGCTTTTTACGGTTATCCGCGCTTTACCAAAGATTTGGATGTTTTCTATTTATTGACGCCGGAGAATGTCGCCTTGCTCAAAAAAGTTCTGCTGGAATTCGGTTTCAAGAAAAGCTGCCTGCCGGATGATTTGTTTGAAAACGGCAACATCATAAAAATTGGCATAGAGCCTGTCAGAATAGACCTGCTCAATGAGATTGACGGAGTTGATTTCGGTACGGCGAAGAAGTCGGTTGTCAAGGGAAAATACGGCGATGTTGAAGTGATTTTTATCGGGAAGAAAGATCTGATAAAAAACAAGAAATCAACAAAACGTTTACAAGATAAAGCCGATCTGGAAAAGTTGACAGGAATATAGCATTAGTTAAACCCAAGTCAGCGCATGAATGCGGCCATCGCAATCATGCGCTGACTTCTTTTTATACGTCAAATTGGAACCTGACTTCCGAGGTGTCAGAGGAAAACCTGCTGTATATAATGCCATTTATTCGATCACGGTTGTACACAATATTATGCAGATGGCAGGATTTTATAAGAAACAGCGGCTACCCAAACAAAAGAAAACCGGAAATAAGCCGGAAACAGTCTGCTTCTCAATATTCTTCAGCCGTATAGGTCTATCATTGACCTGCGAGCAACAGAGGTCGGCATTAAAATTACGAATTAGCGGCAAAAATATTTCCCCAAAGTCCATCTGTAATTCGTTTTTTAGCGGCAGTGGACTTTTGGCGGTGCCGTCGCATTACGAGAAAATGCTTTTTTTTGTAAAATTCCGCAATCGAAAGTTGACTTCTGGCAGAAGTGGTATAAATTCTATGCCTTGTGCCCATTAAAGGGCGTATAGCTCAGTTGGCTAGAGCGCTACGTTGACATCGTAGAGGTCACAGGTTCAAGTCCTGTTACGCCCACCATTCTTATCTCCTTCAAAGCAAACACCTTATGGCGGTTCGCTGTCTTCGTTATGGAATTATTATAGTGGTCTTTTTGTAAAAATTGTGACAAACTGAGTTTTTGAGTGTATATTAATTTCACTATGGTTCTCTAAAGTTCATAACAATCATAAAAGGAAAAAAACATGTCATTATATCTGCGTGAAAAATTGTGGCATTATTCTTTTATGTGCAACGGGGAGCGCATTCGAGGGTCAACCGGTAAGACCAATGAGAAAGATGCAAAGAAATTTGAAGCTGATAAAATTAAGGAATTAAAAGGCAAGCAGGCTGTTGTCCAACTGGCTGAAAAAGTACAGTCAGTTTGCTTTGGCAAATCCATTCCACTGACAGATGCTTTCGATGAATTTCTGAAAATCCCAAGAAAGACAGAAGCTGGGCCGGCGCGCATGAAAGGTAATCGCGCCAAGTTTGACGACTTTCTTTTGTTTATGACAGACAAGTATTCGGACATTGAACAGATGAATGCGGTGACAATGCAACACGCCCAGGAGTATATTCAATACCTTCGTCAGCATGGCCGCTATAATAAAGCAGTAATATACAAGCGAGGGAAAAGGACTATCAGTCATAAAGATAAGTTGCCAGGTAAGTTGGCTGTTGCCACGGTTAATGACTGTCTGGCGTTGCTCAAAATGGTATTTGAAGTATTGCAGGAACGTGCGGAAATGCACAAGAATCCATTTGCACCGATCCAGAATCAGAAAAAAGACACTGTTCCCCGCGAAGCATTCACGCCAGAAGAGCTCAAGCTAATCGGAGAGAAAAGCAAAGACACCTATCTCTATCCGCTATTCCTGACAGGCGTCAGTACCGGCTTGCGCGAGGGCGATATTTGCACGTTGCGCTGGAATGAGCTAAATCTCGGGACGGGCTGGATTGTCAATCGGATACTTCTGAAAACCGGCAAGAAAGTAAGCATCCCGCTGTTGCCAGGCCTGCACAAGTATCTAGCCGCATTACCACATGACGGCGAATACTGTTTCCCTGAACTGCAACACATTTATACAAATAACGGTTCACGCATCGGCAAGGATGTGACAACATTCCTGGAAAGCCTTGACATCGAATCCAATCGTGTTGCGCCGGGCCGGTCCAGAGCATCATCAGTCAAGGATGTCCACAGCTTACGCCATACTTTCGCATATCTGGCCGCGATCAACAATATGCCATTGCCGGTTGTTCAATCGGTACTCGGCCACTTCTCTCCGGAAATGACCAAGGCATACATGGACCATTGCACCAGCGGCGCTAAAGCCGAGTATATGAAAAAGATACCGGACTATATCTGCGGGGATGTGGTTGAAGTCCCGCAAAAGGATATTGTCATGCAGCTAAAATCAATGACGGCGAAAACATGGAAAAAAATCAGGGATGAACTGATTAAACAACTGTCATGATAAGCAGTTTTCCATGTTTCTCTCATCCAACCCCCTGACAGAATTGACAGAATAGCTTTCTTCAGGCTTTTGACTGATACCGGCGCCGGACTGATAATCTATTCCGGCATTCATCGGATCCGGGCAATATCGAAGATCACTTCACCTGTAACTCTTTAAGTGCCTCCCGTGCCAGCGCATAGCCTTGTTCCGCCGCTTTGCGATACCAGCGCATGGCTTCGGCTTCATCCCTGACGACACCGGTGCCGGCGGCATAACACGCGCCCAGCGAATACTGAGCTCCGGCATTACCCTGTTCCGCCGCCTTGCGGTACCACCTGGCGGCTTCCGCCTTATCTTCGGCAACGCCGCAGCCATACGCGTAGCACATGGCAAGCAGCCCCTGCGCTTCCAGGTGACCACGGTCCGCCGCTTTGCGGTACCAGTTTACGGCCTCGGCTTCATCTTTGCCCACGCCATCCCCGCAGAAATAGCAAGCTCCCAGCGCATACTGAGCAGCCATATCACCCTGCTCGGCGGCTTTGCGGTACCATGCCACGGCTGTTTGGGTATCTTTGGCGACGCCTTCACCTTTGCTGTAACACCAGCCCAGGCTGAACTGGGCTTTCGCATCACCCTGTTCCGCCGCCCGGCGAAATGCATCGGCACCTGCCGCGCCCCAACTGCAGTATGGCTCAAGGCAGGCCGCCAGCGCCAGTAAAATGATCAGCGTTCTACTCATTCAAATCTCCCCTGCTAAAGTCCAGTGCGTCGAGCGCCGCCCCGGCATCGGCATTCCCCTGTTCCGCGGCTTTACTATACCACTTTGCCGCTTCCGCTGTATCTCTGCCGACACCCCATCCGTTCTGATAGCATACGCCAAGGCTGAACTGCGCCATGGCATCACCCTGTTCAGCGGCTTTGCGCAACGTGCCGGCAGCTGCAGTTTTCATCATTTCATTCACCCAAAAAGTTAATCGGTCATATATTACCCAACAGGAAACACGCTAAAGATCAGTAACAGAATACTTGTTACATCGAAAAAGTCAAATTGCTTTTCACGCTTTCCCTAACTCCAGCCGCCGGTTTAAACCATAAAGAATATACGCCTGACAGAATTGCAGCCACAGCTTAATGGACGCAGCGGCATGTGGCGGGGGAAACAACCTTTACCCTTCACTGGATAGAATGACCTTCCGGGATAAAACGGCTGCTTATGCGCCAGGAAACACAGACGCCGCAGCTGTGATATCAATTATGGACAGGCTTTTATATCTCCCGGGGGTGGTAAAGGGGATAATTTTTACAGCCGCCGCTATTTAATAATAAACCAGGCGTATATGTCCGGCATGCCGGACATTTTATGGATCTTCCTGTTCAGATGTTAATTCTTATCGTCCGTGCCGCGGCAGGCCCGGGAGAACTCCCCGCTGCAATGGCCGCCTGGAACACTGCCTCCCGCTGACACATCGCCTTTAAGGCTTTTTCAGACTCTATGGATTCTACGGCCTTGTTGGCAATGTAATCCAGCATCCGCAGCGTCCGTTTCGACGGCTGCTTTCTTGACGGCAGCCGGCCTCGGCCGGTGGATAGCTGGTGTGTCAGCTCAAGGCATTGTTTTTCAAATAAGCTGGAATCCTCCAGCTTCTTTTTATACTTCAGTTTCTTCTGCTTCTTCACTTCCGCGGTGTTGAAGATGTAAGGCGAGGCCTCGGCCGGATACATGAAGTAATCCCTGTCAATATGGATATCCATCTCCCGTGATGCATCTTCAAGTTTCTGGGCCAGTTCCGGCAATGCGCGCTTCCTGCAGTTGAGGATGTCGGCTAAATACTGCCGGGAAATTCCGGCCCGCCTGGCCAGTTCCGACTTCTGTCCCCATTTCCAAAACGAGTCCGGTTGAAAATTTAACATATCTGCCTCTTTGTTGTTACTGGCTATAATATACAGTACCGCGAACATTCCGTCAACAGGAGAGGCTCAAGAGGAAAAAACCGCTTGAGGCTAATGTATGCCGGACGGCGTACAATAGAAAATTTCTCTTAGTCATACAAATTCGCCGGCTTGCCATTGCTGCCGCCCGACAGCCGGATTTTATCGAAAACAGGGTACTTCAAACCGTGGGCAGCCCATTCCTCCAAGCATAGCTGTTCCGGACGTTGACAGGGGGAGGGAAACCGCCTGCGAGTCACAGCGGTTTCAGCAAGGGCTCAATGCGCGACTGCGTTAACCGAAGCGGGCCGTCCAGCCGGCGCCCCATGCCGTTCCGCAGAGTAGAGACTGAAGTCCAGACAACAGACCGCAATTGACAAAAATGCGGAGGCGGCGTATAATATGTACTGTATACAGGCGGCTTTAAGGCAGGCAAAATACGGCAAAAGCGGAAATAACCAAATCCTTATAAATAGCGGAAATCCACAAGGGGCGGCGGCAGGCAGCGAAAACCTGTACACCGCCCCTTCTATTTTAGCCCTTGTCAAAAGCCAGCCAGGCCCGCCTTTGGCGTTCGGAATGAACATTTAACCTCTTCCCGCCGCTAAAAACCACCTGTTTCATACGCTAAAACCAGCCCAGCCGGCCATAATTGCCTTAAAAACGCCCTATTCCCCGGCATAATATATGATAGACGCCTTAACTTCTGCTGCCTGACAGCGGCAGGCTTTAAAGCCTTTTCTGTATCTGCAAACTCTCCAACAACCACCCAGATGGAGGAATTTTACCATGCTTTTAATCAGTAAA